>DEIP01000098.1:0-3909 GCA_002352605.1 Desulfobacteraceae bacterium UBA2771 | reverse complement strand
GGCCTGTAGCATGACCAGGGGCGGGGAGAGCCAGATGTGAGGATCCAGGCCGCCCCGGTGGTGGTGTTCTTCTTCGGGGTCATCGTCCGCATGGTGGCCGCCATGGACGGCCATGGGCAGCTTCATGATGCCATGATCGGTATGAACCACTTTCATCCGAGGGTTAATGGCGGTTAATTTTTCCAGCTTGGCGGTTTCAAACTCGATGCCGACGGCAAAATAGAGAACCGCCTTGGAAAGGGCCGCCATCTGCTGCGGCTTGGGTTCATAGGTGTGCGGATCCGCGCCGGGTTCCACCAACACCTGCACATCCACCAGGTCTTTGCCAATCTGTTGCACGAAGTAACGCTGGGGGGCAATGCTGACGAAAACGGGAACCCGCTCCGCAGCCCATGCGCAGGAAATAAGTCCAAATAAAATTGAAAAAACAGTCACTATTGATGTTTTTAGATCAAACATCACGTCCCTCCAAATCCATTCAAAGTTTGTGTCGTAGGGTAAAACTTCTCAATGCAAATCTATTGCATGGTTTGTGTTTTGGCAAGATCTGATTGGAAAAAGAGGATTTTCGGGAATGATCGGGATGCTTAATCTCGAGTCCACTCATCGGACGGCCGCTCGGGTTTTTCAAGGACGTCCCCTCTTTCCCTAAAAACCACCAGGCAGCTGTCCCGGTTATCCAGCGACCGGAAAGGATTACCATCAGGGTGCCATCGGTCAGCCGTCTGTTTTCCAGTGCTGCTTCCATGGATGCGCTATCCAAGATGTCGCCGAGTTTGAGCATGGGGAACCCCCCTCAGAGAAGTGACAATTTTCAAGAATCCCGGGTGCGTCTAATCCGGCTAATCGCAGCGTTCTCGTTCAAATAGCACAAAAAAAAGTTGCTTAGTTTTTCAAGGACGTCCCCCCTCTTCGAAAGGAATTCAAACAGGATTCTTTTGGCAACGAGGGGATCAACTCCGGCGAATAACCCCTACGAGTTTTCCGAGGATCCCCACCTGCTTGCGCTGAGGCCCCTTGAATACCAGTGGAGAAAGGGCGCTGTTGGCCGGCACCAGAGACAGTGAATACCGGTCCCTGTGTACGATTTTCAAGGTTGCCTCCGGTAGCGACCCTTTTACAATCACCGCCGCGATTTCACCGTTTTCCACCCGCTCCTGCGGTCGGATAATGGCCAGATCCCTGTCCAGGATGTGGGCCTCTATCATGGAATCCCCGCTGACCCGCAAGCCAAAGCAATTATCACAACCGAACAATCTCGGGGATTTGGCAAGCTCCGCTTGGAAGTTTTCAATGGCCTCCAAGGGGACGCTGGTGGCACTGGCGCCAAATAGGGGAATGCCTTTTCCCGTGTTCTCCTTGCTGAACCTCCAGGAGCGTTTTTTACCCGGTTCGGAAATGAGGTAACCCTTTTCCTTGGCACTGGTTCAGTTGAATAGGTAAAAAAAAGCAGAATTGCGTATTACGACTGTTAAAACTAATAGTTACATAGATTATCTCGGTTTGCCATAAGCCACTGCAACCTATTGATATAATTGAATCACCTATTCAACTGAACCAGTGCCGGCTTTTGGAACTTAAGCGAAATTACCCACCGGGATATTTTATGGCAGCTGTAGAAAAGGCACTGCGTTATGGTCTCTATGATCTTGCCCGCCTCGAGAAGATGATCCTCAATAATACCAGCGGAGACTTTTTTGATCGCAAATGAATGAAGCAATATTAGAACTGCTCGGGAAACGCCGCCTCAAGGGAATGGCCGAGGTTTTCAGGAAAATGTTGACCAGGGCACAGCAGGAAGGCTGGGGACATCAGCAGTTCATCGACCAACTCTTCCGGGAAGAATTTTTGCACCGGAGGGAACGCATTGTCCAATACCGATTGAACCCAACTTTTTTAACAATATCATGACATAGTAAAGTAAAATTGCTCTTTTCCTAAATCAAGAGTCCTGAAATTCGATGTTCGCCGTTAATAATTTTAAAAACTCCCTTTCAGTATTCCAGCCCTTTATCTTTGTCGAGTGTAAATTTTGAATTTTCCCGGATAGGCCAATTACCCTTTTTGCGCAGACCCGGTGGGCGCTTGATCTCCTGTCTTCTTATCTCAGAAGGTAGAATCATTTAAAACAATTCAATATTAACCTGTTATAAGCTTTTTTGGATGTCATCGTGGCGTTTGGAAACAAATTTGCAAAGGTAGCTGTCCAAACCGTTGCCTATCGGCACAATACGGTATGGCCATCCTAAAGGGTAAGCCAAAGGCACTGTTCTGGATTTTAGTTCGAATGAAATGGCGGCAAGTAAACCGTAGGCAAACGGAACATCCTTCGTGGATACACCGATTGTCCAAAAGGAACCATGGAGGTTTAGTGCATGACAATTCGGTTATCCAAACGAATCATTACTCTTGCGTTATCAGCATCAACTATCATTTTCTTTTTATTTATTCCCGGCTTTTCTCAAGCATCCCAACTCACATTGGCCTGGGATCCCAATGATCCATCTCCTGAGGGCTATGCGATCTATCATCGGACGGTAGACCAGAGTTACGATTATGGCCAGCCCATTTGGACCGGTATCGAAGCCACCGCCACGGTGGGCAATCTGGAAGAAAATATTTGGCATTACTTCGTGGTACGCGCATTTGAAGGTGAACTGGAAAGCGCGGATTCTGAAGAAGTCAACACCTTTCTTACTGCTTCTCAGGATAGCGATAATGATGGGCTTTCGGATGATGACGAAAACGATCTTTATGGTACGGATCCAAACAACCCGGATAGCGATGGGGATAGTGTCTCGGATGGCGAAGAGGTTGAGGCAGGGACCGATCCCAATAACCCCGGTGACTTTCCTACTGGGGCCACATTCGAAGAAGCAATGGAGTTTGGCGAAGTAGATATTAATCATATATGGACCCGGATTAATTTTGAAAAGAGTTTTGCCAACCCTGTAGTCGTTGCCGGTCCAATAGGCCATAATGGCGGTGATCCTTCAGTCATCCGAATTCAGAACGTTAACACCACAGGCTTTGAGATGCGCCTTCAGGAATGGGACTACCTGGATGGTACCCACACAAAAGAGACAGTGGGTTATTTGGTCATGGAGCAGGGGCGTTATATTCTGGATAACGGGACTTTAATTGAAGCGGCAAGTGTTGAATCCAACGCCGCGGTTGATTTTGTTAACGTTCCGTTTAACAACCAATTCAATTTAACCCCCGTTGTTATGACCACGATCACCAGTTTCAATGATACAGAGACAGTAACGGTGCGGGTGAAAGAGATTGCCATTGATGGCTTCAAATTAAAGATGCAGGAGCAGGAGGTAAATTCGAAGAATCATGGAACAGAAACGCTCTCCTACATTGCCTGGGAACCATCTTCTGGATCAGTTGGTAGCGTCAATTATCTGGTTGACAGAACGGATAATGCAGTAACACACACATACTACCCAATTTTCTTCAATGCCCCCTTTGCATCCGCGCCCACTTTACTGGCCGAAATGCAGACCACCGACGGTGGTAATACTGCAAATGTGCGCAATGCGAACAAGGATGAGTTTTCCGTTGATGTATGGATCGACGAAGAGCAATCAATGGATACGGAAACCGGCCACATTGCCGAAATCGTAGGGTATATGGTGTTCAGCCATTAAATATTCGGCTTGTTTTCAGATTTTTAAAAATAGTTCGGGACACGAGCCAAAAAATTAAAAAGATTCGATCCCTCATAAAGGAAAACCCCGAGTTCAACCGGATGAGACTTTCCAAAGAAGTGTGCCGGATGCTCCAATGGCTAAAACCCGATGGCAATCTCAAGGATATGTCATGCCGTGTTGCGCATGCACAGAGATGGATTAATCGAACTGCCCCCGCCCACCCATGTCAAAGGGCCTCTAAAAAAGATTG
>DEIP01000044.1:1963-4278 GCA_002352605.1 Desulfobacteraceae bacterium UBA2771 | reverse complement strand
TACAGGAGCGACGCTATGGGGATCTGGCTGTAAACCAACTGAACAAATGGCAGCCGGATGTCATCATATCAACAAATACACCTTTGGAAGCCCAAAAGAAAATAATAGGCTGGGCAGGAAAGCATGTAATTCCATCAGTTTTTTGGCTCCAAGATCTACTTAGCGTTGCAGCCAGATCGATTATTTCCAATGTCAGCCAAACACTCGGTCGTTGCGCGTACAACTATCTGAATAAAATAGAAATCGAATCCCTGTCAAGGGCAGATCACATCGTTGCCATCACGGATGATTTCATTCCCTTTTTAAATCAATGGAATATCGATCTTACTAAAGTCACTATCATACCTAACTGGGGACCGATCGAGCAGATTCCCGTATTGCCGAGAAAAAATAGGTTTTCCGATCACCATGGGTTAAATGATAAATTTGTAATTTTATATTCCGGCACATTGGGAAAGAAACAAGACATCCAACTTATTGCGGATACGGCTGCCAACCGGGTAGATGACAATGAAATTCTTTTTGTAATCGCTACGGATGTACGCGGACACAATTTACTAAAACAACAGTTAGCTGAAAAAGACCTCCCGAATTTACTCAGGCTTCCACTTCAGCCAGTACACCTTTACCCTTACCTGTTGGCATCAGCTGATGTGTCATTAATCACTTTGGAAGCCTCTGCCGGCGCGTATTGTGTGCCATCCAAACTATGGTCCGCGTTCTGTGCCCAAAAAGCATCCATCGTTGCAGTTGATAAACGGAATTTATGCGCACGAATCACCGATGATATCAGCGCCGGGGTTGTTGTTCCTCCAGGGTCGATCGATGAATGTCTCTCGGCAATAAGAAAGCTGAAAAACGATGAATCGTTGCGTGTCGATATGGGAAAAAACGCCAGACGATATGCAGAGACATACTTTCCCATCTCCCAAATTACTGACGGGTTTGAAACCATACTACGTCAAATTGTGATTAACTGAATAAAAATAAGAGGTACTGAGATGCAAAACGGGAACTCCAGAATCCTGTTCATCCTCGATTTACTAATCATATTCTCCTTTTTCTTCGTTGCATTTACATACTACAACGGCGGCACGATGATTCCATTGAAAGGTAACATCCTGATGGGACTCATCGTAATTTTTTGGTTTTTAATATCCGTCAACTCAGATATTCTCAAGATCAATCGTTTGTCCAATACGATTAACGTCCTGAAAGATATTTTAATCGCCTATTCCGTGTTAAGCACGGTTACGATTGCAACCGTTGCTATTTTTGGTGAATTCAGACCCAATGACAAATTGATCCTCTACCCGTTGTTGTTCGGAGCCATTTCGTCAACCGTCCTGCGTTTATTCTATTTGATCACCATCAAGCAAATTTTAAGATATGGGTATCAGCAAAAAAACGTTTTGTTGATCGGTAGTGGGAGATCGGCCAAACAAGTCATCACAAAAATTTTATCAACGCCGGCGTTGGGTTTTCGAATTCAAGGGATATTGTCCGACAACCATATCGAATCTCCACTCGAGGGGTTGTATCTTGGTCGATTGGAACAATTTCCTGAAACGTTGCGTGATCATCAAATTGATGAAGTCATTATTGCCAAACCGCTAAGCGAAGCGCCGGCCATTAAGCGCATTGTTGAACGGTGTGAGCTTGCGGGTGTGCGGTTCTGCATTGTACCGGATTTTTATAATATCATTCCTAAATGGACGCGTCTGAACACCTTGGGAGACATTCCAGTGATTGCCGCTCGTAACGAACCGCTCAACATATTCAGCAATCGCATGATCAAACGCGTCTTCGACATCCTTGTTTCACTTGCCGGCCTGCTGCTTCTCTCCCCGATCCTGATTTTTATCGCCATTGCCGTCAAAATGAGCTCGGCGGGCCCGGCTTTGTTCAGACAAAAACGCGTTGGCAACAACAATGTCGAATTTACCCTGGTCAAGTTCAGGAGCATGACCGTGCAGCCATACCGAAACTCCGATACGATATGGACCACACCCGATGACCATCGCGTCACGCCGTTGGGAAAAATCCTGCGTCAAACCAACATAGATGAATTGCCGCAGCTATGGAATGTGCTCGTGGGTAATATGAGCATCGTCGGCCCCCGGCCGGAGCGGGAGCATTTTGTCGAGAAATTCAGCAGGGAAATTCCGAATTATCGAATCCGCCATCTGGTTAAATCAGGCATCACCGGTTTGGCTCAGGCCAACGGATGGCGGGGAAACACTTCAATTCAGAAAAGAATCGAAAACGACCTCTATTACCTTGAAAATTGGAGCCTACTGCTCGATCTCAAAATT
>DEIP01000044.1:0-1946 GCA_002352605.1 Desulfobacteraceae bacterium UBA2771 | reverse complement strand
CGGCTCGGCGAGAGAAATTCTATTTTTCGTACTGTTGTATGAAACGTGTTCAAATCTAAAATCATTGACTCTCGGAGAGGCGCAAAGAATGGATGAAAATGAGATAGGCAAGGAAGTCGTCGATTGCCCGTAACCGAGAGCTTGGCCCGGACTTATTGGAGACAGTTTACGAGGTCGTCCTTCCGGACGAACTCCGCAAGCGGGGTCTCAAGGCAGAACGTCAAGTACCGGTGTCCATCACATGTCGAGGAATCTGCTTCGAGGAGAGGTTCCGTGCTGACATCATTGTTGAAGACAAGGTCATTCTGGAACTGAAGTCCGTCGAGAGAGTTAACAATACACACAAGAAGCAGCTCCTGACGTATCTCAAACTCACCGGAATGAGGCTTGGTTACCTGTTGAACTTCGGGGAAGCTATTATGAAACATGGCATCACCCGTACCGTCAACAACCTCCCTGAGTAAAAAACCCTTGGAGATCTTGGCGAGAGCATGCCTTAGGGCTCGCGCAAAAATAACTTAACATTGTAAAATAGGCAAATATAGCGTCATGAGAATGATCCGAATACTTGCTCTTTTTATCATCGGCACCATGCCGATTCTCTTTGCCGCCGTTCAGCCTTGGGTGTGGTCTATCTACTGTCTGCTGATGATCGCTGCATTTATCCTGCATCTGTGGACCATGGAGAACCAGTCCGCGTTCCCTCGGGTGAGATCCTTAAAAATATTGGTGGCCGTATTTTTCATCTGGACCTTTTTTCTGTGTATCCCTTTCCCCCACCCGGTTCTTGCTTTTCTGAGCCCCACGCGATCTGAAATCCTGTCCCGGTCATGGGCGCTTGCCGGCAGTTCCCCGACCTGGGAAACACTCAGCTACCTGCCACGGGATGCATTATGCCGGTGGGCGTTCCTTCTCAGCCTGGGACTCTTTTTTATCGTCGTGAGGGATCTTTGCAAAGAACGAAAAATGCTCCAACGCATCGTTTTCCTGATCATCGGGATTGGATTGACAGAGGCGGTATACGGCCTGATCCAGGCGCTGGTGCCTTCCATGGGTGTGCTCTGGGTTGATTATGTGCAGTCATACCTGGGTACGGCGCGGGGCACCTTCATCAATCGCAACAATTTTGCCGGATTTATCGAGATGATCTGGCCGTTGGCCCTGGGTTCTACCCTGGCCATTGCCGGCCGGTTGACATCATTGAAAGAGGCGCTCAATTCCGACAAGCTTAACCGGCAGGCTATGATGGCCCTGGGAATCATTGTTTTTTTGCTGGCCCTTATTTTCACTCGCTCCCGAGGTGGTATCATCAGCGGTCTTGTCGGCTTTCTGACCTTTTCCTTCCTGGCGCGATCGGGCATGCGGGCGGTGGCCAAGCATACTCGGGTACTGCTGGGTGGGATTGCAGTTTTGCTGTTAATCTATATGACAACCATCGGCATTGAACCCATCATGAAACGTTTCTTAGCCATCCGGGGAGATGGCAGTTCACGGATGGATATCTGGCGAGACAGCCTACCGATAGTAAGAGACTATCCTTTGGGCATCGGCTTGGGCAATTATGAAAATGTTTTCGCCGTGTACAACCGCTCGTTCGCCTCGGACAAGACGGTGATTTATGCCCACAATGACTATCTTCAGCTTCTGATAGAGACCGGCGGTGTGGGATTTTTGGCGATCATCGGCGGTTTTTTCATTTTTCTACGAAAAAGTGCCCGCCGTATCAAACAGCTTGATTTTCGAAGGGATCCGCTACGGTTTTATCTGGCCGTGGGCGCCTTCAGCGGATTGATTTCAATATCCGCTCACGGCTTGTTTGATTTTAACCTGCAAATCCCTGCCAATTGCCTCTATTTTGTTGTTCTGATGGCTGTTTTAAGTGCCTGCACCCACCCGTACAGGCCCTTAGGGTTCGCGAAAAAATAACTTCGCAGAATTGGCGCCCA
>DEIP01000157.1 GCA_002352605.1 Desulfobacteraceae bacterium UBA2771 | reverse complement strand
TTATGGTTTCAAAAACTTTGAAGTCATAAAACTAGCTTTATATCACACCCTTGGAGATCTTCCCGAACCACTAGGCACCCACACATTCTGCGGATGAACCAAACTGATTAACAAACTCAATCATTCAAGATTCAAGACCCCTATCTTTGATATGGGCCGGATCTTGAAAATAAGTAACCAAGATAACTAAAGGAGAAACATCAATGGAAGTGCTCAACCTCTCATTGCTTAAGCGTTTATTCGTTCTGCTGGCTATTGCAATAACCGCGGGATGCGCGAGTGTCGAACAGCAAGCCGGCCTAATGGCCGTGCCGGAAATACATCCGGGGATTTTGGCGGGATATTTACAGCCCGAGGAGCATCCCAACAGCCTGGCGCTTATTCCGCCGCCGCCGGCTGAAGGTTCAGCCGCGCTCGCACTGGATGAAGATGTCAGCCGGAAAAGCATTGAACTGCGCGGTACGCCGCGCTGGGAGCTTGCTGCCAAGGATGCCGAGCTGATGTTCCCGGAAGCAGCCAGCACTTTTTCCTGTGCGCTGGGCATTCCGATTACGGAAAAAGACACGCCGCATCTCTACATGCTGCTGCGGCGCACCCTTGCCGATGCGGGCCTGTCTACTTACACGGCAAAGAATAAGTACCAGCGTAAGCGCCCATTCATGAAGAACAAGGAGCCTATCTGCACACCGGATGAAAAAGAGCTTTTGATGAAGGACGGTTCCTATCCTTCCGGGCATACCGCCATTGGCTGGGCCTGGGCACTCATCCTGACTGAAATCGCTCCCGACCGGGCTGATGCGATCCTTGCCCGTGGCCGGGCCTTTGGTGAAAGCCGAAACATCTGTAACGTTCATTGGCACAGCGATGTGGTTGAGGGGCGTTTCATGGGAGCGGCAGCCGTGGCTCGTCTGCATGCCGATCCCGCGTTCCGCGCGGAGCTTAAGGCCGCCAAGACCGAATTCGAGGCCGTTAGCGCCAAAGGCCACAAACCCACGCGCGACTGTCTGGCCGAGGATGACGCACTGGCCATCCATTCGCAGCCCTTCGTTGGCGAGGCGAAAATCCTGCAATCCTGGCAGGGCGACTATCCGGTGGCCCGGCTTAAACTGCTGCCGGAAAAGCAGCATGAACAGGCGGTCGGTTATATCGGCGACGTCGAAACCTTTGAGACTGTCTGGAAACCCTTCAAGCCGGACGAAAACGTTCCGGAAATCGATTTCAAAGCGAACCTGGTTCTTTTCGCTCGCAACACACAGTTCTACAACCGTATCTCTATCGGCAAAGTGAATTTAAAAAACGGCGTAGCCGAAGTGCTGGCCATGGAAACCTTGTCCGCCATGCCCATTGAAGACAAGGTGGCCATGTCTCTGGTGGTGGTTGAAAGGCAGGGAATTACAGCCATTCATGCCGGTGACGAAATTGTTCCGATCAATTTAAAGTGTGAATAGGAAGAGAAAATGAACAAACACCCTTGCAGATCATTGATGGTATTGCTTATCTTGGTCACCCACAATGCTTATGGCGAGGAGCAACTCGCTGAAAAAAAGAAAACCAAGGCGCCCGAAAAGTGGGGCATCGCCATGGGGATACGGTCGGCGAGAATTCCGTTTGATGCGGACAAGAGTGTTGTAAACGACGTCCTCCCTTTGTTTTTCTATGACAACGGTCGTTTGTTTATCGATGGCCTCGAGGCCGGGTACAGGCTCTTTCAGGGGAAAAACTGGCAACTGAGCCCGTTTGCCAGATACCGGTTCTTTGACATTCCCAAAGAGTTCCAAAACGATATCCGGGAAGACGGATTGGATCTGGGCGGACAGTTTACCTATCATTTTTCAAACTGGTTCCATACGGATTTCGAAGTATTAAGTGATCAAAACGGCCGCATACATGCAAACCTGACCCCCAGTTTTGAATTCGAACGGGGGGACTGGGATTTCAGGCCCTATGTGAGGTTTCGTTGGAAAAGCGCTGAGTTCAACAATCGCTATTACGGTCTGGAAAGAGAAGACCCGGGCAGCGCCATTGACGTATTGCTATCCACCGACATCCGCTATCACGTGTACCGCAACCTGTATCTAATGGGGCAGGTCAGTTTAAGAATGCTCGATTCCGATACCCGGGACGTCTCCTTTGTCAAAAGATCCACCCAGGGCGAGGCTTTTCTGGGGTTCGGCTTTTTTAACGATAAGAAAAGGCACGTAGATACGTTGGACGCCAAACCGTATGTGCGGTTGGCACACGGCTGGGGCACGACATCAAATCTGGGGGAGATCATGACCGGAAATACGGAAAGCGATCCTTATAACAACCAAATGACCTCTATTTTTTTCGGCGTGCCCCTTGCGGATGAGCTGTTCACCATTCCCATTGCCACCTATTTGACTCCCGGGCTGGTCCTTCATCATTCATCAGAGGTACAAGAAAGCTCAGCCGAATACGTTCTGGCAGTCAAGTTTTACTACACATTTAAATGGCCGACCCATTGGCGCTTGGGATTTGCAGAAGGTATATCTTATGCCCATAAAATCCCTTACCTGGAAGAACAGGACGTAGAAGCTAAGGGATACAGGCCGAGCCAACTTTTAAATTTCCTTGATTTTTCTCTCGACTTGAGCCTGGGACAACTTTTTAGGGTCAAATGGATGGAAGCATTGTGGCTGGGATACAGTATTCATCACCGGTCCGGGATCTATTCGAAATCCTCCGCTTTTGGCCGGATCTCGGGAGGCAGCAATTACAATAGCATCTACCTCCAGTATCACTGGTAATTTTTTTGAAAAATACTGAACGCAGGTTTCCAATGCAAAACGGTTAGCGTTGTCGACGATCTTACAAAAGTACGCATACAGATAATCTATACCGCTTTAAGTGCCCTAAAGTTGACGTTCAGCCTGCCGGCAGGCCAAAAACAACCCACCGGCAATGGTTGGGTAAAAATAGAACTGGTGAAATAGAATTCAACATGCTATAAAACCAGCTGAATCAGTAATGGCAATCATGATCATTGCCGCAGCCTTGGTTTCCAGTATGGCCCATGCCGACAAATACACGGTAACCATTGAAATTTTCAGCTTCGAACCGAAGAAGTAGCCTCTTAGAAAGATTCCAGGGTTCCAGTGAAATACTCGCTTTCGATGGTAAGCACCAAGTGCGGACAAAAATATACCCGATACGGTGGCTTCTATATCTAAATGTCGTTTTGTGGTGCCTTGCCGGTTGTTCAAATACACCGCACATATACACCATGAAGCCGTCGGCACTGGAACGCATCCGATCCGAGTTGTCCACAGTCGGCGTATCGCTGTTGCCGAGTCTACCGACAACGAAGGTCGTGCTTCCGGCGAAAGGCGTGTGGGGCGGAGCTAAACGAGGCGTCGTGGCCGGAGCCACACTGCCGGTCATGATCGGTTTTGTCTCACCCGTACCCGGCGGAACATACCTGGGTGTATTGCTTTCACCGATCTGCGCGCTGGTCGGCGGCGTTCATGGGATTTTCACCGCCATCCCCGCTCAGGAAGTTGAAAATGCGCAGATCATGCTTGAGGCCGCTACAGCTCAATTCAGACAGATGGGTCTTCGCGACGTATTGCTCAACAGAATAATCGCCCTGGGCAATGACCGGACGACTCTGAAATTTGTTGTCTGGCCTGACGGGAAACCGACATCCGCTGAGCGGGGCGTTGCAGAACACCGGAAGCCATTCGTAGAACCCATCGATACACATCTGCTGATAAGCGTTGAAAAGTCCGGGCTGCGTGGCATGGACGGCATCGATCCACCCACGGATGTATTTTTGCAGATCCGGGTGCAGCTTATCCGCGTGAAGGATGATTCGGTTCTGCTGGATGAAAGGTTCACCTGCGCCAGCGATGAGGAGAGAATGTTTCTGGACTGGGCAGCGGATGGCGGGGTTCACTTCATCGATGAGATCGAGTCCTGTGTTCCGGAGTTGGCGGAAAAGATCGTGGATGATTTTTTCCGGGTTTACCCGATGAACCAGAATTGAGGAACTCGGCATGCAGATGCATTCGACATGGCGAACACGGCCAATCAGTTGTATTTTAGTCGGTCTATGCTTGGCCGGATTGACGGGCTGCGGCAAACCCAGTGTTGTCGGACTGCATCCGGAATATCCGCCGGTAGTGAGAAAAAGCTTCACTCTGTACGCCGATTTTGTTATCGTGAATACGCTCATGCCGATGTTTCGCTGGCAGCCCCTGGAAATGACGCGTGCGGATCCACCCACGGAAAAAGAAAACGGTCGCATCGAAAATGTCACCTATGAATTACGGATCTGGAGAACGGTTCCCACCGAATCGGGCAGGCTCGTCTATGTGCGCACTAATTTGACATCACCGGTGCACCGGCTGGAAACGCCTTTAAAACCGGAAACCCGATATCTGTGGAGTATCCGTGCCCATTTCGAGATCGATGGCCGCAGCCGGTTAACGGAGTGGACCATGGCCGGTTATGTGTTTCGTAACGAATCGGTTCCCAACGATTCCTGTTTGCGGTTCCAGACCGCACCGTCGCCATAGAAACATGGGTCGAACGATTTTTCACGATCAGCTTTTTGGAATCATTATTAGACTCGAAAATTACGGGTGTTCGTGCGGCGGCACGGGGATGGCACGACAGGAAGGCATAAGAAGCATTACTTAGGGCCTCGGAAAGAATAAAATACACAGAGATGACACCGGATTTTTGTTCGTGTTCAAGGCGCGTAAGAGGGCGCAACCTTGTTGGTTGTAACCTTTGAGGCAACGCAGAACACGAGCAAAAAGACAAGTAAGATTGTTTATTTTATTCTT
>DEIP01000188.1:8504-9474 GCA_002352605.1 Desulfobacteraceae bacterium UBA2771 | reverse complement strand
GTGGTTTTGCTCTCTCGGATCAGCAAAACCTGGACCAAATCTGAGCGCCAATTCTGCGTAGTTATTTTTTCGCGAACCCTTAAAGCAGGCACTGGTTCAGTTGAATAGGTAAAAAAAAGCAGAATTGCGTATTACGACTGTTAAAACTAATAGTTACATAGATTATCTCGGTTTGCCATAAGCCACTGCAACCTATTGATATAATTGAATCACCTATTCAACTGAACCAGTGCCTTAAAGCATGATTCGCAGGAAAGATCGAACAACCTGATCTGATCCACCATCGTTTTTCAAGAGCGGTTAACTAAAAAAGGCTCGCCCGAAGGGGGCAAGCCTGACGAAAAGATACGAAACCACGTTTTCTTGTCGTGCTTCCCTACGGCAGTATAATCTGCATCAGGTTCAAAGGGTTGGCGACGTTGCGCCATCTCAGCCCCACCGTCAGGGCACCCCCAGCATCTATTTTGTGATTGCACTTTAGGGTGTGCTATCGGCAAAGTCAAGCGATGGGTTATAATAGGAATCTATTGTTTTGCATGGGCGCTTATTCCCAACCACGCCCATTTATTATTCAAGGACCGGTTCTTCCCCGATTTCCATTCTGTCATCCCTACGGTTAAAGCCCAACCTCACGTAGTTTGTCGAGTGAATCATTCGAACCCAGCAAGATCAGGATGTCGCTGTCCTTTACTACAAATTGGGCAGTGGGGATAAGATGTACCCGGTCCGGAACAAATTCTTTGATAGCAATTACCTGAACGCCATATCGATTAATAAGATCCAGTTTACGCAAGGACTTGCCAATAAATTTCTTGAGCGGGGCTAACTCGATAATACTGTAACCCTTAACAAAAGGTAAATAATCGAGCATGTTTGGGTTGTGCAGACGTTTACTCAAAGAAATAGCCAGATCCTTTTCAGGAAAAAAGATCTCGGAAGCCCCAACTTTTTCAAGAATACGGCCATGGGC
>DEIP01000188.1:6720-8424 GCA_002352605.1 Desulfobacteraceae bacterium UBA2771 | reverse complement strand
ACAGACAATCGCGGCATCAATCTCTTTAAGCCCCAGTGATTCCAATGCCATTCGATCCGTTGCGTCTGCAACCATGGCCTGGCTCACATTATCCTTTATTCTCTGCACCGGTTTTGGGTTTTTATCAATGGCAAGCACTTCATGGCCTTTTTCATACAGATGCATGGCCAGATAATAACCGAAATTCCCAAGCCCAATGATAGCAAATTGTTTCATTCATCACCTCATCCGATCATAATGTTTTCTTCTGCATAAGAATACCGGAGCGCCCCGCGCCGACTGACTGCCAGGGCGATCACTAATGGACCCAGTCGTCCAATGAACATTACGATCGTGAGAATAACCTTCCCCATTATTGTAAGTCCCCCCGTGACTCCGGTGGAAAGCCCTACGGTTCCGAAGGCGCTGACCACTTCAAAGAGCAGTTCCAGAAATTTTCCTCGACTCTGAGTGTGAGAAACCTCTCCCAATTCGGTCATCAAAAGAATCATGGTAGCAATAGCTATCACAACCATGCTAACCATCACCACGCTGAGGGCCTTTCCCACACTTTCATTGGAAATCGTGCGATTAAACAGCTGAGGACGTTCCCGGCCACGGAGGCGTGAAATTCCAAGCATGGCCAAAGTGGTTAACGTGGTGGTCTTAACACCGCCCCCGCATGAACCGGGAGAGGCCCCGATAAACATTAAAAGGATAAGAACAAAGAGTGTTTCATTAGCCATATTCCCGATTGACAGTGTGTTGAACCCTGCCGTTCTAGCGCTGACAGACTGGAAAAATCCCGCAAGGAAACGTTCGGGAATGGATAGAGGTGCGAGAGTATTATACCATTCCATTGCTATTATGAAAAAACTGCCGAAGAGAAGCAAAATTGCCGTGGTGGACAGTACCAGCTTTGAATGAAGGCTGAGCCGGGACCAGGTTCGACGGTTGAAAGGAAATTGTTGCTTTACCTCGGAGAGTACCAAAAAACCGATGCCCCCACTTACAACAAGCAAACACATAACAATATTCATAAACCAATCCGCCTGATATGTAACGAAATTTTCTGAAAAGAGTGAAAAGCCTGCATTGCAAAAGGCGCTGACCGAGTGGAATACCGAAATGTACAGGGCCTCCATTATGCTTTTCCCGGGGAGGAAATGAAAAAACATCAAGGCCGTGCCTATGCCCTCGATAATAAAAGTAAACAGGAAAACGTCCCGCAAAATTGAGGGAACGCTTCGGTCTCCTTTCTGAGTGAATGTATCTTTTATCACGATTTGTCCGGCAAGACTGGGTTTCCTGCCGGCCATCAAGATAAATAAAGTAGACAATGTCATGATACCCAGCCCGCCGGTCTGAATCAGCAATAGAATGACTAGTTGTCCAAACGGACTAAAGGCATTCCCAGTATCTACGACCACAAGACCTGTCACACAGGTTGCGGACGTGGAAGTGAAAAGGGCATCTACAAATCCAAAACTGGACATATTTGTCGCGGAAGGGAGCATCAGCAAGGCAGTCCCTGTAAAAATGAGAACGGCAAATCCTATTATCGGGATTCGCGCAGGAGACTCGAAAAGTGCTCTCGAAATGTGCACAATAAAATTTTTGTAACGATCTCTAACCGCAGGCACCTCTTTCTCCTTCGAAACCGCTATGTGTCACAGTTTGAGATAAAAATTAATTTGGATTTTTTAACAATTGCCTTATAAGGGT
>DEIP01000188.1:0-6703 GCA_002352605.1 Desulfobacteraceae bacterium UBA2771 | reverse complement strand
CTTACGGCTTTTTGCCCGTGTTCGGCGTTGCGTCGACGGCCACAGACAACCAGTATGAAACCATCGACGCGCCTTGCCTGATCTTATAAAAACAGGCGAACAAAAGTTTTGCGTCATCCCGGTGGATTTTATTTTTTCCAAGGCCCTGAATTGAGCAATGGTCGAGGTTGTCGCAGATACAAGAAAGATGTCTACTCAAGCAGGGACAGGATCTCCAGGGGATGCTTAACCAGCGTCTGGCAGCCGTTTTCCACCAGCTCTCGTGCTCCTCTGAAACCCCAGGCCACGCCCACCGAATGCATGCCCGCTGCCGCAGCCGTCTGCATGTCCACGGCGCTATCCCCGACGAAGAGAAAGGCTGACGGCGGCAGGCCGGTCTGCCGGGCAATATCCAATGCCGAGGTCGGATCCGGCTTGACCGGGAAACGGTCGTTCTGCCCCATCACCACTGAAAAATTCAGGGCACCAAAATAGGTATTCACATACCTCACAGTGAAATCGTGGGGTTTGTTGGACAGCACCGCCAACGGCAACGCTATTTTTCTCAGGTGGTCCAACAGTTCCATGATGCCTTCATAGGGCCGGGTCTTGTTTTTCCAGCTCTCCCGGTAGCGTTCCCGTGCCCGGCGGACACAGGTATCAATCATCTCCTCTGAACGGCCTTCGATGGGAAGCGCCCGGGTGACCAGCATCCGGATGCCGTTGCCGATAAAACGCCGGTAATCATCCATGGTGTGCCCGGCAAAGCCGTATTCCGCCAGCATGCGGTTCACCGAATCCCCAATGTCCGCCAGCGTGTTCAGCAAGGTGCCGTCCAGATCAAAAATAATCGCCTGAAAGCGGTTATCGTGTTTTCTTTCACGATTCACGTTTTTATTCATCTTTCCCCTTCAACATCCCCATTCCTCCGTCCTCGACCAATTCGTCTCCCCGACCGCCTGACCGTGTACCCCATCGCCTTAGGGATACGGGAGGAATAAAATCCACCAAGATGGCGCCGGATTTTTGTTCGTGTTCAAGGCGCATCAGGGGACGCGACCTTTTTGGTTGTAACTCCTGATGCAACGCCGAACACGGACAAAAAGACAAGTCAGATGGTGTATTTTATTTTTTCCGGTTCCCTTACGTTCGGCCATCAACAAATCCCGTTGACCCGTCCTGCTGCGGACAATATCAGACAGGCCTCCCGGTTGGCAAGCTCGGCGTAACATCGTTGTTTAGGCCAAAGACCGAAGGTTGTTGGCCGAGATGTGGGTCCATACAACCCGCTTTCCCATGACAAATAAAAATAACACTTGCATAATCCATCATGTTTCTATAAGAAGAAACGCCGAATGTCGACGCAGAGTGGGAATATGAGAGGTGGGCCAAACCACAACCGATATGGACGTGAAGGGATAGACATGAAACGAATACTATTGGTTTTAATGATGATTGCGGCCATCATGGCCGGTCCGGCCCAAGCGTTGGAACCGGTTAAAATAGGAATGATTACCACACTATCCACCAAGGCCGGCTATCTCGGTGAGGAGATTCGCGACGGTTTCCAGCTAGCCATCGATCAGGAAGACGGCCGGTTGGGTGGCGTACCGGTGAAACTACTCGTGGACGACGACGGCCGCAAACCGGAAAAAGCAAAACAGATCGCCGAACGCTTCATCAAGCGCGACGGGGTTAAAATCCTGACCGGCATCGTTTTTTCCAACGTGGCCATTGCCGTGGTTCCCAAGGTGGTGCGCCAGGATGTGATCTATGTAAGCGCCAATGCCGGGCCGTCGCTGCTGGCCGGAAAAGGTTGCCACAAGAATTATTTCAATGTGGCCTACCAGAACGACAACCTCGATGAGGTCGTTGGCAGGTACGTCACCGACGCCGGGTTTAAAAACGTTTACCTGCTGGCACCCAACTATCCGGCCGGCAAGGACCACCTGGGCGGATTCAAGCGCTACTATAAGGGTGCCATCGCCGGCGAGGTCTACACCAAGCTGGGACAGTCGGACTACGCCGCCGAGATAGCCACCCTGCGGGCTGCCAAACCCGACGCGGTATTCTTTTTCCTTCCCGGGGGCATGGGCATCAATTTTCTCAAACAATATGCTCAGGCGGGCCTGAATCAGACCATACCGGTGTTCGGACCGGCATTTTCCTTCGACGAACGCCTGCTGCAGGCGGTCAAGGACGCGGCCATCGGGGTGAAAAACGGATCGCAATGGTCCCACGACCTGGACAATCCCGCCAATCGGCAGTTCGTCGCCGCCTTTAAGAAAACCCACGGCCGCACCCCCACGCTTTACGCCAGCCAGGGATACGATGCCGCGCGACTGCTGGGCAGCGCTCTCAAACAGGTGGGAGGGGATGTCGACGCGCTGGATGCCCTGCGCGATGCCATCCGCAAGGCCGATTTTGCGACCGTCCGGGGAAAGTTCGGATTTTCCGCCAATCAACACCCGGTCCAGGATATCTATATTCGCGAGGTGATCAAGGACGCCGATGGCAATTATACCAACAAGACGCTCAAGGCGGTCTTTAGCGACCATTCAAATGTATACGTCGAACAGTGCAAAATGGACTGATCCGACGCACCTGACGCGTTCTCATCCTCCAATCCGGGAGCGAAGCCGGCACAGTATAAACGCATTCAGTTTCCGAAAGAGGATCTCCAGCGATTAATTCAACCGGTACGGGCCCATGCTCTTATTCATCGAACAACTGCTCAACGGGCTCCAACTGGGAATCATGCTGTTTCTGATGTCCGCCGGCTTGACCCTGGTTTTCGGCATCATGCAGGTAATCAATCTGGCCCACGGATCCTTTTACATGATCGGCGCCTACGTGGGCGCCACGGTGACCGCCCGGACCGGATCGTTCATCCTGGGCATCCTGGCGGCGCTGCCGGCTGCCGCCCTGGCCGGCATGCTGGTAGAGATCCTGGTGTTGCGGCGACTTTACAAAAAAGACCACCTGGATCAGGTGCTGGCCACCTTCGGCCTGATCATGTTTTTCAATGAACTCACCCGCATAATATGGGGACGCCAGCCCCTATTCATGGATGTGCCGCCCTGGCTGGCCGGCAGCATCGAACTCATTCCCGGCATCCCTTACCCCAGTTACCGCATCGCCGTGATCGCTGTGGGTATCATTGTGGGGGTATTTCTCTACCTGCTGTTCACCCGCACCCGCATCGGCATGCAGATTCGCGCCGGGGCCAGCAACCAGGAGATGGCCGGAGCCCTGGGCGTGAACATTCGGCTGCTCTACACCCTGGTCTTTAGTCTGGGAACTTTGCTGGCGGGACTGGCAGGTGTGATGGCCGGGCCCATCCTGGCTGTCGAGGCCGGTATGGGCGAGAGTATTTTGATTCTCACATTCGTCGTTATCGTCATCGGCGGAATCGGTTCCATCCGCGGCGCCCTGCTCGGCGCACTGCTCGTAGGGTTGGTGGATACCCTCGGCCGGGCCTTTCTACCCACCCTGCTGCGACTGTTTCTTTCGGCGGCCTATGCCGACGGGGTTGCGGCTTCCCTGGCGTCGATGTCGGTTTACATTCTCATGGTGGCAATTCTGGTATACCGCCCCCACGGACTACTGCCGGCCAATGGATAAGGACCTCATGAACCGCAAGACCCTGTCCATCACCCTTGGTGCCGGCCTGTTTATCGCGCTGCCTGTTGTTGCCGTCATGGCCGGGGAGCCCTATCTGGTTACCCTTTTCAGCCGTATCCTGATTTATGCCCTGGCCGCCGTCAGCCTCGATCTGATGCTCGGTTTTGGGGGCATGGTAAGTCTTGGACATGCCGCATTCTTCGGCATCGGCGCCTACGTGGTCTGCATTTTATCCTTTCATGGTTGCGAAGGGACACCGATTCTCACCTGGCCCTTTCAGCTCGGCGGCCACCAGAGCGGGCTGGTGCTGTGGCCGGCCGCCGTTTTATTGTCCGGGACAGCCGCAGCTGTTATCGGTGCCCTCAGCCTGCGTACCAGCGGTATGCATTTCATCATGATTACCCTGGCATTTTCCCAGATGCTTTACTACTTCTTTGTCTCCCTGGAGGCCTATGGCGGCGACGACGGCATCAGTCTCTTTTCGCGCAACACCTTTGCCGGCGTTGATTTGACAAACGATATGCAGTTCTACTACCTTTGCCTGGCCGCACTGGCTGCATTCCTCTTTTTCTCCTACCGATTGGTGCATTCCCGCTTCGGCATGGTGATCAGGGGCTGCAAAGAAAATGAGCGGCGAATGAAATCCCTCGGTTTCCCCACGTTCCGTTACCGGCTGGTCTGTTTCGTCATTGCCGGCGCCGGCGCCGGCCTGGCCGGTGCATTGATCGCCAACCAGACGGAATACGTCAGCCCCGGACTGATGCATTGGACCCGCTCCGGTGAAATTCTGGTCATGGTGCTGCTCGGGGGCATGGGTACGCTTTTCGGCCCGGTACTGGGCGCCACGGCGCTGCTGCTGATGGAGGAGTTTCTATCCATCTATACGGAACACTGGATGGTCTATTTAGGCCCTTTTCTAATCCTGGTGGTGCTGTTTGCCAAACGGGGGATCTACGGATTGCTCGCAGGAGAAAACTCCAACCATGGCTGAATCGCTCCTTTCGGTCCAATCCCTGGTCAAACGTTTCGGTGCCGTCCAGGCCAGCAACAAGTTTTCCCTGGAGGTGGCCGACGGCGAACTCCACGCCCTGATCGGCCCCAACGGTGCCGGCAAGACCACGGTGCTCAACCAGCTGTGTGGCGAACTGATTCCCGACAACGGCCGGATCTTTTTCGAAAACAGGCAAATCACCCGGATGCCGGTCTACCAACGTGCACGGTTGGGCCTTTCGCGCTCTTACCAGATCACCTCGGTGTTTGCTCATCTCACCGTCGGCGAGAACTTCTCCCTGGCCATCCAGGCCCACGAAGGCCACAGCTTCCGTTTCTGGAAAAGGGCCGCTGATGATCCCGTAATTCGGCGGGGGGTTGTCCCGGCCATGGCGCGTGTGGGACTGGAAAAACGCGCCAACACGCAGGCGGCCAATCTGTCCCACGGCGAAAAGCGACAGCTGGAGGTCGGCATGGCCCTGGCCGGCCACCCGAAATTACTGCTGCTGGATGAACCTTATGCCGGCATGGGGCCCGGCGGGACCGTGGAGTTAACCCAATTGATTCAACGATTGAAAACCGAGGTCACCATCCTGCTGGTGGAGCACGACATGGAGGCAGTTTTCCGCCTGGCCGACCGCATTACGGTGCTGGTCTACGGGCAGGCCATCGCCAGCGGCACACCGGATGAAATCAGTACGAATCCGGCAGTCCGTGAGGCCTATTTAGGGGATGAGGTTGTTGAACGCAGGGTAAACGGATGCTCAAAGTAGACCGGATCGAAACCTTTTACGGAAAAAGCCAGGCACTCTTTGGCGTCAGCCTGAACGTGCGCGAGGGAGAAGTGGTCACCCTGCTGGGCAGAAATGGCATGGGCAAAAGCACCACGGTGCGATCCATCATGGGCCTGACACCAATTCGCTCGGGCCGGATCGTCTTTGAAGGCACCGATATTCATCAATTGCCCGGTTATACCATCGCCCGGTTGGGCATCGGACTGGTGCCGGAAGGCCGCCAGATTTTCCCCAATCTGACGGTCTATGAGAACATGGTGGCCACCGCCGCCAATCGCCTGGGCATGAAGACACCCTATACACTCGATAGCGTCTTGTCCATCTTCCCCCGCCTGACGGACCGACTGACTCACTATGGCAACCAGTTGTCCGGCGGCGAGCAGCAGATGCTCTCCGTGGTTCGCGCCTTGATGACCAACCCCAAACTGCTTATCATGGACGAGGCCACCGAAGGTCTTGCGCCCCTGGTCCGCAGAGAAATCTGGCGGGCACTGGCCATGCTGAAAGCCAACGGCCATGCCATCCTTGTTATCGATAAAAATCTCGACGCCCTGTTGAAACTCGCTGACCGGCACTGCATCATGGAAAACGGACGGTTGGTGTGGCGGGGCAGCACGGCCGAACTGGCGGGTGATGACGGACTGAAATCCCGCTACCTGGGGGTATGAGTTTACCGTACCCCTTTTCGTTGCTTGTGTTCAGCATTTTATGTGTCTTCAGCCACATACAGCACCTATTCAACTTACCCAAAAAACAAACCGCCTAAAATCGATGGAGAATGACGATTGCGGTTCCCGAACATAATTCCTGGCCCTGGATTTTTTATGCGGATCCGCCATGATACCAGAAGTTGACTCGCTGTCGTCCGCTTTCCAGGAGATGAAACAAGACCGGCACCACCAACAGGGTGAGAACGGTGCCGACGATAAGGCCCCCAATGGCAACCACTGCCAGGGGGGACAATCGTTCAATGCCCACGGCCCATTCAAGGGCGATGGGGATCATGCCGGCGACTGAGGCGCCTGCGGTCATGAGAATCGGCCGGGTTCTGTGCCTGACAGCGTCCAGCAAGGCGTCACGCAGGTTCTTTCCCTGTCGCAACCTTACCTTGGTGAAATCAACCAGAAGAATTCCGTTATTGACCACAATACCCATGAGCAGGATAAACCCCATGAACGAGGGCATACAGCCGTGTTTCCCGGCCAGCATCATGGCCCAGGCCGCACCGATAACGGCCAGGGGCAGGCTGACCATGATGGTCAGGGGATCGAGAAAAGACTTGAAGGCAATGGCCAGCATCAGAAAGAGAAAGGCCA
>DEIP01000010.1:10568-15901 GCA_002352605.1 Desulfobacteraceae bacterium UBA2771 | reverse complement strand
GCCGATTGAGCAAATCCACAGGAATAGTAGTGCTATTTCGAGGATTTTGCGATTGAGGCGCAGGCAAAGATGGGCTGAAAATGGGATGCGAAAATGTGAAGTTATTTTTGCGCGAGCCCTAAGAGCCAATTTCAAAAGGGAGCAGATACGCTCATCTCCAAGGCCCTGATATGATGAGTATCAGGATCTTTCAAGGGATGCGCCGGACGAAAAATATGAGCTTTCTTGTGGTCGTGAACCAGTACCGTTAATATGTTCATGATAAAACAAGCAATCACGCAACAGGGAAATGGCGGAAAGGCCGTCACCGTTTTATCCCCACATGCGCCACACTGATTCCATTGGTCATGGATTTCCAGCTGACGCTTCCCAGGCCGACATCCGCCAGGATGGCAGCCAGTTCGTCGGGAAGAGGGAACATGCGGATGGTTTCGGGCAAACAGGCGTAGGATTCGGCAGAGCCCACCAAAAGCCGGCCCAGGGCCGGCATGATGTTGAACGAGTAAAAGTCATAGAGGCTGCGGAACACGGGGTTGGTGGGTTGTGAGAATTCCAGGCACAGGAAACGCCCGTCGGGTTTAAGCGTCCGGACCATCTCGGAAAAGCCCTGCTTTAAATGGGTGAGGTTGCGGATTCCGAAGCCCACCATGGCACAGTCGAAGGTGTTGTCGGGAAAGGTGATTTGCTCGGCGTCTCCCTGGACGTAACTGATTCGGGATAGTGAGGGGAGGGGATCGATCTTGTGGCGGCCGGCCTGGATCATGGCATCGTTGATGTCGTAGATGGTCACCTGGCCGGTGGGGCCGGTGCGTCGGGCCGCCAGGATGGCCAGGTCGCCGGTGCCGCCGCATACATCCAGCACCTTGTCGCCGTGCTGAACGCCGAGCATGCGCACGGCGGCGCGTTTCCAGGCATGCTGAATGCCGAAGCTGAGCAGTGCGTTCATGAAATCGTATTTAGGGGCCACCCGGTTGAAGTGGGCGCGTACCGCATCGACCTTCTTGTCCTCATCGAACTCCCGGATGCCGAACCGGGCTTTTCCGGTGGTACGAATGTGGTCGTCCAGCTGTTGCCGCCGATTTTTATCGTCGAGCCAGTGTGGGTTGTCCCAGAGGGCCATGGGGTTTCCTTTCCATGCCGATTTCGTGTCAAGTCCGATATCTGCGTTACAGTTCATCCCTCGTCTCCCGACAAGGGACCGGTCGGGGTGAGGGGAACTTTCAGTTCATGGCATCCCCATGCGTCGACCGCACCGTGGAATAGCAGATGGACGGAAAGGGATCAAGGAAGGATATCCCCGAGAACCGATGCCCGGGTTACCCTTTCCGGGTCGCTTCTCATCCGATCCATGCCAGCTTTTCCGGTTGTTTGGCCTCCATGGGATCCGTAGAGACGGCAAAATCCCGGTTGGAACGGTTTCCCAGGTGAAAGAACGCCTCGCGGTTGAGTCGCTGCCCGGTGACCATCTGGCCACCCCGGGCGGCATACTTCCACTCCGCCTCGGAGGGCAGACGGATATATCCGAAGCGGCCACCGGGAAAATGGGGTAGGGCTGCCGGGGCATTTTCCAGCAACCAGTCGGTATGCCTGCGGGTGAACGTCACGGCATCGAACCAGGAGATATCGGTCTTGGGACGGGGATCGGCGGCGGTCATCCCTTCGGTCGCATCGGGGCACGTCGGATCCATCACCACATCCCATTGGCGTTTGGAAATCTCGTATTTGGCGATGAAGCAGTAGAACCCGGTACGCCCCTCTTCGTTTGGATCGGGACAGGTGCCATCGCGTCTAAATGCCTTCAAAATAGTGGAAAATCACCGAACAACGCTCTCAACCGTCATGCATGTTGCATGAGGTGCTTGAAGGGGATGGGGTATGTCAACTTATTGAAGCGCGGTATGACCGCCATCCGGGGAAAAGGGCGGCCATCCCGAAAGGGGAAAATTCAGTATCACGCCTTCCTGTATACGCCCCGTCCCACACCCATGATTCGGCCCTTCTTTTTCAGCCTGAAAGTGATGTTGTGAATCTTGCGTTGATTGAATCCCGTTGTTTTCATTAAGGCGGCGGTATCCATCCCCTGCGTTGATTTCCGGATGATGTCGTAGACAATCTGGGTGGCGGGAACCCTTTTGATCTTTTCGACCACGCCATCCTTAATGACTACTTTTTTTCTGGTTGGGTCCCTTTTGGCCGTGGTGGTTTTCGATGCATCCGTTTGGGCTAGTTTTTCAACTTGGGTGATGATGTTTCCAACGCTGTCGGTGAGTTGCTGAATGCTATTGACGGCCGATTGAATTTCCTTTTGAATCTGTTGCATAATCTGCGTATTTACCATTTCCGGGTGTTCCCTCCTATTTATCAATTTAGTTAGTTTTTTTTCGGCAGGTATCTTTTTAATGCGATGTTCAAGTTTGAGGGCACTACTTCTGGTCATTTTAAAACTGGTTCCCACTAGCCGGACAGGTACCCGGGATCTTGTGTATTTGGCGCCTTTCCCGAGATTATGGGCTTCCAGTCGCTTTATCAAATCGTTGGTGATCCCACAATACAAAGATTTGTCAGAACATCTAACCAGATAGACGACCCAATTTTTCTCAGTGGGCAACGATCCACTCCTTCTTTAAATAGAAGTTATAACTGCAATGAAAAAATATGTCAATAAATTAATCGTTTATGACGATGATTGCCGGCGAAAAATGACCCGTCATGGTGCCGATAGAACAATTGCCGCCGGACGCCAAAGTGGAATCCGTTATCTCGGCCACATAAACCCGAAGGGCTGCTTCGTCGCATTTGGGGAAGCTTTCCACCGCTTTTTGAAAAGCCGCCATTTCCTCTTCAATGCCTGCAACGGGTTCTTTGCGGGCGTCGAGCGTGGCAGTGCGTTGCCGGATTCGGCGCTAAAAATCACCACGCTTCAGGTGTCAAATTGGTCAAGGGAAAGCAGATGTTGAATACGAGTCTTTCCATGCGCGTAAAAATGTCCGGCTATGCGCGTGCATTGACTTTCCCAAACCTTCACGCAATGCGTCCACCGCTGCCGGGTCGACCCGGCCTTTCTTCTCGTCCATATATATTTTGGATACCTCGGTGGACAGTACCAGAATGCGCGGGTCCCATTCGGTTAGCCTGCGGCAGAGTTCGCCCGTGCCCATAAACACCAGATTTTCGGCCACCGTGGTCTCTATACCGGGAATCGTGATGTCATTCAGTCGGTTCAGCCAATCATCGATCGGGGTCCTCCAGCGTCGGCGGTCGATGGCGGTCGTACCCAGATTGAACACCGGCGGAGCGGCGATCCCCTTTTGCACCTGCCTGGTGATGTTATAGGCGTGGAGATCGTAGACCAGGCACACCCCGAACTTCTCCAGCGTGGCTGCTGCCCAGCTGCCCATGAAGGCGTAAAACTGGTCGTACTTGGCCAGACTCGCCAGGTTCATGCTTTGGCTGGGTTGCTTAAGATAGACCTGTATTCCCCAGAATTGTTGCGGCGTGAGCGGCAGGGCGTCCGCCGGTGGACGATTCAGGTCGTATTCGCTCCTGGAATCAAGGCCCCATACCGCCGAGTCCGCCCCTTGGATCATGGCGTCGGTTTCCGGGTCTTCTTCAAAATAACGGCCCGGCGTATCGATTTTCATCAAGGGCAGCAACTCTTTTCGAACATTGCTGCCGGCGTGGATGGCCGTGGCGATATAGGGCACACAACCGTCCACGGCGTAGGCGAAGCCCCCCAGGCTGCCCCTGCCGCGAATGCATCTCTTGGCCCGTAGGGTTTTCAATAATTCAGGGTTGCCGGGAATCGTCATGTTTAACTGATGCCATATCTTTCCGGTGCCGAATCAACGATCAGGTTGACCATATTTCGATAATCCCGATCCGGGCCCTCCGGAGAACCGTGATACAGGGCGTTCCGGATGATATCAAAAGAATGGTTCTCCATGGCCCGGGTGAAATCATCTGTTTACTGGGTTGAATTTTTTGCGTCAGCCATTCCCGGACCCGATCGCAGGTCCGGCGCGTCGGCGATACACCCGCTGAACCCGCGAAGTGATCGATGTGACGATCTCGTAGTTGATGGTACCCACCAGGGAGGCCACTTCATCGGCGGTAATTCGTTGCTCCCCCTGCCGTCCGATAGCCACGGCTTCATCTTCCAGGGCAACCTGGGGCACATGGCTCACGTCCACCATGACCAGATCCATACACACCCGGCCGATGATGGGGCAACGCCGTCCCCCGACGATAAGGGATCCTTTGGAGGAGAGCCGACGATTTAAACCGTCGGCATATCCCAGGGCGACCGTGGCGATGCGGGTGGGACCTGCGGTTTGGTAAGTGCTGCCATAGCTGACCGTAAAGCCGGCGGAAACCGCTTTGAGGTTGATCACCTTTGACCTGACGGTCATCACCGGTTTTAAATCGATGCGGCTGCGGTCCACATCATCAGAGGGCCACAAGCCGTACAGGGCGATTCCGGGCCTGACCATGTCCAGATGGGTTTGGGGCATATCAATGGTGGCGGCGCTGTTGGCGGCGTGTCGGATCTCCACCTCAAAAGATTGTCGCTTGAGTGTTTCCAACAAGTCCATGAAAATCGAGAACTGCGATTCGGCGTGCCGCTTGTCCCGGCTGTCGGCATTGGCGAAGTGGGTGAATATGCCCTGAATCGTAAGGCCCGGCAGCCCGGCCACGGTCAGGATGTCCTGCGCCACGGCATCGATGACCCGGCTTGGCGTTTCACCGGCATCGTGGCTTGCGGGCACCGTCAGCATACCCAATCGGCCCATCCCGGTATCCACCTTCAGGTGTACCTTAAGCTTTTTTGCCAAACGCCGTGCCTGGCCGGACAATTCCCCGGCCGACCGGCAGTCGTTGATGGCGGCCGTAATGTCGTAACGCACGAGGTGGCCCACCGTCGAAACCGGGCTATGTCCGAACAGCAGGACCGGTGCATCGATTCCGGCGTCTCTCAGGGCCACCGCCTCGGATAGCCGGGCCACCGCCAGATACGCCGCACCGTTTTCGAGGGCTGTTTGGGCCACGGCGACCGCGCCATGGCCGTAGCCGTCGGCCTTGACCACGGCCATCATGCGGGCAGCGGCACTCAGTCTGCGCAGTTGCGTCACATTGTGCGCCAATGCGCTCAGGTTGATTTCGGCGACGGTCAAATACTCCATTCCCACCCGGGTCCTTTTGTTGAATCAAACCTCCCGTGCCCCACATCGTCTGGCCTGTAATATGTCGGATCCAACATGTCAACTTAGATTTTGCGCTTTGCCGAACCCATTTTAACAATACAAAGAACCGAAAACCGGGAAAACTCGGTATTC
>DEIP01000010.1:4121-10523 GCA_002352605.1 Desulfobacteraceae bacterium UBA2771 | reverse complement strand
AAACAGTTCTTAAACAGTGAGTGAAAAAAAATATCATCAAAAAATTGGCAAGGTGTTCAATGTTCTGTAACTTTACTTCAAGGAGGTTGATAATGAAAAAAGGTTTGCTTTTGGCGATGGTTATGACTTTGTTGCCGGCGGCCAATGTCGCAGCCGAAAATGGGATTTCGGCCAATCAGATCGTTCTTGGTCAATCTTGCGCTTTATCTGGTCCGGCAGCGGCCTTAGGAACCGGGATGCAGGCTGGTCTGAATGCTTATTTCGCTAAAACCAATGCGGCCGGCGGGGTTAACGGCAAACAAATAAAACTGATCAGTAAAGATGATGGCTATGAACCTCAAAAAGCAATTGCCAACACCCGGGCCCTGCTTGACCAGGATAAGGTTTTCTTGTTGATCGGTGAAGTGGGAACGCCGACTTCAAAGGCAGTATTTCCCATTATCGAAGAGGTCAAGGCACCATTTTTTGGACCGTTTACCGGAGCCGAATTTTTGCGTAACCCATTTAAGAAGTATGTTGTCAACGTCCGGGGCAGTTATTTCCAGGAGATGGAAAAACTGGCCGCCTATCTGGTGGATCAGAAAAAGTTGACAAAAATTGCCTGTTTCTATCAAAACGATGGTTACGGTCGGGCCGGACTGAAGGGTATTGAGCTGGCGCTGGCTAAGCGTTCTCTGAAACTGACTGCTACCGGAACCTATGAACGTAACACGGTGGCGGTTAAAAGTGGCTTATTGCAAGTCCGTCAAGCCAAACCGGAAGCCGTCATCATGGTTGGCGCCTATAAGCCTTGTGCGGAATTCATTAAACTGGCCCAAAAAGTCGGGATGAAAGAAACCCTCTACTGCAATATCTCTTTCGTGGGCACGGCCGCGCTAAAAAAGGAGCTGGGAGATGTCGGCGAAGGGTGTGTCATTTCACAAGTTGTTCCCTTCCCTTGGGATAAGAACCTTCCTTTGATTAAAGAGTATCACGCGACCATGAAGAAATACCAGCCTCAAGCCACCACCGGTTTTGTCTCCCTTGAGGGGTATATGGTGGGGAAATTGTTTTGTCTGGCAGCTACAGCCGTTGAAGGTGATGTAACGCGTGAATCTTTTCTGCAAGCCGTTGAAAAAATTGGGACTTTTGATCTTGGTGGGGTTGAATTAACCTTCGGTCCGCAAGATCACCAGGGCATGGATCAGGTTTTTCTGACCACGATAACCGGTGGCGAGATCAAACCATTTTAGTTTACTGAGCGATGCATTTAACTCCCGTGGCTACAATATTAATATAGGGAAATGGAAGATTTTCACAAATCCCTTACCGAATTTAGAGAGCGCTTCGCAACTGAAGAATCTTGCATTGACTACCTCATCTCCCTGCGTTGACCTGGCTTTATCATATCCGCGAATCGTTGGCAGTTCGGAATCACTTGAAATTCTCGATATGAAAATCCAAATCGAGTTGCACGATATGCAATTTTAGTGAAAACACAATATGTAGTGGTATTGGGAGTCAAGTGCATAGCCCATTTAGTTTATATTGGGGGAACAAAAGATGAAAATCATCTATTTGATGACCATTAAGCAACGTTTGGCCATCGGCTTCATACTTTGTGCATTGTTTGCTGCAACTTCCGGGGGGATCGGCTTTGTGTCGCTCCAGCAGGTGCAGGTATCCAACCACGATATAATGGATAAGTTTGATCAACATCAGGCAAAGCAGAATTTGCAAATTGCCCAGATAATGCCGCTACGCGCCCTCATGAGTGAGATTATGACAGCCGATAATCCTGAACGGCTGGGAAAAGCAGTGAAGACCCTGACCCAACTGCGAGAGCAGGGAAAAGGTGAAAATGATCAGATATTTTCCTTCACCACCGATCTGACAGCGCGAAAAAGAGATCAGATTGAGACTGTAAATGAGATGAATGTCTTAAGAAAATCCGTGATAGCCAAACTTTCCGAGGTCAGCAAATTGGCTATGAGCATTGTTGATGACGTGGAATTCAATGCCATGCTGGAGCTTGAAGACAACACCGGTGATGTCGAGACCCTGGCTTTAAAAACAAGTACCGTAATCGCTTCAATAAAAACGGCGTTGCTGGTTCATTCTTACTGCAAGGATTTCAATATTATAATTCGGGATGTGTTGCTGGCCGACGACCCGGCCGCCGTTGATTATGCCGGAAGCGGGGTTAAGGATTTGTCGGGGTACCTCAAGGGAGCCCTTGAGCGTTTCTCCGGCAATGATACGGCCGCAGTAATTATGCTGGAATTGGATAAGTTGGTCGGGTTGACGGGCAAACTCTTCCGAAAACAACAAAACGTTATTGCAGTTAATCTGGAATTGCGTGAAGTTAGCAGCAGTATCTCACAACAGTTGCAGGAAATTGATACGACGATGGTCCAGGGAGGAAGGAACCTGCAAACCAGCACCAACCAAAGCTTGAAAAGTGGCATCGGTCTGACTCAACAATGGCAAAAAATCCTGTTGGTAATCGTGGTCGGAGCCCTGGCATTAGCATCGTTGGTAGGAACTGTTATCTCAATTTCGATTAATAAACCACTTCGACAGGGCGTGTTATTTGCCGGAAAACTGGCCGACGGTGACCTGACCGGAGAATTTGAGTATCGAGAAAAAGATGAGATCGGCCAACTGGCTGAGGCGCTTAACCAAATGGCTAAAATTCAGCAACAGATGATAAAAAATATTATCGGAACTACTGAAACCATGGTCTCATCTTCCAGCCAGCTAACTACCATATCCCGACAGATGTCTGCCGGAGCAAAATCTGCAGCCGACAAGGCCAACGGCGTGGCGGTGGCGGCCGAAGAGATGAATGCCAATATGGGTTCTGTATCCGCTGCCATGGAGCAAGCTTCGACCAATGTAACCACCGTGGCTTCCGGGGCAGAAGAGATGAGTGCTGCTATCGGTGAAATTGCCAAAAATGCTGAGACCGGCAAAGAAATTACTGGTCAGGGCGTGTGCCAAGGTAAAAGTGTAGCCCAGCGGATCAATGAGCTGGGGCAGGCAGCCCTGGAGATCGGTAAAGTAACCGAAACCATTGACGCCATTTCTTCTCAGACCAATCTTCTATCCCTTAATGCCACGATCGAAGCAGCCCGGGCTGGTGAAGCCGGAAAGGGTTTTTCGGTAGTTGCCAATGAGATTAAGGATCTGGCTCTGCAGACCGCTACGGCAACCGGTGAGATTGCTGCCAAGATTAAAGGGATCCAGGATTCTACCGGCGCAACGGTGGCTGAAATAAATGAAATAGTTCGTATTAACGATGAGGTAGATGAAATTGTTTCGACCATCGCCACGACAGTCGAGGAACAAGCGACAACTACCGGAGAGATTGCCGAAAACGTGGCCCAGGTCTCTTTAGGATTTGCCGAAGTCAATGAGAGCGTGGCCCAAACGACTGCGGTGTCGGGAACCATCGCCCAGGATATCGCTGAAGTTAACGAATCTTCCAGTGAGATGAGTAACTTCAGCAGTCAAGTCCAGCAGAGTGCCGAAAGCTTGAGCGGTCTGGCGGAACAACTCAAGAAGACGATGAACACGTTTACGGTGTAAGAACGCAGCGCTTTTAAGGTTGTACGCATTCATTTTTGGTTTGTTTTTGCCGTCGGCTGACGACAAGCAGCAGGAGAATGATGACTCCGGTGGCGGCCAGTAGTTGAAAGAGTCGCCAAAATATATGATCGACGCGCTGTTCGGCAGCATCGTTAAACGCTTCAAGCGTGTTGGTGATCAGCGGCGCACCGGTCTCGTTAACGGACCGGGTGAGCTGGTTGAGACTGTCCACCGTCTCCTGGACCTTTACCAGGAGGGCGGCATATTCGTTGATGTCAAAAGGTTTCAATGGCGTTTCCGGGTCCTTGGGTACGAATCTGGCGGAAAGCCCGTCCACAGCGGCCACCAGGTCGTTCACCTCCCTCGTCGTATGCTGCGCGCCCTGGATCAGACGCTCGGCGTCAGCAGTTGTTTTCCGAAGACTGTCAAATGTGGTGTCAATTCGGCTAAGGGTTCGCGAAAAAATAACTTCGCAGAATTGGCGCTCAGATTTGGTCTAGGTTTGGCTGATCCGAGAGAGCAAAACCACAGGAATAGCAAGCTATTTCGAGGCTTTTGAGAGTGAGGTATCAGCCAAAGATGGGCTGAAGCTGAGATGCGAAAATGTGAAGTTATTTTTGCGCGAGCCCTAAGTGTCTCCTGCACACCCTTGTTGATCTGATGAATAACAGTGGCCTTGTCATCGAAGGCCTCGAGTGCGGCCGTGCGTTCACCTGCGATCAGGCGTTCGGCGTCCGTGAACATCGCCGAACGCTCATCGGCCACCCGGTTGGGCAGTTGTTCGAGCAGGTCGGCGAATCGATCGGCAGTGGTTCTGAAACCGGAGATGTCTTCAAATAGGCTCTCCATTTCTGGCTGTATGACCAGTTGCTTGTAGACGAGTTCTGCTTGAAATCCCATAATCAGCTGCATCTTGGTCAGGAGAAACATGGCTCTTTCGGAAGTCATGCGGACTTCATCCACTGCCGCAGTCGCCTCACGCACCGGCGCCAGTAGGCCCCCGGGTTTCTGGATTTGCTTCAGATTGGGCTTTTTGCCAAGGTTGCCGAACTCGCTGAAGCGGACATAATCTACGGCCACTTGGTCCGGGTGCTGTGAATGCCAGTCAACAATTACATCAAAAAGTTCGTCTAACTGCTTGGGGGTCATCACTTTGGCTGCCAGGTCCCACGCATCCGTCTCCATTTTTTTAAACGCATCTACCATGATCGATGCGGGCATGCCGAAAACTTGGGGACGCCAGTAAAATTCCCATACCAAACGGTTTAATGTCGTCAGCACTACCAGATCCAGCAGTGCCGGTCCGGCGTCAGGCCCGGCGGCAATTTCCGCCGCAGAGCTGATGGAGTATACTTTTCTTTCTGCCGCGATAAGTCGTGCCTGCTTGGTGGGGATTTTCTCTTCCAGTTGAAATGCAGCCTGTCCAATGGTGGCGATAAACCGGTTGGCATAACTGATCACCGCCGCCTGGAGCTCCTCCTGGGACATCTGAATGTTGCTTTGCGGGGTGGGCGCGGGCCGTGGCCGTGATCCGGCTGCTTCAACCGGGGTTGTCCTCAGCGCCGGCGTTGCCAACGTATCGATAAAAAGAGAAATCGTAAGCGTTAAAAGCGCGGATCTCATGTTTACGTATCCCCGGTGCGCCAGTTTATCCTTCAATCTCTTTTCCCCCATGATTATTTGGAAATAACATAACGATCATTATCAACNNGCCCTTCTCTATTATGGGTTGAATCTTTGAACCCGGGAACGGTTGCACCCGTTCAATCAGATGCCAGCTACCGTACGCACCGGCCGAAGGAGCCGGCCGCGCATTTTTTTCCGTTGATCCAGATGGCCCCCACCAGGTAGGCGTCGGCGAAGGCTGCTCCCGTGATGATGGCGCCCACCAGGTTGGCGTCTTCCAGATTGGCGCCGGAAAGGTCCGCCCGGGTCAGATCTGCCATTTTCAGGCTGACGCCGGAAAGGTCACAACCCATCAGGCGGGCGCCGGTCAGATCCGCACCATGCAGGACGGCCTGCCGCAGGTCCGCCTTTTCCAGAACCGCCCCATTTAAGCGGGTGTTGACCATGAGTGATTTTCTCAGGTATGCCTCGGAAAGGTCGCTGCCGGTGAGGTCTGCCTCGGTGAAGTCCACTTCGAAAAGGAGGCTTTTTCGAAAGCCGGCATGCCGGGCCACGGCCCGGGTCAGGTCGGCCCGCGTCAGGTTTGCACCGGTCAGGCGGGTATGGGAAAGGCTGGCCCGTACCAGGTTGGCACCCTTCAAAAATGCGCCTTCCAAGTCCAGCGACGCCAGTGTGGCGGCTTTCAGATTGCAGCCGGGGCAATGGCGGGAGGCCATCAAGGCGACGGTATCGGGCGTCAGACAACGTCCGATCGAATTCGGTCCACAGGGCCGGCCGTTGACCCAGGTGGCCCCGTCCAGAACGGCGCCCTGAAAGTGGGCGTATCCGACATCGGCATTGGTCAGATCCGCGTGTTTCAGCACCGCACCGGTCAGGTTTGTTTCATTGAGTATGGCGCCGGTGAGATCGGCACCGGTCAGGTCGGCACCCTTCAAATCCGCGCCGCTCAGGTCGCAGAGCCGGCAGGTGCGGCTTGCCTCCAGCCGCTCGCGGATGCTCTTGGGGGTGAGCAACCGGCCGAGCATGCCGAAGACCACCAGCAATGCCGCCACGGTACCGACGGCCAGCAGCGTTTTATTGATGTTTGGGGACACGATGGTTGTCTGTCTTTCCGCTCTCCGAGTTGGAGACACCCACCACGTCAATGCCCCGGGGTTCGAAGAAGGGCTTGACGGCTTCTTCAGGAGCCACCGTCAGGTCGCCGAA
>DEIP01000010.1:0-4091 GCA_002352605.1 Desulfobacteraceae bacterium UBA2771 | reverse complement strand
CTTCCTGAATCATCCTTAATAATTTATCCATTGAAAACGGTTTATTGATAAAATTCATTTTTTTCTCAAGGACGCCGCGATGAACGACTACATTAGCGGTGTATCCCGACATAAAGATGGTTTTAATATCGGGCCTGATCTTTTTAATGCGTTGACTTAGAATTTTTCCATTTATCTCCGGCATTACCACGTCGGTTAAAAGCAAATGAATTTCTGTATTTTCTCTTTTACAATATTGCAGCGCATCATTCGAAGAAGAGAATGGTATAACCTCATGGCCTCCGGTTTTAAGAAATTCCCCTGTCAGCTTCAGAAACAATGGGTCGTCTTCAACCAGCAGGATTGTTCCGGTTTTTGAAATGACTATTTTTTCGGGCACGTTCTCCGTCTTTTCTCTGTTTTCGGCCGATCTTGGTATGTAAAGTTTAATCGTGGTTCCCTCGCCCGGCTCACTGTAAACATTAACGAACCCATTGTTTTGCTTTATGATTCCATATACCGTTGCGAGTCCCATGCCCGTTCCCTTACCTAACTCTTTTGTGGTATAAAACGGTTCGAAGATATGCGGCAGGATTTCCTTGCTTATTCCTGTCCCGTCATCACTCACTGATATCATTACAAACTCGCCCCGGATAAAACCGGGATGTTCGGAACAATAAGAATCATCGAAAGTCACATTATCCGTTTCGACAACCAACTTTCCCCCATTGGGCATGGCGTCCCGGGCGTTAATTGACAAATTCATAACCAGCTGATCAATTTGCGAAGGATCAAACTTGACCGTCCAAAGGTTATGCCCAAAATGTAAATAGATGTCGATATCCTCACCGATGAGACGAGAGATCATTGGTTCGATATCGACCAGCAATGCATTGACATAAATAGTTTTGGGTTCGATGACCTGCTTGCGGGAGAACCCCAGCAATTGCCTGGTTAAATCGGCGGAACGGGTGGCGGCTTTTCCAATCTGCTCGATCTTTGCGTAAAATGGATCTTCGGAAGGGAGGTCGAGCATTATCATTTCGGTATAACCCAATATTACATTGAGCATATTGTTAAAATCGTGCGCCACACCACCGGCGAGCTGGCCGACGGCCTCCATTTTTTGGGATTGCCGCAGTTGCGCTTCCAGCTTTTTCCTTTCAACCAGATCAATTCCCAGGCCGGTGATACATTCTCTGTTTCGTAGCGTTACCTTCGTGCCGGTAAATAGATAAGGGGTGCGGTTGCCTTTTAGGGAAGTAAGATGAGCCTCCCCACTCGCACGATCAATTTGGAATGTTTTTTCAATCCCATTCTGGACTCTCTTCAAATTTTTATCTGAAAAAAAGTCGGTAAACTTTTTCGATTTCAGTTCCTCTGCAGAACACCCTGCTGCCAGCTCAAAGTTCCTGTTCCAGTACAAAAAGTTATGGTCACGGTCAAAGATATATAAAATACCCGGCATACTGTTAATTAGGTCTTTCATAAAGGCCTGCTGTTTAACCAATTCAGATTCAGCCAGTTTGCGGGCGTTGATATCACGTATATCTATTTGTTCCAGTTCTTTGATTCTTTTTTCGAGTTCTTCATAAGATGGTTTGTCTTCGCCCAATCTCTTTCCCCCATAATCATTTGGAAACCACATCACGAACCATTGTCAGCTGCTATCCGTGGCAACAACTGCCATATTGGAGCGTTGCAAACAAAATGGAGCAACTACCGAAAAAACGAGTGTGTTTGCTTGCTAATTTACCAAACTTTTGTGTTTCGTGCAAGGTTCGGCTGTTTTAGGGCTTGGACGCCGGCCCTTTGAAGGTTGTGCTTTCTGATTAGGATTGACAGAACTCACCAATAACACAGGACAAAAACAGACCAACCAGTTACAGTCAAAAAGAAGACCTTCAACCGTAACTGGCGGCGACACTGCCTGACGGCAACTGTATCGAAAAAAGCCAACACCGCATCGAAGAACTGCGAACCACTGCGGCCGGACCGCTTCCGGGGAAATCACTGGTTGTTTATGATCCTGTGCTGCGTTTGCCCATTGACGTATTTACACCGTAAATTTGCTCACCATCTCTTTCAACTCGCCTGCAAGGTTCATTAACTCCTGCGCGCTCATATTCACCTGGGAGCTGCTGTTCGATATTTCGCCTGCCGTCTGGTTGACCTCCGATATATCACCGGCGATCTCTCCGGAGACGCTTGAACTCTGTGAGACATTCTCGGTAACTTCCTGTATCCCCTGGGATGCCTGGGCCACGTTCTCCGCGATCTCTTTGCTTGTCACGGACTGCTCTTCAACTGCGGTTGCGATGGTGGATACGATTTCGTTGACGTCATTTATCACCTTTGAAATCTGCTCTATCTCTGTTACGGTTCCTTTGGTTGAATCCTGTATTCCGCTGATCTTTTCTTTTATTTCAAGTGTGGCCGCAGCCGTCTGTTTTGCCAGATCTTTTATCTCATTGGCAACTACTGAAAAACCCTTGCCTGCTTCTCCGGCGCGGGCAGCTTCAATGGTTGCATTTAAGGCGAGGAGATTGGTCTGTTCCGAAATCTCGGTAATGGCCTCTGTTACCTTGCCTATTTCATCGGCGGCCTTTCCGAGTTTATTCACCCCCTCTGAAGCGCTTTTTGCCTGGGAGACCGCTTCACCTGTTATTGATCGAGCCTTTTCAGAGTTTTGGGCAATTTCGCTAACAGTAGAAGTCATCTCTTCGGATGCTGCCGCAACCATGCCGAGGTTGGTTGATGCCTGCTCAGTTGCCGCAGACACTGAATTCATGTTGGTACTCATCTCTTCGGCAGCCGTTGCAACGGTATTGGCCTTGCCTGAAGTCTGCTCGGAACCTGCCGACATTTGTTGAGAAATAGCTGAAAGTTCAGTGGAAGAAGATGAAAGGGTTTCCACGCCCGCGTTGATATCCTCAAACATCTCTCTCAGATTTTTACCCATTTCGTTTAAGGCACCGGCCAGGATTCCAATTTCGTCTTTCTGGTCTATATCAAATGTCTGCGTGAGATTGCCTTCGGACATTTTTTTGGCAAAATCAACACCATTGGCAAGAGGATCTGTGATTCCTTTAATAATTATGAAGGCAATAACAAAGGATAATAATACAGAAGCAATGAGCATACCGTAACTAATATTTCGTGACGTTTTATATAACCTGTCAGCTTTATCATTTTCGATTTTTGCAACTTCAAGCTGCAGTTCAATTAACTCGGCGAATTTTTCCGAAATAGGGTCGATGACAGGATAAAGCTCGTTGGCTGTATATTGGGTTAGCTGTGTTCTATCCTCATCCTTAAATATTTTGTCTAATTTTCTAATAGAAGCGTCCGCTTTTTGCATTAAGGGTTTTGCTTCCGCTACCAGTTGCTCTTCTTTTTTTACAAGCTTTGTTGCAAGATAAGCTATCCATTTTTCATGAATAATTTTTTGCGCTTTTTTGATATTTGTCCGTCCTTCATTCCATGTCAATCCGCCATCTCTAACCTTATGAGCCGTATCAACAATATTTACTGCATAGAGGTCGGCAATTATTTTCAATTCTTTAAGCGGCACAACCCGATCATAATAAACTGTTTTTAATTCATCAGTTATTGTTCCCATACCATTAATGCCGATTGACACAAGTATAATAGCCAGTAGTACGATAAAACCGATTAAAGAATACAAACGAACTCCAATTTTGATGTTTCCTGCTTTCATTTTGTTCTCCTTATGCATTCCCACGCAGGAGGGTGGGAACGAGATTAAAATTATCCACCCTCAGTCTTTTACCTAAACACTTGATTAATTACGATGAATCCACATAGTCATAATGTATTTTTATAAATTCCTGCTCACATCCAAGAAAGGCCTCTATCACCATCGGGTCAAAATGAGTTCCTTTCCCATCCTTGATAATGGATACTGCCCGGTCCTGGGAAAATGGTTCTTTGTACGGCCTTTTTGAAACAAGGGCGTCGTATACATCCGCAAGCGCAAAAATCCGGCTGGCAAGAGGTATTGCATTTCCTTTAAAGCCGTCAGGATAACCGTTTCCGTCATATTTTTCGACCTGTTCGGATGCAAATATCTTAAATAGTCAAGCAGCCAA
>DEIP01000042.1:1208-3265 GCA_002352605.1 Desulfobacteraceae bacterium UBA2771 | reverse complement strand
AATGCGCGTGTGAAGTTTGAGGCATCCTGGTAACCAAGATCTGAAGCGATTTCTGCTATTGGTTTGTCGCTATTTTCCAGCCAGCTGACAGCTTGGCGCGAGCGGGCTTCAGCTAATATGTGTGAATATTTCAAACCCTGTTTCGCGAGGCAGCGTTGCAAATTGCGCGTGTTCATCGCCAGGGTTTCCGCCACGGAGTCAATCTGCACCGGTCGCCTGGAAAACATGGATTCAATCTGCAGTTGCACCAGCCCGTGAAGATTCTCCGGTAACGGATGCCCTTTAAGCAACCCCTTTTCCTCTGCCCGAATGCTTCCGCCACCGGGGAAACGCAGTCCCAATATGGTCCGGGGTATCGTGAAGTAGCTCTCCCCGGTCCCCTGTAAAATTCGTGACCCGGCATAGAGGTCGATGTCTGGAATCGCTTCGCGACTTCTGTAGGCCAGGCTGATCTCCCTGGGCGACCACTCCTTCCCTGCAGCTTCCTTGAACATCGCGATGGTGATGGCGAGGCTCTCGAGTTCTGACTGATAGACCCCGATCTCTGAATCCACCATGGACGCAAAATTGAGCCGCAGCTCATCCCCGTGGTCAGACAACCAAAAACGCTGTCCGGTGTTCAGCATGTTGTAAAGTGATATACCCTTGCGAAGGTAGTCATAAATCGTGAGAGCATTCTGCAGCATCTCTCCGTAGGGGCCGAGATCGTCGAGCGAGGTCGCAAGGCCAACATGAAGTCCGAGATGCTCACTGCCTTGCGTCCTGCATGCGAATTCGAAAAATTGGAAAGCGTTCTCCACGGGAACGGCTGCTGCGGGATAGCTGAGCAGATTTGAAGGAATTCCAGCACGCATCAGTAACCGGTCGACCGGCGCGCCCATGGAATGGAGTAGACGCGTATAGGGAAGAAGTGACACCGCCCTGGCCAGAGGAATTGCCCTGTGAGAAAACTGTTGTTCCATTTGCCGGTTACCGCTCGGGAGGTGCTTCAAACTATATAACAATCGACTACTTGTCGCAAAATGACAGCTGCATTCCCGCTTGCTACTGATAAACTCAATTTTGTATTTGGTTCCGCTGTCCCCGGGCAAATAAATTGGGAAGAACCAGATTGAGTCCTGGAGTGTCTTCCAGCGAGAAACCACACAGATGAAGAGCTGTTGTAACGGTCGCCCAGTAATCTGGTGGGACTGAACATCTACCGGAGAGTGAAATTGTTGCGAAAAAGACTGAATAGAAATCTGATGGCCATTGCCGCCGTGACCATTGCACTGTTTGGACTTACTGCCCCGGCAGTGGCTACCCAGAGTGATGCAGACCTCGCACAGGAACTGACAAATCCAGTAGCAAACATCGTGACCGTGCCGATCCAGTTGAATGTTGATCAAAATCTCGGACTTGCAGACGATGGAACCAAGGTTTTCGCAAACGTGCAACCGGTGATTCCGTTCGAACTCAATGCAGACTGGAATATGATTACTCGAACGATCATGCCAATCGTCTACCAGGAGGAGATATTTCCCGGTGCGGGGTCGCAGTTTGGTTTGGGTGATACCTCTCTGAGTCTCTTCTTATCGCCGAAAGAACCCACAGCTGGAGGATTGATCTGGGGCGTCGGTCCGATACTGCTGCTGCCGACGGCGACGGACTCCTTGCTCGGGGCAAAAAAATGGGGAGCTGGACCTGCTGCCATCGCACTCAAGTTGAATGGTCCCTGGACGATAGGGTTACTGGCAAATCATGTCTGGTCATTCGCCGGTGACAAGGATCGCATAAATATCAGCAACTCGTTCATGCAGCCTTTCGTGGCTTATACCTGGCCGAGCGCCTGGACAGTATCGGCTCAATCTGAAACCACCTACAACTGGGAAACCGAGCAGTGGGCGGTACCAATCAACGTCGCTGTCGCCAAGCTTGTCAAATTCGGCAAGCTGCCGGTCAGCCTGCAGGCTGGGGTTGGCTACTGGGTAGAATCCCCGGAAGCGGGACCCGAAGGTTTTCGCTTTCGACTCCAGGCAAATATTGTGCTGCCCCAGTGATCTGCTGAATAGCAACAC
>DEIP01000042.1:0-1081 GCA_002352605.1 Desulfobacteraceae bacterium UBA2771 | reverse complement strand
TTGCAGGCCGCTGAATCCAGCACCCCCTTATCACGCTATATGGGTGGCCCCGTCGATCTGGTAACGGCGCCCAATGGCGCTCGGGTCAACGCCGAAGTTCTTGAGGCCACCCCGAAGATTACCTATCTCGAACCGACCACGGAGAAAGTTGCCGACGGGGTGTGGTGCATCGGCGGGTACTCCCTGGCTAATACAACGGTGATCGAGGGGGATGACGGATTGATCGTCTATGACACCGGAGACACCCGGGAAGAAGCCGAGCACATACGCAAGGCCATTGAAAAAATTAGCGACAAGCCGGTAAAAGTCATTATCTACAGCCACTCCCACTATGCCATGGGCGCGGGTGCCCTGGTCGACAATCCGGAGAATGTGCTTGTAATCGGCCATCCAAAAGTCAACGAAACGGTTGAAAGCAGCCTTCAGGGCGGAGGAGCGCCATCTGCGATTCCGGAGGTCGGTCCGATACTAACGGCTCGTACCATGTCTCATTTCGGGCTGCTATTGCCTGAGAAAGGGCCGGATGCCGGCGTAACACCCAAACTGGATATGGGGAAACCTATTGCTTTTTTGCCAGCCACCAAGATGGTCGAAAATGGCGAAGAACTCGAGGTGCTCGGGGTTAAACTGCAGTTTTTCACGGACTACATGTCCGATGATTATAACCTGACGGTCTGGGTACCGGAGAAGAAAGCTGTGCTGAACAACTTCCTGTGGCCCGGCACCCCCAACCTCTACACCCTTCGTGGCGGAGTTTATCGGTCACCTTTAGTGTGGCGCGATGGTTTAAAGATTATCCGGGATCTGCAGCCAGAGATTCTGCTCAATACTCACGCTCGCGCTATTGTAGGCGAAGAAAGGGTCATGAAAACACTAACCGCCTACATGGATCAGATTAGTTTTACCTACGACCAGACCTTGCGTGGAATTATGCTGGGAATGGGGCCTGACGAATTGCGGCATTTTGTAAATATCCCTTCATACTTTAATGAAACATCTGAAAATTTCCAGGGATACGGCGAATCCGTTCATTTTCCTGAAGCGATTTATCAACATGTGATTGGCTGGTTCGATTGGGACA
>DEIP01000092.1:6772-8269 GCA_002352605.1 Desulfobacteraceae bacterium UBA2771 | reverse complement strand
GATTAACCGACGGAAAAGCCGGATCATCGATTTTCCCTCATTGTCATAAAAGTGTTCCCATCGAACCGGTCGAAGTGTGCCGATGCGAGCCGGGCCACTTTCCGGCACATCATAGTTTTCGACAATCTCCTGCCCTTGCCAAAGCATGGGCATCCCTTTTGCCAACAACAGCCCGATTACGAAAGGCTGAAGCTTAAACCAATTCTCCCGTTTCCCTTGGCGCAAGACTTCCCGGTAAAGTGAATAGGTGCCAAAACAGCAGATGAAACGCGGATGATCATGGTTCTCCAAGTATTGGAGCGCGCTTTTGGTAATGGTATCGCTTCCATGGTTTTCCTGTTCGGGATATCCGGAAAGGCCCAGTTTCATGCCAAAGTTATATAGACGCCCGAATTGCCCGGCAGCCACGTCTTTGGCTGCATTCAGCGTTTCATTTTGCCAGGTGCAATTGCTGTAGGTTTTTTCGACGATCTCGATCGGTTTCTCCAACTGCTCCGCACATTGAATCAAGTGAATGCCGCCGCTGTGGAAAAAGCGCTGCCAATGGCCTGTCCCGTTGGTGGCTTTCACCTTCTGATAGGTATGGTAGACCAGGCTCGAATACCCATGGTCCAGGCAGCCTTCATAGTAGTTGGGCACACAATCGTAGCGAATGCCGTCGACGTGATAGCGGTCCAACCAGTAGTAATTAACCGTGAAGAAAAAGTCGCGTGTGAATTCACGTCGATAATCCGTGCTGGGACCAAACATGTTTTTTGCGTATGAACCCATGAAAGGGTTCTTCTCGTAACGGAGCTTGCTGTAGACCTGCTCATAGGCAAAGGCACGGCCTGTGTGACCGTAAATCATGTCGAGCATCACCGCAATACCGTGCTCATGCGCAGCCTGGACAAATCTCTGCAGGTCCCGACGTTTACCAAACCGTTCGTCCAGGCCGAAAGGACCGATGGGCTCAAAGCCCCAGTCAATGGAACGGACTACGTTGGCCACAGGCATGATTTCGATGCAATTAATGCCAAGGTCTTGCAGATACGGCAGCTTGGCATGGGCGCCTTGCAGATCAGCCGCGAATTCATGCAGCATGATTTCATAAGCAATGATATCTTCGATCAGAGGCGTTTTCCAAGTTTCTTCGATTGGGCCCCATGGGTGATTCGTATAGCCCAGCGTGAACGCTGATTGCCGTCCTGCTCCATACTCGCGGGCGTAAGGGTCGACGATCCAATCGAGTGGATGCGGCAACATCGGGCTTTCCAATTCGAAGCGGTAAACATATTGTCCCTGTTTTCCCCATGCGGAGCCGGGAGTTGGCCGATCCGCCGGATCAATTATGATCTCCCCGCTCCATAGGTCCCCGTATGTCGGATGCAAGGAGTGCGAAAGAGGAAAACGCTTGGGTGGAATTTCCTGAAGAAACTGGTCGGTCTCGTGAATGACCTTTACGAATAACGCGTTACCGTTCGCGGCCGACACCCAGGGCAGCAAGAAAACAAAACG
>DEIP01000092.1:0-6707 GCA_002352605.1 Desulfobacteraceae bacterium UBA2771 | reverse complement strand
CTGCTATTGTTCTGCAGTGAGAATGCCGTCAGCGATAAACGTTTTGGCCATTCTGCTTTCATTAAGGAAATAAACGCGTCCATATGCAACTTTTTCGATAAAGTCGGTATCTTCTGAGATGTTGATAAGGCAATCCAATATTCGGTCATTGGACATTAGTTTGTAGCAGGCATCACAAACACAGTCCTCTATATATTCATCCGGCAAGAGATTTGAATAACCTTCTTTTTTAAGCGCCGCCACGAGTTTCCGGGGTCCCCAAATTCTGATTGCATGTAACAGCAAATTCGATTCAGCTCGGTCCAAAATCGTTTCCAAGGGTTCTTCATAAACGTTACCCAATAGCAGAGGATGCTTGTTTTTCAGCGTCAGTACCGGGCCGATACAAGCAAACACATTTCCATCCGGGAAAATAATCGGCGAACTGCCCATTGTACAAGCAGAAACACACGGCTCAGAGGAGGTATCGTAATTGGAATCTTTCAGTAATTTTTCTGCTCGACCAACCGGAAAAGCGATGGAAATACGTATTTTATCTTCATCAATAATTTTAGATAGTTTGGTTAACGTTTTTTTATATTCGATGTCATCGATACGATCCGTGCATACGGCAACACTGTATGATAAGCCGCATTCCTCCGCTGCTTCGATTGCATTAACAACATGATCGAATGAGATCGTCTTCTGATGGTATACATCGGTGCTGAGAGAGATCATCCGTATGGCTGGGACCGACGTGAGCACCTGAACAGCAGCCGGTTTTGAAGTGGCCCAAAAAGCATTGGACACCACCGATACAACCATTCCGAGCTCATCACCAAAATCGGATATTCTTCGGAGTAAATCAAGATTATAGAAAGGCTCTCCGCCGGTCAATGCCAGACCTTTGATATGACCCGCGCGATATGTGGCTGCCTGTTCAATCCAATTAACGGCATTTTTAATGAGAACTTCTTCTGTCCGATGCGGTCCGGCTTTGACGATACAATGAGGGCAGGCCGTTGTGCATTTATATGTCAACATCAGACCAATATTCTTTAAAAATGGAAGTTCTAAAGCACTCACGGAATGCCTCCCCTAAATATGTATGATTTTACAAAAAACCTATAATTCCGGCATGAAATGTTTTTGGAGGGGGCCGCCTATCGAAACAGACGGCCCTGCCCATTTTACTATCGCAGGCCGGCTCGCGGCATGATAACGATCTCATAATTTTCCATAAATTCACGATCGCTAAACAAACTCTTCAACCGATCCTCCATTAGCAAAGCTGGGTCAACCGGCCAAAGGCCGGCGGGATGGTATTTAACAATAACCGGAACATCCTCTTCAAAGAACTTAATCAATCGACGCGGAATTTTTACTCTGAGCTCTTCAAGTTTATCAGGCATGATACATCCTCCTCTCGATTGGTTGGGCCGCCCTTGGTTTCTCAGCATTAGACCTCAACGTGGCAGTCCCTATGGCACCGAAGCCTAACCGTTATCACAAACAGCTATTTCATTGGCATCACCTCCCTCGTCGGATAGAAATACAACGCGAGCCGTTGGGCGCTCAGCAGATGATCTTAGGGCTTTCATCATACGTGTTTGTAGACGGGTTATAATTTGCCTTGCCTTATTCCAATGGGTGGAATTTCACAAGGCTTCCGATTTTCCGATGATACCGATTAGCCACGAAGAATACGGTACCAAATTGCCCAACCGCCTACATCCTCGGCATCAAGATACTCGTCGCCGGGGTAGTATTTTCCATACCATTCTGCCGGGTTGCCCGTAAATTCACGGTGATAACGCGCCAACTGATCATCAGGATCAAACAGGTCGATCTCTTTTCCGGAAATTGTAAAGGAAAGGGATTTATTTTTGACAACACCCTGGAAAACAGTTACGCCCAATTCGATATCATTCTTTCCGGGTTTGTCTCCCATATGATACACGCCATCCTCCGGTAAACGGGTCACCTGTTTTCTGTCCGTATCGTTATCCGGCACGACAACCGAAGTGAATGTCAATTCCCCTTTTCCCTTAATGCACGGGTCCTTGTCGTCCAGAATCCGGATTTTGTCGATGACCACCTTCACCAGGTCTTCATCGCCAAAGGGTTCCAGCAGGTCGATTTTCAGATCTTCCACACGCCCGTCCGTGAGGGAGATAATTTTTTCCTTGGAACGCCATCCTGCACCCTCGGCTGCCAGTTTATAAACATCCGCATTAATAGCCTCAAAATTGAAAGCGCCGTCTTCCCCGGTTCTTGCCACCGCTCCCTGCAAGTCGTTAATGGTGCGCAGGAAGACCTTCGCGCCTGCCGCGGGGTTTCCGTCACGGTCAAGGGTAACGCCTTTTATGGTTCCTGCGCCTTTTTTGATCACGACCGTGAGACCGGCAAAAGCGACCGTATCGGTCTGGAACATAGCAGCAGCTTTTCTGAGATTGGCGTTATCGACTTCAACATCCAGGTTTTCCACCAGGATATCGAAAGGCAATACCACGTCCTCATTGAGAGCAAATTCCGCCTTAAGCTCCGCACTAAACAGGATCTTTTTTTCTTCATCCGTTTTTAATCGCATGGCAATATGCGGATGCGGTTCCATCGTTATCGTAAGGGGGATCTGCCTGGCTTTTCTATCCCGGGAAACTTCCAACCAGTTAAATTGGATCTTGTTTTCATATTGGAAATAATTTTGAGGGAAAACAATGTAGAAATTGCGAAGCTGTTCAAAAGGATTTTTTAAAGCGTAAACATGTTTTTTAATCCCCGTAATGCCGGGAGAAGGCATTGGGGATGGGGGAGGCGGAACGACCGTCATGAGGTCGATATTGCGTTGACCCTCGAAATCATACGCCAAAGGATTCCAAACATGATCCAGACCATCCACTCCGGTGCAAAACGGTTTGGCCTCAACTTTGATACAACGGTGAGTCGATGTATTTTCAAATTTGATATTTTTGGGATGAGTATCCCAAATATCGTCCGGAGTGCCGATGTCTGCTTGATCCATGGGTTTTAATACCCCGCCCGCAGGAACGATATCGCAAATATCATAAGGATCGGTTCCCGCTCCTCCTCCGCCCGACCAGAATAAATCCATAGCCAACGAGTAGCGCCGCACCGGGTGAGTGCCTATATTTCGCGTATCTACATGGACGGTATTATTAAACATCCCGGGAGGCGGCGGAGGCGGGGGCGAGTCGGAAATATACCAGTCTTTATTAGCAGGGTTTGTATCAACCCAGGGGTGATTGGGGTGGGTCAAATTAATGTCGGGACTCTCATACCATTGGGAACTACCGTCGCGTATGAGGAGGTCCGGCAACCCAAGGTATTGCGGTGAACCGCCCATGGGCCCCAGGTATCCCGGAGTGGAAATTCCCGCCATGGCGTAGGCGGGGTCTGAATCATGGATCTGCTTCCCAAAGATTTCCGCCTCTTCAAGCGATACCAAGCGGTTTGTTCCCTCAGCGCCCGCAGCCAGTTGATCCGCATATTTTCCGGAATCGGGAGTTGAGGGTGGAAGCGCCTGCAATTTCAATCCGCGAGTCCAGGCATGGGTGAAATAGCTGCCCATTACAACCGGACTGTCGCCATAACTTGCTTCCGTGGCGATACAGGCGAAAGAAAAGGTCCAATCGGCAAGCGTGCAACCGGTCAAAGCGGAACTGAATCCGCCGCAGTTGTTTTGCTGCATTACGACATTGACTTGTGAAGCGCCGAAGGCATTTAACCGAGTCGTAAGCCATGTCGGGTCAACATATGTGGGAGGAGCACCGTTGTCGATGGCTAATTTTGCTATCCCCGATTCATTGGTTCCCCAACCGGCAAAATACAGGAGAACGGTTTTATTTGCACCGGCGGCCATGATGGTGAAGGTTGTCAATTGACTCTCCAGTTGAACCTGCGAGGCGACTACGACTGCCGCTACGCCGGAAAAACCGGGCATGACCGCCGGGGTTGAACCCAGGATAACTTTTACTTGGGAAATGGGATAATTATAGTATTTTATTAATACTTCAGAGACATTCTCCAGGTCCTTTAATTCACGGTCTCCGGCAGGCCCTGAAAACAAAAACGCATATTTATCATTGGGATTTTTTGTTGCCATTTTTATTTTTCTCCTTCTTCTGGTATTCCTATGATGATATGTCTGGCGCTATGCCGGTGACCGAATAACCGGCTCCAGCCGTTTATCGTCCGAACGCCGCAGCCCAACGATACTTCAACCGCGTATTGAAGACATCGCTTCCCGCTGTAGGTGTCACCGGCGGGTTCCGGTGGCCAACCGTCGAGAGTTTTCGGAACCAGTACAGAGCTATAATTCAAAATGTTGGAATGAAGTGGATCCACTGCTGGGTTGTAATTCCAGTCGATATCGTTTTTTGTCCCGCCTATGTCGAAAGTCGGATCACTTCCCTGTCCTTTCAAAACAACCTGGGTTTCCAGTGGTACGACGCCAAACTGTCGGGGGCTGTATGCCACTCGCATTCTGTAATATAGCAGGTGCCGATGATAGCTGCCGCTACCATCTTCGATGTCATATCCCAATACCACGCATTCGTTGCCATTGGGATTACCGACAACTACCACCATTTCGCCGCAAGAGTTCATGAGACCCAGGTTGTCAATACGCTGGGGAATGAAAGTTGCAAAACCGGTTTCCCATGAATCGATTTTCGGTACCGGAGGCCGGTTATCGATCCGAAGCGGGAGAAACTCGTAGTTGTTGACGGTTGGAACAAGAGTGATGGGAGTCAACTGGGGAACGCCAAGAACTTCACCGGTTTTCTCATAGACCTCAATGGACAGGATTATCAGGTCATTGTTTGCCGCTGTTGAATTCCAGATGGCCATAAGGTCTGGAAAAGGCATGTATTCCACCGCCGGATTGTATAGTGGCGGCCTTTGGTATGCTTGTATCGGACTTCCGCCCACCTCGGCGGTAAAAGGACCCAACGGCAGAGTTTGCCACGTGCCCGTATCTCCCGGAGTGGTGGGTAGAATATATTTCTTGTTAAACAAGGGATCGGTAATTTGGGTTGCCAATGCCGGCACAAATGGATCAGCGGGATTTCCGCTGTAAGGTGAAAAATAGACCCGGTAATAGACGTTGTCTCCCATCAGCCGGATATCGTCGCCGAAATGCCCTCCTATCTGGAGAGTTCCGCCGAAGGGGGCGTCCACGATCCCTGGGAAAAATGAGGGGGCCGCGGACGTCATGTAACCCGGTAAGGCGGGAGCGGGGACATCTACATTGGTTATCTCGTCGCGCGTAACGCGCCCGATCCTCAAAAAGAAATACCGACCGTCGGGAACAGGTGTTGTGGAAATCAGGTCCGGGATATCAATAACGATCGCGGGATTTCCGGTTAACGGTACGTCCACCCGGTCCGGATTGGCGGTGAACCATCCATCATCCACCATATTACGTTCATCGTAGATCTCGACAAATTCTGTTCCGGCTTGCCCGGAGATAAGAAAAACAATGTCCGGTAAACTGGAGGGTTCCATTATCTCGATTGGCGTGCCGGGAGATCCTCCGGGAATTACTGTTTTCGTTTTTACCTGGACAGGTAAATCCGTGAAGGTGAAATCCCCTGAGAGATCCGTTATGGCGGGAAGAGAATTCAACCGGAGAAAGCTGAAAAAGCCGCCTTCATCCTCGGTGATGTGATAGATATCTACCGATACGTTTTTCAGAGGTTCAAAAACTCCCCCCGTTGCCGGATATCTGACTTTACCTCCGACACCCAATAGCCTGGTTGCATTTTGCCACATAATTAATCCCTCCTTACTTTGTCCTAAGTTGTTTTCAAGTCAAAAAATACCGTGTTTCGAGTTTCTGAAAGGTTGTTTTACGACTGCTGCAATAACATGACCTTGCATCTCGTTTCCGAACTTCGGCCTGGGAACGTATCGCCGGGAACGCCGGCGTCCATCGCTGTTTCGAAGGGCAACGATTTTGTCTGCCGAAAATAACAGGCAGAAAACTTTAGCGTTTGTTGAGAGATGCCGACAAATTGCAATAATTTGATAAGCTAAGGGTTAGGTTTCGATTTTTTTATTTACAGGAGATAATGGATAAATGATCTTTTTCACTTCTTTTTTTTGGATTTAATCCCATCTATGGACTCCTATCCTAGCAAAAAGCATGCCATTGAAGACAGGGTATTAAATCCAACAGGTTATCCTATTGTTGGGGTAGCTGATTGCACAATATTCTGTGCATTGTGCACTGATTCCTGTGCGTTCGGCCCTACCTTGGGTTCTCTAAAATTTCGTATTTGCCCCCACCGAGCCCTTAGTGGCGGTCAAATAACTTAATACTTGTGCGGCCGGGCAAGGTCGCATATTTTAGCGGGTGGGAAACCCGTCCCTGAAGGCTGGCCGGCCTGGGTAGCGAGTCCTTGGATCGGGAGGGTGCAATCCCCGAGATTAAGCGTAGGACAGCGAGACGATAGGCCCTTATGACCCCTACCCAACCAAGAAAAGCAACCAAAACTGTCTGAGTCAACGTTCGCTTCTCCAGCGACTCCTGTCTTGTAGATCGACAAAATCCTTTTCAAATCTATTTTATGCACCCAGCCTTGGTTCCGGCCTTGAATCAGCTTCAGAATCTGATTCCTTTAGCCCAAATCCTGGCTCAATTTTTGTTAGCATAAATGGGTCAGTTCTCGTTAGCGTCCAAGTTCCGGCGATGTGGGGGAGATCGA
>DEIP01000107.1 GCA_002352605.1 Desulfobacteraceae bacterium UBA2771 | reverse complement strand
GGGAACTGAGTTGCGGTAAAAAGGTCAGATCCCTTTTCGAAAAAGCTATAAAGACGCTGGCAGAACTTATCGACCAAACGCAAGACATAACCCTGCTGACAGATGGTGAACGTCGATATGGAATAATTCTCTTTGAAATATGCCAAGTGCTTTTACGAACTGGTAAACCTGGTCGTCCCCGAAAAACCTTAAAAAAGGGAGTCACCGTCAGGGTGAAAAACAAAGGGTCACAAGCACATAATAGAGGACGCAAGAAGCCAAAATACCAGACAACCTGTCCCCAACACCCTGAAACCTCAAACAATATTACAGATAAGGAAACACACGCCAACCATGTTGAAGCCAACAATAGCGCAATGCGCCGGAAATGTTCCGCATATAGAAGAAAAACTAACACATATGCCAAATCAGAAACCGGCCTTCAACGCGTTTTGAACGTCTATTGGGTTATCCATAACTTCCTCAGAGTTCACTTTACAACCAAAGAGGTGCCTGCAGTTAGTTTGGGAGTGATAGAAAACGTGCTTACTCCGGAAACACTTTTTTGCATCCGATTCATATAACTTCCCAAATTTATAATTGTTTTTATTACCTATTCAACTGAACCAGTGCCCAAACAACTAATATAGTGTTTAAAATTGTCAAGGAATAACTAACGCGTTGTCACGTAAGGGCCACAATTGCCTATTCTGAGTTGGCGTGTGAATTCATTTCCGGATCGGTAGCTACAGGTCGACGTTGGATGACCCTGCTTCGACCCCCTCTGCGTCGGTCACTGTTTTTTAGGTAACCGGGGGAGCATTACCCGGTTGTTTTTTAGTAAGTCATGTCATTACCAGATACTCCGGCCGGTCGCCGGCTGACCTTATAGACCACGTCAACGCGGTTCCTGGTGCCGTCTTCCAGCTTCAGCAATGAGGGTTGCAGGATGACACCGACCGTTGTGGTGCCGCCAATGGTGATGCCTTCGAGGGGGATTTTTCCGGTATAAATGGTCTGGATGTCTTTTAACACCAGGCTGCCGCCCACCACCTTGACCTTGTCAGGAACCATGCGAACATCTTCCAGGATCAGTCCATCGGCCAGTTTGCCGGTCCAGTCCGGCTGAACGGGCAGGGTCTTTTCGACCGGCAGATCCAAGGTGACCTCCAGGGCCTGGGGATCCACCCGCTTGAGCTGAATTCCCGGCGGTAGGGCGATGCTATCCCGGGTGATGGCTACCTGATTGCTTCCGGCCACCGCATTGGCCAGGTTGAGCTTGACCTTCACCTGGTCGGGACGAACTGATTTGATCAGTGTCCCCGAGCCGCTGAGCTGGAGTTTCACGCTGCTGGCCGATGCGGCGAAAATCTCCATTTTCGGTTCCCGGTTCATGAATTCCACGGGAACCTCCAATGTCATCAGGGTCTCGAGTCCCCGGGCAAAACTGAGCCAAATGCCCGTGATGCCGGCCAGGCAGATCATGGCGGCGATGCTCAGCTCAACGGTTTGCCGTTTCAGGCCACCCGATGCGCTTAACGCGCCGGCGTGTTCGCGGAGCACCTGGTCCAGCTCGATATTGTCGTTGATGTTGATGATTGATTCGTCCTTGAACACAGTGACCTGGCCGCGCTCCTCTGAAACCACAATCACCAGGGCATCGGTTTTTTCAACCAGACCGACGGCGGCACGATGACGGGTGCCGAAGTAGGAGGGCAGGTCACCTCTTTTGGATAGCGGCAAAATGGCGGCCACTTCCGAGATCTTATCACCCTGGATGATGGTGGCCCCATCGTGCGCCGGTGTTCCATGCCAGAAGATGCTCAGCACCATTTCACGGGATAGCTTGCCCTGCAAGGGAATCCCGCTTTGTACCACCGATTCGATCCCCTTTTTCAGCGGCAGGACGATCAGGGCGCCCAGCTTACGGCTGGCCAGCTCGTAGACGCTCTCCACGATGATCTCCACCGGGGTCTGGATTTGACGTCGGGGAAAACCCCAGAAAAAAGACTTGACGTTGCGGGTTTGCAGGACACTGGCGATTTCGTTGCGAAACACGATGATGACGATCAGGGCCGCGGCGGCGATGATGCCCTGCATGGCCCAGCTGGTGACGATCAGGCCCATGTTCACTGCCATCCGTTCCAAGATCCAGAGCATGGCAATGGCCATGATCATGCGGATTACATTGGTGCCCCGAAACAGCACGTATAGCCTGAACAGGATAAAGCTGTTGAGCAGGATATCCACGATGTCCTGCCAGCGAAGCCCGGAAAAAAATGGAATCAAGGGGCCCATTGGGGGCTACTCCGTTATGCTGAAGCGTAGGGTGCGCAGGGGGTTGTCGTTATCATCGGTGATCTCCACCCGCCAGGGTCCCTTGTCCGCATCCCTGAGCTGCACACTGGTGAATGAAGACCAGCGAGGTGGGTTGATGGTCAGCCGTTTAACGGTGATCAGGCTGTCACGGCGATACCATTTATGGTGAATGTAGGTTTTTTCGGGTATTCGGTCGAATTCCGTGAAGCACGATATCCGGCTCCTTGCTATGGAAAAAACGACGGCCGGATTGACCGGTTCATATTGCTGAATACTCTCGCACATGACCGCCCTCACCACTTTCAGTTGATCGGCGGCCGCCGCCTCCTGGCGAAATTCCGTCCATGGCGGTGCCGACACGACGGCCACGATGAATAGCCAGCATACGTTTCGAGTGATATTTCTCATGGGTCCACTGTAGCGCAACCACCTTTTTTTTCAAGAGGGATGTGAAACGGAAACCCGGGGATGGTTGAAAGGAATGACGCAACACGAAAGATGTGGCGTTTCTGCGGAAAATGAATTCAGGAGAGCGCGTCTGCCTTGGCGCTACAATCGCTTTCTTTTGCGAAAGAATTCGGCAAGGGACCGCTGGACCACGACTTTTTCGATCGATTCTTTTTTGCGAAATTTCCGGAGCGTCTCGGCGTCCAACAGCCACCCGAAACCCAGATCGGCGAAAAAGACGATTTCCATTTTTTGATCCATGGCCAGCGCTCCTTTGGTTGGCCGACAGCGAGCCGGCGCATGATCGCAATAGGCGAATCACCGTTGGTGATCCGTGTGGTTCGTTGATTCCGGTATCGTCGGTTTTGGGATTTTCTTTAGCCCACGTTGAGCAATTTTTCACCGAAGCAATCTGGCGAGATCCTGTTGTTCATCGGGATAGGCCATGATCTCGCCGGCGTTCCGTTCGTTGTCGGCTGGTTGCGCCGTCGGGGCAACCGGCGCCAAGGGCAGCCTTAGCGCCCATTGTAAACAGGCGGTGAGAAGCAACAATCCTATCCCCGGGGCAGGTATCAGCCGTTTGACCGCACGGGTCTTCATACTGTGTTCGCCCCTTCCAGCAGGATGGCCGCGCGTGATTGTCGGCCGTCGCATTTGACAACCAGGGGCTGATTAAGCCTTACGTGATTCAGGTACGGATCGGAAAACTTAGTCGGCAGGGCCTGCAGGGTGTCCCACCGTATGATATCGCCCCGGCCTTCAGTGACGGTCAGATAGGGGATCGCGTTGGCAGTGATATTTTGGAAAAAGTGGGATCCGTTGGATGGATCGGCTTTCAGTGACGCGTTTCGTATTTCCACCATGGCGCCCACGCCATTGATATCTTTCCATTTCACCGGGATTCCCAGCCACCGGTCAAAGGATCCCCACCGCCCGGGGCCCATCAGCAGGTAGGTCCGTTTTTCCCTATACAGGGTCTGGTTGACCCTGGCGATGGACTGGGCGATGGCAACCGTATCCTTTGGGTCGAAGGTGTCCGGTCTGACGAAGACGATGTCGGCCATGGTCTGCTTGCGGCCATGGCCCAGGACCTGGGTGGTGAAGCACAAGGCACCGGCCGCATCCGCATCGGTCACTGCCACATCATGCGTGTCCTCTTCGGCGGCCATGGGCCGCATCTGGAGGATATGGAAGGAGCCTTTATCTTCCGCTTCGCCGGTCATGTTGATGGAAAATTCGAACTCCACGGCGCAACCCATGCCGTCCCGGCCAATGGTCAGCAGATCTTTAAGCAGACCGGGAAGCGGGAAACTGTCGTATTTAAGCACCGGTGCGAAGGTGAGGACTCGGTCTCCGGGGATATGAATGCTGTCCCGAATACGGTGTTCGGCGGGAACGTAGGTCCCGGCCAGGCGTTGAACCGGCCCTTCGGCGCTGGCGTTATCCACGTAGCGCTTCTCCACATTGATGCCCCGTTCAAAGTACAGGTCGTCCGGAACGTCCTCCATGCCCAGGGCATAGAACTGGCGCTGGGCGTTGGTCAGGATGTCTTCGACTTTGGAAAACTGGGGCAATACCCGAGGATACGCCGGTGAAAAACGAAGGGTCGGCTCCCCTTCATGGATGCCTCGGCCAAACCCCATAACCATGTGGGCCACCCCGTCTTCTGTTTTCAAGGGCGCCACCGGATAGAAATTGTGGGATTGGGCGATACCGGAGATATCCGGGTAAAAATACGCGTTGTGCCGGTTACCCACCAACTGCTGCACGATTACCGCCATCTGGTCCTTGCGGATCCGATAGGCGGTACCACTCAGAAATGTCCGCGGTTCCCGGAACCAGGTGGAGGCGTATACCAGCTTTACGGCGGTGATCAACTGGTTGTAGCGGATAGCAAAATCCGGGTGGTTGTTGGGCACCATGTAGGTTTTGTAAAGGCCGGTGAAAGGGTGGTTGTGAACATCCTCCAGAAGACCCGAACTCCTGATTGACAACGGTTGGTGAACGACTTCCAGGTAGGTACACAATGGATCCGCCAGCCAGGGGGGCATTTCCCCGTGGAGGAATGCGTTGGCAATCTGATCGTCCGTATGGTTGACCATTACGGACGGATCCAGGCCATTGTGCGAAACAAAGGCGTCGAATCCTTGCGTGGTGATGACCAGGGTCTGCGGCACCTGGATGGTGACATCCGGGTAACGTTCCTGAAGCTGGGGCGTCCGGCGCAGCAGGTTGGCCACGAAGGCCAGCCCCCTGGCCTTTCCGCCCAGTGATCCATTGCCGATCTTTACGAAGTCGGAGATCTCGGGGTCGTAGTCCCTGGAATCGAAATGCACCACCACCCCTTTCTGGCGCCATTTCCGAAGGGCGTGAATGTGGGCGATGATGAACTGACGGATCTCTTCCGCTCCTGAAAAATCAGTCGTTTTGGCCTTTCTCAGGCGTGAAGCCAGGGAAAATTCACCGCGGGCCATGATCCAGTTGGAAAAACGGTTGCGGGTGGCATGATAAAGCAGGGATTCGTCGGGTACGGCAGGCAAGATCTTTTCTAGGGCCTTAAGGTTGGCGGCACGGACGATTTCGCTACCATTGGGCCGCCTGAAGACGAAATCCCCGAAGCCCAGGGCATTTAAAAAGAACCGGTGGATTTCGGCCAGCAGATCATCGCCGTTCTTATCCAGAAAGGCCGACGGTACCTTATCGGCCAAATCCTTGTTGTGGGACTCGTTGCTGATGAGTAAAAGCGGCAGGTCGGGAATGGCCCGATGGACTTCTGAAAGGAACGTGTAGCCGGCATCGGCGATAAGCTTGCCACCCTTGGGGTAGCGGGTGTCGGAAATAATGCCGAACAGATAAGCACCGTATTGTTGGTATAAGGAGATGGCCTGTTCGTAATTTTCGGCTACGAGAATCTTTGGCCGGGCACGCATCTTGAGGAGCCGGTGCTCCTGATTGAGGCTTTCCTCCAGAACCTCTTGGGTCTGGTTGACGATCTCCTTATAGATCAGCGGTAGAAAATAGGAGGTGTACAGGGGTGAGTCTTCCACTAAAAGAAGGACCCGTACCATGGCCTTTTGCGTATCGGCGGCCGCGTTGAGCCGATCTTCCATGCACTTGACGATGGCCAGCAGCAGGTCCGAATCACCGGACCATATGAAGACCTGATCGATACCGGAGAAATCCTTGCCCTCCGGCGGCGGATAGACGCCTCGGACACTATGGGCCAGCAGGACCACCGGCAGGTCGGCATGGACGCGTTTGATCCGCCGCCCCAGATCGAAGACATCCATGTCGTCCAAATGAGGCATGGCAACCACCAGGTGGAAGGATTTTTCGGCCAGCATATCCATGGCCCGGGCGGCAGTGGCGGCTTGGGTAATACGCGGCGGCCGGCTCAGGTTCAGCCCCTGGTACTCGTTGATGATTTTGGATGCAAGGCTGCCGTCTTCCTCCAGAATATAGGCATCGTAGGGGCTGGCCACCAACAGGATCTCAAACACCTTGTTTGACATCAACTCGTGGAATACCTTAAAGTGGGCGTCGAACTCTTCGTCCTGGAAGGATGCCGGCAGGGAGAAGTACTCGGTCTTCATATTCAGAGAATACGGTCGTCTGCTCGCTTTATCAACCCTAATGTTTCAAACAACCGTTTTACGCAGTGTTGGGGCCAAGAAAAAGGAAAACCGTCGATCCAAGGAGCATCGTTGCCATGGACATTCGCAAAAAGGCCATATGGGGATGGGCCATGTACGACTGGGCCAATTCCGCTTTTGCCACCACGGTGATGGCCGGTTTTTTTCCCGTCTTTTTCAAGCAATACTGGAGCGCCGGTGTCGACGTAAATCTGAGCACGGCCCGGTTGGGCCTGGGCAACGCCGCCGCCGGCCTGCTGGTGGCCCTGGCCGCACCGATCCTGGGTGCTGTGGCCGATCGGGAGTCCGCCCGCAAGCGTTTCCTGGCCCTGTTCGCCTACCTTGGCGTGTTGACTACCGCCGCGCTCTATTTTGTGGGACAGGGGCAGTGGGCTTTTGCCTTGGTTGTTTACGCCATGGGGGTGATCGGTTTTTCCGGCGCCAACGTCTTTTATGATGCCCTTTTGCCGGAAGTGGCCGGAGAGAAGGACGTGGATTTCATCTCGGGCTTCGGTTTTTCCTTGGGATACCTGGGCGGGGGGCTGATCTTTCTGGTCAACGTGCTGATGGTAGTGATACCCCAGCGGTTTGGGCTGGCCGATGCCGGCCAGGCGGTGCGAATCGGTTTTCTCACCGTGGCCCTGTGGTGGGGGTTTTTCACCTTGTTCATCCTCTTCTGGGTGCCCGAAAAATCAACGGCCGCGACAGAAACCACCACCGGCAATATCTGGTCCGGTGGCTTTGCGCAGCTTGGGCACACCTTCGGCCGCATCCGGCAGATGAAAACGATCCTGTTGTTTTTATGCGCCTACTGGCTGTATATCGACGGTGTGGATACGATCATCCGCATGGCGGTGGATTACGGCATGAGCCTGGGTTTTGCCGTCAATGAGCTCCTGATGGCGCTTTTGGTCACCCAGTTCGTAGGATTTCCGGCAACGCTGGCATTCGGCCGACTGGGCCAGCGCATCGGGCCGCGAAAGGGAATATACATCGCCATCGGGATTTATGTGGCGGCCACGTTATGGGGCATCAACATGACCCGCAAAGAGGAATTTTACGTGCTGGCGGTGACCATCGGCCTGGTGCAGGGGGGCATCCAGGCCCTTTCCCGTTCCTACTACTCCCGACTGATCCCTGCGGACAAGCCGGCTGAGTTCTACGGTTTTTACAACATGCTGGGCAAATTTGCCGCCATTATCGGACCGGTGCTGGTGGGCGGCGTGGGTCTTCTCATGCGCCGGTTGCTCATGCCGACGGATCCAACGGCTGCGGACCTTGCCGCGGTGGGTGCGCTGGCCGCTCGCTGGAGCATGGCTTCGGTGCTGATTCTTTTTGCCGCCGGTGCCATCCTGCTCTATTTCGTCGATGAAAAAAAGGGCCGGGCGCAGGCTGCGCTGCTGCATGACTGATAGATCGTTACCGTTTTGTTTCTGTTTACATGTGTCGGGATCATCGTCCCTGGATAGGGGGCGGGAAGGGGTTTTACCCTCCGAACCGTGCCATGCACCCGATTGGCGCCATTATTCGTTGGTGAAACCCTGAGCCCTGTGGCAAATAGCCTGCATCCGTGCCGCCCGATTGGAAAAAATCCAATCCATGCCGCGGGCGACCTCCCGAAACAGGCAGCGTCGGGAATCGGCGAAGCCGGTACCGACTCCTTGGCCCAGTCCATGATGACGGGTTAACAAGCCATTGGAAACCAAGAGGTAATGGCCGGCAAGGCCGCCCCATTGGCGCATGGCCGCCATCCGGCTGAAACGATCGATTCGCAGTCGGGCGATGGGTACAAAGACCCTGGCCGGCAGGAAACAAAAATGGCCGAACATATCAGGATGCTGGCTCATCAGGTGGAAATCCTTTTCCGGGGCCAGGCGCTGAAGCTGTTTTTTCATGCGGCGGATTTGAATTGAAGGGCGCGAGTCGGGTTCGGCCTTGATCTCTATCATCAGGTGCAGTCGACCACCATATCGGTCAACCACTTCCGACAAGGTGGGGATCAGGGGAAATTTTTTCCTGATGGTATCCAGCGCCATCTGTCCGATGCCGACGTCTTCGTCGAACAGCCGGCGGGTATTCGGGTCGTGGAACACCACCGCAATCCGGTCGCGGGTCCAGCGCACATCCAGCTCAATGCCCCAGACCCCTGCATCGAGCGCTGCGTCAAATGCCGGCAGGGTGTTTTCAAACCGGCGGTGGTTATCGTGCTCACCGCGGTGAGAGACGATGCGACAGGCCTTGAGACGATGGGGCGAAGGCGCCGGACGGGGCCATCGACGATAGATCCGGTCCACCAGCCGGTGGAAAATCCCTTCGGCCCGTTCTTCCATCCTTGGTTTTCTTTTCGTTGCGGGATCCAAAAAAGCCTTTGCCTGTGAGACGGTTTGGGTTATAAAAACGGGTCCTGTTTTCAGATTACCTTCGGGGGGCAGACTACCATATTCATATCTAAAAATACAAACCCAGGAGCCATCGCTTGAACCCTTCCCCGAAGCAAACACCGGTTGACCCCATGGCAACCCTCCCTTACCGTATCGACGCGGTTTTGTTTGACTTCGATGGCACGTTGACCCGACCCGGCACCCTGGATTTCTCCATTATCAAGCGCGCCATCGGCTGCCCCGACGGCATCCCTGTTTTGGAATTCATGGCCGGCATCCAAGACGAAAATCGGCGACGGGATATGGCCCGGCAGTTGAATCGCTTCGAACTGGACGGGGCCGCGGCATCGCAGCCCAACCTCGGTGCACAGCGACTCGTCGCCATTATAAAGAGAGCCGGTCTGCCGGTGGGCATTCTCACCCGCAATAGCCGGGTGTCGGTATGTAAGGCCTTGGAAAACTTCTCCCCCATGGGTTTGGCCGACATCGACGTCATGGTCACCCGGGAGGATCCGGTCAGGATCAAACCATCCGGGGAGGGGGCGCTGCTGGCTGCAGAAAAGATGGGCGTGGATCCGGCCCACGTGCTGGTGGTGGGTGATTTTCACTTTGATATGGACGCGGGGCGCAATGCCGGTGCCCTGACGGCCTTTCTTGCCAACGACCGGCCGGTCCCTGTAGATCTTAACTGCCGGTTTATCGTCAATACGCTATTGGAACTGGAGGCGATCATAGAAGACGGGGTTTCTCTCCCGGCCGGTAAACTGCCCAACCCCTTTCTTGATGAACTCCTGGCACGCTATCGCATCGATGATCCGTCGGTGATTGTGGGGCCGTCGGTGGGTGAGGACACCGCGGCCGTGGACATTGACGGGGAGACGGTGCTGGTTCTCAAGACGGATCCCATCACCTTTGCCACCGAATCCATCGGGCGGTATGCCGTTTCAATCAATGCCAACGACATGGCCACGGCCGGTGCCGAGGCCCGCTGGATGCTGGCCACGCTCCTGCTTCCCTGTGGATTTTCACGGGCCCAGGTGCGCCGGATCTTTGCCGATCTCAATGCCGCCTGCGCGGAAGCGGGCATTACCCTGTGCGGGGGACACACGGAGATCACCGATGCCGTTTGTCGGCCGGTAGTGAGTGGTATGATGGCCGGCACCGTCACCCGCAAGGACCTTATCCGAAAGCAACAGATGGCCCCCGGCGACCGGGTACTGGTGACCAAAGGTATCGCCGTGGAAGGCACCGCCATCATCGCCGTGGAGTTCAAAGCGCTCTTGTTGGAAAAGGGCATGACCGCTGCGGAGGTCGATTCCTGCAGCCGCTTTAAGTCTCTGATCAGCATCCTGCCGGAAGCACGGATTGTCCGGAGCGTCGGTGGGGTGACCGCCTTGCACGATGTTACCGAAGGGGGAATCGCGACGGCGCTGGCGGAGCTGAGCCAGGCCGGCGGCAGGGGCATCCGTGTCCAGCGCGATGCGGTGCCGGTTTTTCCCCAGACCCGTCACATGGGAGAGATCCTGGGCATCGATCCCTTGGGACTCATCGGATCCGGCAGCCTGTTGATCTGCTGTCGGCCGGAATCTGCGCGTCGTCTGATTTCCGAATTGGAGAAAAACGACATCGCCGTTGCCGATATCGGCATGGTGACACAGGGCGGACCGGGAATCGCGGCCAAGCAAAACCAGACGCCGGTAAAATGGCCCTGCTTCGACGTGGACGAGATAACACGATTGTTCGCTTAGGCCCTTAGGGTTATTTCTTTCCGTGGTCTTCAGGTTCCGATTCGCAGATCTTTTTGTGCGACGATGGGGTCAAATCAGTTTGAATGCCATGTATTTGATGGTTGTTCCCCGTGACCGCGCAGCTTCCTCGTAAGCAGAAACCACCCCACATGCACCCAAGGCTCCGAAATCGGAGCCATCGATATTATCTGACGCCGCGACCACGCGCCCACCCCATCCTTCAACCGATTTTCGGGTGTAGTCGTAGAGCAGATTGCTGTCAGTCTTGAGATATACGGTGCCTCCGGGCATGAGCAGGTCGGCATAGGCGTTTAGAAATGAGGCGGTGGACAGCCGACACTTAACCGCCCGATTCTTTGGGTGCGGGTCGGGAAAAGTCAGCCAGATCTCGTGTATCGAATGTCCCACAAAGAAATCCCCGATGCGCTCAATCCGCGCACGAAGGAAGTGGACATTATCAAGGCCCCCGGCAATTGCCTTTTCTGCGCCGACACATATACGATGACTCTTGCAGTCGATTCCCACACAGAGCTTGTGAGGATTGGCGGCGGCGAATGCAAGACTATACTCTCCTTTGCCGCAACCCAGTTCGAGAACCTTTTGCATGCCCGCATAACGCTCCAGGTGCCAGGGATATGAGCGAGGCGATGATGACTCACCGAATACGGAAAATGTCACGTTGGGCAGATGCTTGACGCGTTCATACTTATCAAGTTTATTCTTCATGTTTTCAGCGCGTCATAGGCGTGCACACCATTCGGGTAATTTGCAAAGCGGTTCTCAAATCGGGAGTATCTTTGCGGCCCTCAAATATGCCTGGAACAATCTGAACATCAGCCCATTTTGGCCAGATCGTCCTTCAATCCCTGGACGGCGTCGGCCGACTTCATCAGCGCGGCTTTTTCATCATCGGTCAGTGTGATTTCGATAACTTGTTCCATGCCGTTTTTGCCCAGTTTGACCGGTACGCCGATAAAAAGGCCGTTGATTCCATATTCGCCTTGGAGATAGGCGGCGCAGGGTAGCACTTTTTTCTTGTCCTTCAAGATGGACTCGGCCATTTCCACGGCAGCCGAAGCCGGTGCGTAATATGCGCTGCCGGTTTTCAGCAGGCTGACGATTTCGGCGCCGCCGTTGGCGGTGCGAGTCACCAAGGCATCGATACGTTCTTTGGACATCAGTTCGGTAATGGGGATTCCGGCAACGGTGGAGTAGCGAGGCAGGGGAACCATGGTGTCGCCATGACCACCCAGCACGAAGGCGTGGGTATTTTCCACAGACACATCGAGCTCCATGGCAATGAACGCCCTGAAGCGGGCGGAATCCAGCACGCCGGCCATACCCAGAACCCTGTTTTTGGGGAACCCGGAGGCCTCGTAGGCTACGTGGCACATCGCGTCCAATGGGTTGCTGACGATAATAAGGACGGCGTTCGGAGAATATTTTACGATCTGCTGGGTAACACTTTTGATGATGCCGGCATTGGTGCTGATCAGGTCATCCCGGCTCATGCCGGGTTTGCGGGGGATGCCGGCGGTGATAATGACAATGTCCGAGTCTGCGGTGGCTTCATAACCATTGGCGCCGGTTAACTTGGCATCGTGTTTTTCAATGGGCGCGGCCTCTGTGAGATCGAGTGCTTTTCCCTGGGGAACGCCTTCAACGATGTCTATGAGCACCACATCGCAGAGCTCTTTTTCCGCCAACCGCTGGGCAGCGGTGGCCCCTACATTTCCAGAACCGACAACTGTAACTTTTTTGTCCATAACATGCTCCCTAATAAGATTATCGGGTTAATCGGCCAATTTCGTAAAATGATTGAAGGCGTAAAAAGAGAATGGATAACACACACCCGGTGAATGTCAATATGTTTGTTTTTTAGAAGTTAGTTCTCAAATGTTGACATTAAACGGGCAAACAGGATAAACTAACGGTTGCGAAAAAGCGTTAGGTTCATTGAGAAACATTTGATAGACTGTCAGCAAAAACACAGGATTGTGAATGGATATCCGCCTGCAAATAAAATCTCTGTTGAGCGAAGCCGAACTGTACCGTTCGCAGGGGCTCTTTCTCGAAGCAAAGGATAAGTACCATGCAGCGTCGGCCATGATCCACAAGGTCGACAAGATCAAAAACAAAGAAAGCCTATTAAAGGCCATTTCCGCCAAGATTCAATCTCTTGAAAAGAAGGAAGAAAAAGTAAAGACCGGTCCTGCTTCTCCCGAATTATCTGAAAAAGGACAGGACCTTATCAAAAATCTGTTTGGTGAAAACGACCTGCAAAAAGCCATTGCCCTTGCCAAATTCGGCCAATTTGAACGGGCCATCGTAGAATTAACGCCGCTGCTGAAGGACGACGTTTATCGGCTGGAAGCGGGCAAAAACATTATTCGGTGCAAGTTGGCCATCGGATCGGTGGACGATGCCGTCGACCAATACAATCGATGGGATTCCGCGGAGCTGTTCACTGCCGACCAGCTGGCTTCCATCCGAAAATATCTTCAATCACGCTTGGATCAGAAAGGGATCGAAAAGCCTCTGCCCGTTCCAGTGGGCGAAAGCGTCGATAATAATACCATTTCCAATTCCGGCGGCATTGAATTCAGCATGCCCGAACCCGAAGCGGAACTGCTGGATATTAATTCCATCGGTATTACGTTTACCAGCGGCGCCCAGAAAGGAAAGATGGTGGAATTTGACGTCAATTTTCAATCCGGGGACATGTTGAGCCTGATTATTTCCAAAAGAGACAAGGGATTAATCGATGATTTGAAAGACGGCGACAAATTGGAGGAGATCCAGTTCTACTCACCCATTGCCATGTTCAAAGGGACCGCCGTCATCGCCAACAAAATCCAGATCGATTCCGGACCGAAGCAGGGGGATTTTTGTCTTGATTTAAAAGTCACCAGCACTTGACGATCTATGAACGCAACCGTCTTCCTTGAGGGTGGATACCGTTTTTCAGTTTAATGAGGACTTCGGCGCTTTCATCATACCATCAGCTAAGGATATGCTTTATGGCCATTTTTAACCTGAAAAAAAGGGAAATCGAGTGCAAGATCGTATACTACGGGCCAGGTCGATGCGGAAAGACAACGAACCTTGAATATATCTTCAAATCATATAAGAAACAGGTGACCGGAGAGATGGTTTCCATCAATACCGAGGGGGACCGCACCCTGTTTTTTGATTTTTTACCCATGGGTTTAGGAAAGATAAAGGGCTGCGACATCCGGGTGCAACTATACACGGTGCCCGGCCAGATCAAATACAGCTCCACGCGAAAGCTGGTTTTGCGGGGCGTTGACGGTATCATCTTTGTGGCGGATTCACTGGAGGTGCGTCGTGAGAAAAACATGACCTCGTTGAAAGACCTTCAAGCCAATCTCAAAGAATATGGCAAAAGCATTTTCAGGGTTCCCCTCATTATTCAGCACAACAAAAGAGACCTCGCGGATGAGGGTATTCCGCTCATGTCCGTTGAACAGATGGATCGGGATCTGAACAGGCAACTGAAGGTGCCTTCTTTCCCAGGCAGTGCCATTAAGGGCACCGGGGTAGGGGTGACACTGAAGGCTTGCCTAATGGAAACCTTAAAATCACTGCAAAAAGAATTCAAGTGGGCAAAATAAAGGCCGGTCTTGCAGATGAATGAAAGTATGGTGCTATCGGGAAGTCTATGTTTTCTGTCGATGGGTGATATTATTCAGCTTCTTGGTTCAAGTGGCAGTACTGGTGTTCTCCGTTTGATCAATCGCTATGCAGCGGATCCGGGCTTTGTCTATTTTTCCGAGGGGAATCCGGTCAATGCCAAAAACGGAGATAGGGACGGACTCAATGCCCTCTACTCTCTTTTCGGCTGGGTGAATGGGTCCTTCGAATTCACCCGAGAGGCCATAGCGGCCGACAAAAAAATCACTAAAAGCCGCATGGGAATCATATTGGAAGGCATGAAGCTTCTGGATGACGGCCACACCAAAAAAGTCGGACCGGCCACCGCCGCCGGCAAGGCTGCCGATCTGAGCCGATCGCCTTCAGGGGCAGCCATCGTTAAGGGCCCGCTCGTGGATTACATGTACGTGGTCGATGAAGAGGATTTTTTCGATGGTGAACATATCGTGGAAGAGGGCAAACACGGCAGCTGGATCTGGGTAATCTTGGAGGGTGTCGTCGATATCGTCAAAGAATCGGCGTCGGGAACCGTTCCCATTATTCGAATCGGCGACGGCTCTTTTATCGGCAGCATGGCCTCCTTTCTACTTCAGGGACACATCCGAACGGCCACTGCCATTGCCGCGGGCAATGTTCAGCTGGGTGTTCTGGATTCCCAACGTCTGGCTCAGGAATACGCCGGTATGTCGAGGGAATTCAAGATTTTTTTAGCCAGTTTGGACAAACGTCTGAAACAGTTGACTGACTGCATTACGGAATATCATGACGGGAATGTTAAGGTCGACGATATTTTAAAAGACAAAAGAGTGCTCATTCGACAGGGAAAAACCAAGGAACAACAGCTGTATGTGGTCAAGCAGGGAAGGGCCTTCGTGGTTCGGGATACCGAAAATGGTCCGGTCGTGCTCTGCCATCTTTACAAAGGCGATTTTTTTGGTGATGTGCCTTTCATTCACTTGGCGCAGGAGCCGGAAGGCGCCTCTATCTACAGTTCTGAGAATATCAAAATCGCCAAGGTCGAAGCCGGATCGATGCAAAATGAATATAACCGGCTTTCGACGACGTTTAAAAACATGGTGGACAACATGGCCGCCTGCATGTGCGTTACTGCGGACGTGGTCTGCCACTCGCTGAGTTCAAAAAAAACGGCACCTGCAGATTCAAGCATTCGTCAAGGCGGTTGAATGGCCGGATCCGCCATCGGCAACAACCCCTAGGCTCGTGAACTTGAGAAATTGCTCATTTTACTTCGTTCTCGATCCTTCTCATCGTGAAAAAGGTGAACCCCAATGAACGAAAAGAGAAAAAATTCCAGGGTGGACTCCATCTACCTGCTCAACTATGTGCATCTGGATGAAAATGGTAAGGCGTTGGTGCAGGGTATGGGGCGCACGATGAACGTCTCTGAGACGGGCATCATGCTGGAAACCCATGTGGCATTCAACGAGAATGACACCATGGACGTTGTCGTAGGGCTCAAAGAGGATATGGTTCCCATTCGAGGTAAAGTGATCTTCTCCCGGACCACCGATGCCGGCCGGCACCAGTCCGGCATTCAGTTTCTGGCGATTGAAGACGCTTCCTTGGCAACCCTGCGCCGCTACATCGATGCCTTCAACGCCCTTTCCGCCAACGCATAAAACAAAGCCGCTATCATGCCGACCATGAGGGCTGTCGTCCCCGGAGGTGTGTCTGTTGGCGAAAAAAAGGACCCTTGCAGATGACCCATGTCGTTCAAGAAACCAATTTTCCCACGCTGAAACTGCTTCAACGCGGCAAGGTTCGCGATATGTACGATATCGGTGACGCCTATCTGATGGTGGCCACGGACCGTATGTCCGCTTTTGACGTGATCCTGCCCGATCCCATACCGGATAAGGGGGTCGTCCTCACCCAGATCTCCCTTTTCTGGTTTGATATCATGGCCGCGCTGGTCGACAATCACATCATCACCGCCGACGTCTCTCGATATCCTGAGTCCTGCCGTCCTTACGCAGATGATCTGCGGGGACGCAGCATCCTCGTCAAAAAGGCGCAGCCGCTTCCGGTCGAGTGCGTGGTCCGCGGATACATTACCGGGTCCGGTTGGAAATCTTACCGGAAGGACGGCACCGTATGCGGCATCCCTCTTCCCGATGGGCTGGTCGAGTCCGACCGACTGCCGGAAGTGATCTTTACCCCATCGACCAAAGAGGCGCTGGGCAAGCATGATATCAATATCGATTTCGATGAGATGGTCAGACGGATCGGCGCTCCGCTGGCACGGCAGGTCAGGGATTTATCACTGTCCATCTATAAAAAAGGTGCCCGGATCGCCGCTGAAAAGGGTATCCTGATTGCCGACACCAAATTTGAATTTGGTATGGTGGACGGTGAGGTGATCCTTATTGATGAAGTGCTGACACCGGACTCTTCTCGATTCTGGCACGAAGGCACCTATGCCCCGGGCGGATCGCAGAAAAGCTTCGACAAACAGTATCTTCGCGATTATCTGCTGTCACTGGATTGGGACAAAACCCCTCCCGCTCCCCGCCTTCCCCAGGTGATCATCGATAACACACGGGCCAAATATGTGGAGGCGTTGACGCTGATTTCCGGCAACAGCCATGGACTTTAAGATCGCTCCCGGTTCACCGGATCGGATCGAAACGGCGGACCATACCTTTAAAATCACAACCAATACAGATCAAACCGACCTGGCGCTGTCTATCAGCGCCATCGGTCTGCTGCAGCCGCCGGTGCTCATCCATCGGGGAGGAACCGACACGGTCGTTTGTGGATTCCGTCGGATTGCCGCCTGTAAGGCCCTGAACATCGCCAGCATCCCGACCCGAATCCTGCCCCCGGACACTTCGGATATTGTATGTACGCAGATTGCCATTTCTGATAATTCCTTCCAACGATCACTGAACATTGTCGAACAATCCCGGGCCTACGCATTGGTTCGAAGATTTGCCGGCCGTTCACCCACCGGCTCGAAAATTGTCCAGTCGACCGGTTTGGCCTGCAGTCAAACCGCCATGGATCGGATCCTGCCGGTTGCCGGTATGCCGTTATCCATGCAGGATGCCATCCTCGACGGCAGTATCGCGCTTCCCATTGCATTGCAGATCAACCTTTTGGATAAAAATGATGCCCTGGCGCTGGGTTGTTTTTTCCGGCAGATATCCACCGGCTTGAACATTCAACGGGAGTTGTTGGCGTTGATTACCGAAATCTCCCACAGGGATGATATGCCCGTTTTCCGGCTGATGGAACAAATTGATATCGCAGCGGTCGTGGGCAACGCTGATATGCCCGCACCACAAAAAGTTCGACGGCTGAGGATGATGCTTAAGGCAAAACGCTATCCTGAAGTGAGCAAGGCCGAATCCCTGTATAACCAGGAAGTCAAATTACTCCAATTGAATCCCCGTGTTCAACTCCAGCCCCCCCGGTTTTTTGAAGGAAACACCTACCGTCTGACATTGACCGTTGATTCCCGTCGGCAGCTAAAATCTCTGCTATGGGAATTGGAGAAACTGGTCGAGCATCCCAACCTGCTTCCCGAATAACTTCTCTACACAAGACGCACTTTACCGATCTTGCTTTTCCTCCGCTTACACCCATAGATCAAAAATATTAAAAGATTAGGCTTAAACTTTAAAATATGAAGAAATATTACTTGACAAACGTCAAGCAAGATATTTATTCTCGTATAAGAAATAAATGGAATTCATTTAATATGGGAATTCGAGAAAGAAAAGAGAGGGAACGCGAACGCCGCAGACAACAGATCATGGTTGCCGCCAAACGGGTGTTTACCGATAAGGGTTTCGGCAAGGCAACCATGGAAGACATCGCCAAAGAGGCGGAATTGAGTCCCGGAACGATTTACCTCTACTTTAAAAACAAGGACGAACTTTACGCCTCCCTTTCTCTTCGAATCCTTCAATACCTGATGATCCGCCTGGAACACGTGAATGCCGAACCGTTAACCGACGCGGTGCATCGCCTCAAGGAACTGAAGGAAGCCATGTTCGATGTTTACGAATTCGATCCGCTCATTCTGATTAACATGTTTCACATGCAGTCAAGTGAAACGCTGAAGAACCTGTCACCTGACCTCCTCAAGCAAATTGAAACACTTAGCGGGAATTCCCTGAAGGTCATGGCCAATATTTTTGAAGACGGTATCCGACAGAATATTTTTATCGATCTGCATCCGACAGCCGTTGCCGATATCCTTTGGTCACTTTTTTCGGGCATCGTACTCTGGGAAACCAGTAAAAGGATTATCAATGGTGAAAAGGATTTTCTAAAAGAGACTTTTGATACCGCCTTTGAAATCTTTTCTCGAGGGATCCTGCGCCATTAACCGGCGCATCAATCGTTGTACGCTTAATGGCAACATTTAACCAAAGATGAAAGGGGGGATTAAAAACGAGTGGGGTGGGGCTTCTTGTCAATTGTATGGACCACCACGGGAGAGATTGACCTGATGTTATCGAAAGGAAAAGCATTACAAGTGAATTGAAAAGAAGCCAAATGCACGTCAGTCCGACTGAACTTACAACTTTAATCGGAGGAGAGTGACCCATGGCAGACAAAGAAGTTGTCGAAACATCAGAGGCGCAAATTGCCGTACACTGGAAGGAAGAAGGATACTATTATCCGTCGACGGATTTTATCGCCCAGGCAAATATGTCGGACAAAGGTATCTACGAACGGTTCAGCCTGGAAAATTTCCCCAACTGCTACAAGGAATACGCCGATCTGCTGACCTGGTACGAATACTGGGATGAAATTCTGGATACCAGCGACGCACCCTGTTACAAATGGTTTAAAGGGGGCAAGATCAATGCCAGCTACAACTGCTTAGACCGTCACCTGAAAGACAATAAGAACAAAACCGCCATCCATTTCGTACCCGAGCCGATGGATGAAAAATACGAGCACATCACCTATCAGGAGCTTTTTGTTCGGGTCAATGAGTTTGCTGCGCTGCTCAAGGATTTTGCCGGCCTGAAACGGGGTGACCGGGTTACCCTGCACATGCCGATGGTGCCGGAGCTGCCCATCACCATGCTGGCCTGTGCACGCCTAGGTGTGATCCATTCGCAGGTGTTCGGCGGCTTCAGCGGCACCGCCTGCTCCGACAGAATTGTCGATTCCCAAAGCCGCGTGCTGATCACCATGGACGCCTACTACCGCAGTGGAAGCCTGATCGATCACAAGCAGAATGCGGATGTGGCTGTCGAGCATGCGGCAAAAGACGGCCAGAAGGTGGACAAAGTGCTGGTCTGGCAGAGATACCCGGGCAAATATTCCGCAGCCACACCCATGAAGGACGGACTGGATTATTTTGTCAATGAACTGCTTCCCAAATACTATGGTGAACGTGTCGAGCCCGAACGGATGAATGCCGAAGATCCACTGTTTCTTATGTACACCAGCGGGACCACGGGCAAGCCCAAAGGCTGCCAGCACGGCACCGGCGGATTCCTTGCATATGTCACCGGGACATCAAAATATGTTCAGGATATCCATCCCGAAGACGTCTACTGGTGCATGGCGGATATCGGCTGGATCACGGGACATTCCTACATCGTCTATGGCCCGCTGGCTCTCTGCGCCTCCACGGTCATGTACGAAGGGGTTCCAACCTATCCGGATGCGGGACGCGCCTGGAGGATCGCCCAGGACCTGGATGTAAATATTTTCCACACCGCCCCCACAGCCATCCGGGCCTTGCGGAAAATCGGGCCGGATGAACCTGAAAAATATAACTATCATTTTAAACACATGACCACGGTTGGCGAGCCCATCGAGCCGGCGGTCTGGAAGTGGTATCACAAGAAAGTGGGAAAGGGAGAAGCCATTATTGTCGACACCTGGTGGCAGACGGAAACTGGTGGATTTCTCTGCAGCACCCTGCCGGCCATCACCCCCATGAAACCGGGCAGCGCCGGACCGGGTATGCCGGGCATCCATCCCATCATCTATGACGATGAAGGCGAAGTCCTTCCCCAGGGCGCCGGAAAGGCGGGAAACATCTGCATCCAGAACCCATGGCCGGGCATGTTCCAGACCATCTGGGGCGACCGGGACCGCTTCGTGGACACCTATTTTACCCGCTACTGCAAGGATCCCAACAGCAAGGACTGGAGAGACTGGCCCTACCTGACCGGTGACGCCGCCGTGGAGGCCGAAGACGGCTACTTTCGGATCCTGGGCCGAATCGATGATGTCATCAACGTCTCCGGGCACCGTTTGGGAACCAAGGAGATCGAATCCGCCGCACTGGTGGTGCCGGAGGTTGCCGAAGCCGCCGTTGTTCCGGTCAACCACGAAATCAAGGGCAAGGAACCGGATCTCTATGTCGCCCTCAAACCCGGATTCGAAGCCAACGACGAGATGGCCAAGACGATTTCCGATGTGGTCTGTGACCAGATCGGCAAGATTGCCAAACCGCGCAAGGTCTGGATCGTCAAGGACATGCCCAAGACCCGCTCCGGCAAGATCATGCGACGGGTGCTGGGTGCCCTGTCCAACGATCGCGATGTGGGTGACGTCATGACCCTGGCCAACCCCGAAATCGTCGAAGAGATCAAAGAGATGGTAAAAAAATAACTTCCAAACAAAACGGGCTGGATCGAAAAACGCTTTCGATCCGCCCCGAAGGAGCCATGAAAGGAGGTGATGGGTACCCTGAACGATCGGGTGAATCGATAACCTTTTGGCGGCCGATCACAACCTTCATTGACGAAAAGGCACAGGAGGAAATGTTATGGGTGGAACCACGTGGGTTTATATCATGTTGGGTCTTTATATCATCTACTGTTTTTACTGGGGGCTTAAAGGGTATTTTACGGAAAAGACCTCCTCCGGCTACGCCATCGCCGGACGGTCCATTCCCTTTTTCGCCTTCCTGCTGGCGGCAACGGCGGCATCGTTCTCGGGATGGACCTTCATCGGCCATCCGGGTCTGATCTGGCGGGACGGCCTGGCCTATGCGTTTGCATCGTTTTACGTACTGACCATTCCCATCACCGGTACTTTCTTCTCCAAACGGACCTGGCTGCTGGGCAAACGCTACGGATTCATCACGCCGGGAGATATGTACGCCTACTACTTCAACAGTGAGGCCATACGGTTTCTCGTGGTGCTGACGGCGGTACTTTACTCCGTATTTTACTCGGCGGTGCAGCTGATGGCCTCCGCCTCATTGTTCCATATCATTGCCGGCGTACCGATAACCTTCGGTGCCATCTTCATGGCCTTCATCGTGTGGTTTTATGTCTGCACGGGGGGCCTGAAGGCCAGCACCTGGGTCGGCGTGATCCAGTTCGTCCTGCTGGTGGGTGGTATCATCATCCTCGGCTTCTTCGTGATCACCTCAGAACAATTCGGCGGCTGGACCGGTTTTTCGGCGGACGTTCATAAACTGGATGCCAGGCTCCTGGAGGTGCCCCGGGTGATCCATGTCGGTTTGGGCGCCGCGCCAGGCGAATCGGCGTGGACCGCGGTGATGATCCTTACCTATATGTTCGCCCTCATGGGGATCCAGAGTTCTCCGGCCTTTACCATGTGGACCTTCGGCATCAAATCCCCCAAACCCCTGGCGTGGCAACAGGCCTTCATGTCCACCTTCGTGGTCGGATTCGCCCTTTTCTTCTTCACCGCCTTCCAGGGCATGGGTGCCAAAGTACTTGAAATGGCAGGGCACCCGGCTTTCGCGAATATCAACCAGGCCACGGTCGTTCCCGTATTGATGAAAGAGTTCCTGCCGCCCTTCATGCTGGGCGTCGTGTTCATGGGCGCCATCGCGGCGATCCACTCCACGGCAGCGCCCTATATCGGCACCGGCGGCTCTATCCTGCTTCGCGACATCTACTGGCGTTATATCCGGAAACAGGAGGCCTCCCACGCCGAGCAGATCTGGATGAACCGTGTCTTCGCCACCATCCTGACCATTCTTGCACTGACCGTCGGCATGACCTCCAAGGCGGCGCTGGTTATCCTCGGCGCACTGGCTACGGCCTTCGGGTTCGTCATGTACGTCCTGCTGGTGGGAGTCATTTGGGGCTTCAAGTTCCCGAGAGTGGGTGCGGTGCTGGGGGTACTGGTCGGCATGGTCGCCGTGTTCCTCACCTACAAAATCTGGCCGCGGCCCTTGTCCATGCACGCCGCTTTCTGGGGCACCGCCAGCGGATTGGTGGTCGCCTACATCTGCAGGGGGCTTGGCATCAAGGATGACGAAGAGACGGCCAAACGCCAGGCGGAAGTGCGTACGTTCCTGGACGACATCGATGCGCCCAGCGAATCGGGCAAGCAGTGGCGCAGTGTCATGAAGATCGCCGTGCCTGTCTGGTATTTCTTTGCCATCGGACCTGCCTGCATCCTGGGCAACAAGGCCTTCTCTTTCTCTGGATTCACCCCCCTGTGGTCCTGGCAGATCACCTGGTGGATACTGGGTATCGTGTTGATGTGGGCCCTTTGCTTCAAATCGGAAATGGCCACCACCAACGAAATCCAGATCGAGAGGGCGGAAAAGGAAACCAATATCGTTATTAAAGAAGCCTAATCAGTTAAGCTGCAAGGGAGACATCACTCATGAAAAAAGAAGATCTGTGGATGATTGGACTGGTCGTGTTTTCCATCCTGTGGACCGCATCCTTCGGATGGGGGCTGTTCGGATAGGCCGAACGGACCGCTGAATGATCCGGGCACCGGACTTTGGTCTGTTGCCGGTTCCCGGAAATCGGCACTTGACTTAGAGGGCACAGGGAGAATCCCCTCCCTGTGCCGCTCCGAAAAAAAATACCGCTGTTTCATAACCGTTGAGGAGGTCACCATGCCACTGAAACCCAAACCGGTCACTTGCGCGTGCGGCCACACCTTCACTTCCAGCCGGGACCGCAGTTGGTGCGAACGGTGCGCAAACGCCGTCTATTACCATGCGAAAGATAAAAACAAATACAAACTGAACAATATGTACATTACCGGCGTCATCGTCGCTGTGATTACTTTTTTAACCTACGTGTTTATGGAACTCATCGCCACACCGCTGCTATCTTTATAAACCGGCGGGGTTGCAGCATCCGGTTGCGGTTGATTAAACGCCTCATCATCGGTCCGCCCAATCTTACCGTGGCGCAACAACCGCTTTTTCTTTCTGTATCCCAAGCGCCTCTGGCGGGTTCGTCCGAAACCCAAAAACAGTCATCACAACGTTATATACTTGAAATCCCATAAAATCGAGGATATGGATGGTTATGGGCCACAAGATTCTGATAGTCGATGACGAGCCAAGCATCACCGTGCCATTGAAGTTCCTCATGGAGCAGAATCAGTTCGAGGTGATGGTCGTTCACAGCGGGGAAGATGCGCTTGCCGCGATTGAACATTTCGAGCCGCATTTGGTTTTGCTGGATGTCCTGCTTCCCGCAGTGGATGGGTTTCAGGTTTGCCAAAACTTAAAATCGGACCCGCGGCGAAAATCGATCAAAGTGATTTTTCTTTCCGCCATGACGCGTGACTTGGACATTGCCAAAGGAAATACCCTGGGCGCCGACGCCTACATTACCAAACCCTTTTCCAACGCCGATGTGGTCAGGCAGGTCAAAGACCTGCTTTCCAGTTGAAACTGAACAATAAATTCTGGTTGTTCGCTATCGTCTGCATGATCTTCACCACTGCCGTCGTTGTGACCCTGGCGGCACTTTTCTGGCGGCAGCTCAACCTGTCTGAACAGCAGCTGTTGATCGGCCTTTTTAAAACGCAGATTTGGTACTTCTTCAGCACCGCTGTATTCCTGTTTGCGGCCTTCGGATTTACCCTGGACTGGTTCTTCCGCTTTTACATTATTCCCCTGAATCAACTTATCGAAGAAACCCAGGTGATGAATACCGTCAACCCGGCCCATCGCCTGACGATCAACGGCGGCCGTGAGGTCAAGGCGCTGGCCGAGTTGATCAACACCTGCGGTGACCAATACGAAACCGCCAAGCACGTTATCGACCAAACCGTCGAAACGGCAAAGGCCAAGACTGAAACGGAAAAGAACATATTGGCCGCGATTATGGCCGAACTTACCCAGGGGGTGCTGATATGTGATCCGGTGGGCCGTATCTTGTTGTACAATCGGCGGGCCCAACAGGTACTGAACAAAGTCCATCGCCCAGACGGTGCAGACAGGACCGGAGAGTGGAAAGAAGCGGATCCCGACGGTTTTCTCGGCTTGCATCGCAGCATCTATTCCCTGATCGAAAAAAACCTGGTTCAGTATGCGCTCAAAGAGATCCAACGCAAACTCGACCAAAAGAAGGAGAATGTATCTTCTCACTTTGTCGTCGTTACCCGTGGGCGGCGGCAACTGCGAGTGGAGACCCTTCCCATCCTGGACGCGGACCAACGCTTTGCCGGATTCGTTCTAATCTTTTCAGATATCACCCACCAGTTGGAAGATGCCGGTCGGTTGAACCAGCGCTTAAAAAAGATGGCCAGGTCCCTTCGTTCCTCCATCGCCGCCATCCGATCGGCCGTGGATTTAATGATCCAGTTTCCCGATATGGCCGGTGACGAGAAAAAAAATTTCCTTGGAATCCTTTCCTCTGAAACACGCTCCTTGAGCCGACTGCTGGGTACCGAGTTAAATGGAACAGGCAGCTTTGCCAAGTCCCGTTGGCCGCTCTCACCGATTCTGGCCACCGATTTTATTTCAACGCTTAAAAACGAGGCGAAGCCAATTGCCGACCTGACGGTTGAGGTAGCTGAATGCGATACCCGCTGCATGATCAGGGTGGACAACTACTCTCTGGTTCTGGCCATGCAGTTTGTCCTCGATTGTCTAAAAAAAGAGTGTCAGGCGAATTGTGACCGTATTCGCTTGACCGCACCGGGCAATCTGGTACAGGTGGATCTGATATGGCAGGGAGAACCGGTAAAAATTGAAGCCCTGCGCCGCTGGAATGACCTACCATTGGCGGGATCACAGGGCGATTATCCGTTAACCTTAAAGGAGGTTCTTGCGAATCACCAGGCCGAAATCTGGCCGCATACGGAAGACCCGATCGGAGCCGAAACCTGCCTGCGGCTCTTCATCCCCATGGTTCAATCGGAAGGGCGCTCGGAGGATACCCGGACCGTCACCTTGCCGCCAAAAGGCCGGCCGGACTTTTACGACTTTGACCTGTTCAATCAGGCCGGCCAAACCCCGGAAATAGAGAATCGGATGCTGGGGGAACTGACTTATACGGTGTTCGACACGGAAACTACCGGACTGGATCCGCGTGGTGGTGATGAAATCATATCCATTGGTGCCATCCGTGTGGTCAACGGCCGCTTGCTGCATTCGGAAACAATTAATCAACTGGTAGCCCCCGGGCGGCCCGTACCCGTCGACTCCTTCAAATATCATGGTATCGATGATGGGATGCTCGAGGGAAAGCCGTCAATTGAAAAGGCGCTCTCTTTTTTTCATCGCTTCACCCAAAACACAGTGTTGGTGGCGCACAATGCCGCCTTCGACATGCGGATGCTTCAAATGAAGGAGACATTGACCGGAATTCGATTCATCAACCCGGTACTGGACACCATGCACCTGTCTGCCATTCTCCACCCGGCCCATCGTGACCACAGCCTGAACACCATTGCCCGGCGCTTGGGGGTTGTCGTTACCAAGCGGCACGACGCCCTTAGCGATGCCATCGCCACCGGCGAGGTATTCCTCAAAATGATCTCACTGCTCAATGAGCAAGGAATTCATACGCTTAAGGATGCCCGGATCGCCTCACAACGGACCTACTACGCCAGGCTCAAATATTAAACACCGATTTGTTTCGAGTTCATTAAATATTACCCCAATTGCTAAAAATGCAGAAAAGAGCCTCCGTGACGATAAAAAAACTTTTTGTCGATGCCCATATTGCGTCTCACCCCGAAACCCAACGGATTTGTCAACGGCTCGACCTGCCCGCGGAACAGGTGGATGACCCATCTTCGCTTTATCAATGGATCAACGGCGCTGCGGATCCGGTCAGTCGCGGCAAGCAGGTACTTTATCTGACCCGCAACAAAGGCGGCTTTTTAAAAGCCTGCCCGGGTACCCGCGAATACACCTGCTGTGATTACCAGATCCTGCATGTGGCTTCCTTTTGCACCATGGACTGCTCCTATTGTATCCTGCAAAGCTATTTCCATCCACCGCTGTTGCAGTTTTTCGTAAACCGTGAGGATCTCGACGCGGAACTGACCGGACTTTTCACAAGGAGAACGATCAGCCGCGTGGGAACCGGGGAGTTCACGGATAGCCTCATCTGGGAGCGCTGGAGCGACCTGACCGGTCACCTGGTCTCCCGTTTTTCAGCCCAGGAGAAGAGCGTTCTGGAGCTGAAAACAAAAACGACCAACATCGACGGGCTTAACGGTTTGGACCACCGGCGAAAATCCATTATTTCCTGGTCATTGAATACACCGGTCATCATAGCGGGTGAAGAACGACGCACGGCACCATTAGACGCTCGCTTGAGCGCAGCGGCGCGCTGCCAGCGATGGGGATATCCGCTGGCTTTTCATTTCGATCCCATGGTTATTTACGAGGGTTGTGAAGCGGATTATCGCCAGGTGGTTAAACGGCTGTTCGCGTGTATCCGGCCGGAAAATATCGTTTGGATCAGCCTGGGTACCTTTCGCTTTATGCCTTCACTCAAGCCGCTGGTTGTTCAGCGGTTTCCAGCGTCTAAAATTGTTTACGGCGAATTTATCACCGGCCTGGATCATAAAATGCGCTATTTTAAACCCCTGCGCATCGCCCTTTACCGACAGATGGTTGCTTGGATTCGGGATGCTGCACCGGATGTGACCGTCTATTTTTGTATGGAAGACGATGATGTCTGGAAAAAATGCATGGGATTTGTGCCGCCACCGGACGGTGGCCTGGGGCGGATGCTGGACAGCAGCGCCGTTAAAATTTGTGAACTGGCGCCATGAATGCTTTTGCCGGAATGACCAAGAAGAGGATCCGATCTTGCCTTGGCCTGATCACACCAATCCTTATCGCTTCGGTTATCTCCTGCGACGCCGGTGCATGGGTCATGGTCCAGTGGGTCGCCGATGGGGATACCATCATCTTACAAGACGGCCGACACGTGCGCTATATCGGAATCGATACCCCTGAAATCGATCATAAAAACCATCGGGCCGCCCCCATGGGAATTGAGGCCCGATCGGTGAACCGCCGACTGGTCGACGGGTGGCGGCTTCGGCTGGTTTACGATCGGGAAAAAACGGACCGGTACGGCAGGACCCTGGCCTATGTTTACCGCAGCGATGGACTGTTGGTGAATGAAGAGTTGTTAAAACAGGGCTACGCCCACCTCTTATATCGTTTCCCAAACAACGGAAAAGCCGAAAGACTTCTTGCCGTCCAGCGTGAGGCCATGGAAAAGGGTAGGGGGATCTGGCGTTTGCTGAGAAAGAATGAAACCCCGCCCCATGCCTATCTGGGAAACCGGCGCTCTATGCGATTTCATACCCACGATTGTTCCATGGGGAAAAAGATATCAGAAAGGAACCGGGTACGGCTGAAGAATAAATGGGTCGCATTCTGGTCCGGCTATGCACCGGCAAAAGAATGCATTCAATTTCCGCAATCCGAATTTACGCTTCCTGGGCGGCCTTGATCTGTTCGATTACTTTGTTGGCGATCTGAGCCGGCACTTCGTCGTAGCGTAAAAATTCCATGGCGTACATGCCGCGGCCACCGGTCATGGATCGCAGGTCCGGTGCATAGGTCTGGAATTCGGCCAAGGGCACCTCCGCGTTGATCACCTGGTTTTTTCCCGCAGAATCCATACCAAGCACGCGTCCCCGGCGGCTGTTCATGTCTCCCATGATGTCGCCCATATATTCATCCGGGGTGGTCACGGTCACTTTCATGACCGGCTCCAGCAATACCGGCTTGGCCTCTTCACAGGCCTTTTTATAAGCCAGAGACCCGGCCACCTTGAAGGCCATCTCCGAAGAATCCACGGCATGGTAGCTGCCGAAGTCAACGGTGGCCCGAAAATCCACGCAAGGCGCACCGATCAGGGGGCCTTTCTGACAGGCCTCCACGATGCCCTTTTCAACGGCCGGAATGTAATTTTTGGGAATGACCCCGCCCACGATGGCATCCACAAATTCGAAACCGGTACCCCGGGGCAACGGTTCCATGACGACCCAGCAATCGCCGTACTGGCCGTGGCCGCCGGATTGTTTTTTGTGCTTTCCCTGGACGCGGACTTTTTTCTTGATGGTCTCCCGGTAGGGAATTTTGGGCGTTTTGAGCAGGACTTCAACGTTGAATTTTCGTTTGAGTTTTTCGATGGTACTCTCGATATGGACCTTCCCCATGCCGGAAAGCAGGATCTCCTTGGTTTCCGCGTTGCGATCCAGCTTCAACGCCGTGTCCTCTTCCAGGAGCTTGTTCAGAGAGATGTATATTTTGTCCTCATCGCCGGTGGCTTTGGATTCCAGCGCAAATGAGATCAGCGAGGGCATGGGTTCCGCACAGGTGTAGCGGATTTTGTTGCTTTCGTCACACAGCGTATCACCGGTTTTGGTTTCTTTGAGCTTGGCCACGGCCACGATTGATCCAGGGCCGGCTTCTGTCGCCGGTTTCTGCTCTTTGCCGGCAATGGTGAGCATTTGGTTGAATCGTTCCTTGTTTTCCTTGGTCGAATTGTAGAAATTACCGTCGCTGCCGAGTTTTCCGGAAATCACCTTGAAAATGGTCAGTCGGCCGGCATAGGGATCCGCCACGGTCTTTATGACAAAGGCGGAAAAAGGGGCATCCGGGTCCGGCGCCCGTTCAATGATTTCGTCTTTGGTTGGATTCACACCTTGTTTGGGCGCGTTTTCCAGGGGCGATGGCAGGCAGGTAACCATGAAATCCATCAACAGGTCCACGCCGATATTACCGGTGGCGGAACCGCAAAGCACCGGCGCAAAGATGCGGGAAAGGGTCCCTTTTTTCAACGTGTCCCTAAGTTCCTGATTGGTAATGGTTTCGCCTTCCAGATACCGTTCGATGAGCGCATCATCGGCTTCGGCGACATTTTCGATGAGGGTTTCCCGCTCGGTCTCCACCACGTCCCGCATGTCGGCGGGGATCTCTATTTCCGTGGCCTTGCCACTGTCATCGTAGCGGTAAGCCTTCAGGCCGACCAGATCAACAATTCCGTTAAAATCCGCTTCGGCGCCGATGGGAAGCTGTAGGATAATGGGCTTGGGGGAGAGACACCGCGCCGCATCCTCGACGGTACGGGTGAAATCGGCACGCTCACGGTCCAGTTTATTGATAAAGATCGCGCAGGGCAACTTGTATTCGGATGCAAAATCAGTCACCTGTTCGGTCTGGACCTTGACGCCGTCAACGGCATCCACGAGGATCAGGGCCGTATCGGCGGCCTGCATACACAGCTTGGCATCGGAGATAAAATTCTGATCACCGGGGGTATCAATCAAACTGAGGGTATGTTTTTTCCAGGGCAGTTGAATAAAACCGCTGGAAAGACTGGTCTGGCGCTTGAGCTCTTCCGGTTCGAAATCCATCACCGTGTTGCCGTCTTCCACGCGTCCGACGCGGGTGGTCATGTCGGCCTTGTTAATCATGATTTCAGCAAGGGAGGTTTTACCCGCCCCCCCATGGGCAACCAGCGCAACATTTCTTAAGGATTCATTCATTTGGCCCACTCAAGCTCCTCTCTCCAGTTTGTTTTCTGATTAGTCGGCAGGTTTTTATTAAATCTATATTTATTAGATCGGCGAAAAAAAAAAATCAAGTTCTAAAAATTGCCGGGGGTTCGTGAGCACAACGTGGCGATCGCAGCAGGATGATGAATTCTTGGTTGCCTTTGGGGCCCAGGATGGGGGAGGGGGTTACCGATCCGCAAATCAGTGACTGCCGGGAGAAGAAAAGGCGAAGCGAATCGATAATTTCCGTATGCAGGGCAGGGTCCCTGATCACCCCCCCCTTGCCGACCCGGCCTTTGCCGGCTTCGAACTGGGGCTTAATTAAGGCCAAGATGATACCGCCCGGCTTGAGAAACCCAAGCGTCGACGGAACGACGATTTTCAGGGAGATAAACGACGTGTCGATGGTCACCAAATCGACGGGGCGGGTAATGATTGCCGGATTGATGTTTCGGATGTTGGTCCGTTCGATGACCACTACCCGTGCGTCCTGCCTCAACGACCAGGCCAGCTGACCATAGCCCACATCTACAGCAAATACCCGGGCTGCGCCGCGTTGCAGCAGGCAATCGGTAAAACCGCCCGTGGAGGCCCCCACATCGAGGCAGACCATATCCGTGCAGTCGATGCGGTTTGCTTTCAGGGCCGCTTCCAATTTAAGCCCGCCCCGACTCACATAGGGCAGATCACCGCCTCTGACGGTAATCTGAATCTCTTCGGGGAACCGGGCGCCGGGCTTGTCGCAAGGGATGTGGTCGACCAACACCCGGCCGGCCATGATCAGGGCTTTGGCCCGCTCCCGGCTCCGGCAGCGCTTCTTTTCAACTAGCAGTGTGTCGATGCGCTTTTTGATGACCATGAAACCGTTTCCGGGTTAGCAATTTAACGTCGGGTATCGGCGATAAAAAATCCGGCAAGCCGAAATGATGGTATTACCTGGCCCCCTGCTCCCCTTGCCCTTTTGGGACCTTCATGTCGAGAGCAGCCCGGACGATAGCCTTCGCATCCACCTGATATTTTTCGCGCAACAGATCCTGCGGACCGTGCTCCACAAAATGATCCTCGATCCCCAGCCGTTTGACAATGACATCATTGATCCCAGCATCGCTCAGCAATTCGAGGATCGCACTGCCGAATCCGCCTTGAATGGTATTTTCCTCAACGGTAATGATGTGGCGGATCTTGCCGGCCTGGGAAATGATCAGTTCACGATCCAACGGCTTGATGAATCGGGCATTGACCACCGTTGCCCGGATACGATGGTTTTCCACTAACAGGGCGGCGGCACGGACTGCTTCGTTCACCTCACGTCCTACGGCAAGGATCAGGATGTCGTCGCCATGGCTTAGAATCTCAGCCCGGCCGATGGGAATGATGCGAAAGGATGCGTCCGGATCCACGCCGGTTCCCCGACCCCGCGGGTATCGCAGGGCGATGGGACCGTCGTGAACCATGGCGGTGGCCAGCATGTGGCACAATTCGTTTTCGTCTTTCGGGGCCATGACCACCATGTTGGGGATGGTTCTCATAAAGGAGATGTCGAAAAGACCGTGATGGGTGGGGCCGTCCTCGCCTACGATTCCCCCACGATCCAGCGCAAACACCACCGGCAGATTTTCGATGCAGACGTCGTGGATGATCTGATCGTAGGCGCGTTGAAGAAAGGTGGAGTAGATGGCCACCACCGGACGGAATCCTTCGGTAGCCATGCCGGCGGCAAAAGTGACGCCGTGCTGTTCGGCAATGCCCACATCGAAAAATCGGTCCGGATAGGCCTTTGAGAAGGGAACCAGTCCTGTCCCTTCCGGCATGGCGGCGGTAACGGCGATGATTTTGTCGTTGGTTTCGGCCAACGATACCATGGCTTTTCCGAAAACCTCGGTGTAACTGGGTACATTGGAAGACGCCTTGCGGCATACGCCCGTATCCACGTCAAAGGAGCCGACACCATGGAAATAGACGGGATTCTGTTCCGCCTTCCGGTATCCCTTGCCTTTTTTGGTAATTACGTGGAGAAAGACCGGCTCATCCATTTTCTTTATATTTTTCAATATATCGATTAAATGACCGAGATTGTGACCATCGATGGGGCCGAAATACTCGAAGTTGAACGCTTCGAACAGCATTCCCGGTGTCACGAATGTCTTGAAGGATTCTTCACTGCGTTTGGCCAGTTGGTAAACATTTTCGCCGATGCGGGGCAGCGATTTGAGAAACTCGCCGAACTCCTTGCGCATCATCTGAAGCTTGGATGCGGAGAAGGTTCGGCTGAGCAGCGAGGAGAGGGCACCGACATTATGGGAAATGGACATCTCATTATCGTTCAAGATAACGATCAGATCCTTGTCCTTGTGGGTGTCGCCCGTCTGGTTCAGCCCTTCGAAAGCCAAGCCGGCCGTAAGCGAGCCGTCCCCGATAACCGCCACCACCTTGTTGGCGGCCCGCTTAAGCCGTTTGGCGCAAGCGATGCCCAAGCCGGCGGAGATAGATGTGCTGCTGTGTCCGGTGGTAAAGGAGTCGTACGGACTCTCGCTACGTTTGGTGAAGCCGGAGAGGCCGCCGTGGCGGCGCAGGGTCGAAAATTGTTCACGGCGACCGGTGAGCAGTTTGTGGGCGTAAGCCTGGTGGCCCACATCCCACAGGATCTTGTCCGTCGGTGTATCGAAAACATAGTGAAGGGCAATGCCCAGTTCAACAGCGCCGAGACTGGAGGCCAGGTGACCGCCGGAGGTGGATACCACATCCACGATGGTTTTACGGATCTCCTTTGCCAGATCGGGAAGTTGTGATCGCTTCAGTTTTTTCAGATCATGGGGTGAGTTTATTTTTTCGAGCAGATTCGAAGATTGGCGCAAGGTTCCAGCTCCCTTCTTGGCCGAAAGATGCCTTTTGTGGATAGACATAAATTATCGGTTCCTTTCAATGACATAATGCGCAATGGCACGAAGGGGATCGGCGTTATTACCAAAAGTGTCAAGTGTCTCCAATGCATTGTTTACCAGCTGGCCGGCCAGCGTCTCGGCACCGCTAAGCCCCCGCAGCGACGGGTAGGTGTTTTTCCCGCGGATCCGGTCCGTGCCGATGGCCTTGCCCAACCGCTGGGGGTCACCTTTGACGTTGAGGATGTCGTCGGCCACTTGAAACGCCAGGCCGATATGTTTCGCATAGGCGTGCAGTGCCTGCTGTTGAGGCTTTGACGCCCCTGATAGGATCGCCCCTGACCCCACGGAGACCTCAATCATTCTACCTGTTTTAAGCCGGTGGAGGGATTCCAGTTCAGTTTCCGAGATGACCGTTCCCTCAAGGGTCATATCCCGCATCTGTCCTTCGATCATTCCGGTGAATCCGGCGGCCGAAGCAACCTGGGCGATCACCGACAACCACCTTTTTTGATCCTCTGATGCGCAACGACTGCCGGCGGTTGCCAGGATTTCGAAAGCCAACGTCAGCAGCGCATCGCCGGCAAGGATCGCCGTGGCTTCATCAAACTGAACATGACAGGTGGGCTTGCCGCGTCTTTTTTGGTCATCGTCCATTGCCGGCAGGTCGTCATGAATCAGCGAATAAGTATGGATCAATTCCAGGGCACAGGCCGGGGGAAGCACGGTCTCCCGGCTGCCGCCAACGGTTTCTGCGGCGGCTATGCACAACACGGGACGCAGTCGTTTGCCACCGGCCATGACGGAATAGGCCATGGCACGGGAAATGTGGGTGGCCGGCGATGGGCCGCCCAGGTAGTGTTGCAGCGTTTCGTCCACCTGAGTGCGCACGTTGTGCAGGTATGAATTCAGATCGAACATAATACGTCTCATTTACACGTCGGCGTCAAACGGTTTTTCTTGGGGCCGGCCCGATTCATCTGCCATCAACAAGTTTACCCGCTTTTCGGCTTCATCGAGTGTCTCCGAACAATACCGTGATAGTTGGATACCGACTTCGAATTTTTGCAGCGCCTTTTCCAACGACAGGTCGCCGGATTCAAGTGCCTTGACGATTTTTTCGAGATCGTTGATGGCTTTTTCGAAACTCGGTTTTGCCTTGGTTGCCATGGGAGTCAATTTGTCCTTTGCATGTTGGTTGCCCATTTAGGAGATTGAAAGGAACATTGGATGTTCATCTCTCCAAACCGCTTCGGTCCGATTCTATTTCCCGTTCGGTTACGGTAACGGTCAATTCACCCTTACCCAATAAGATGTGTAGGGATTGATCGATTTGGACATTTTTGGCGCTGCGAACGATGGCGCCATCGGACCGTGTGCGGGTGATGCTGTATCCGCGCTGCAAAATGGCCATGGGGTTGAGCGCATCGAGCATGGAAACATTTCCGGCGACAGCCGTCCTGCCTTCACGAACCATCTGGTGCATGCAGGCGACCATCGTGTGTTGGCGCCCGATCAGATGCGCCTTTAATGTGGTCACCATATTGGCCGGCGACAGGTGGTTCAGCATGTTTTGGTTATAGGTCATGCGCTCTTTTTTCCGCACCATGCCGTCCTTTATTGTTGATGTCAGGCGCATAAAATAATCGTCAAGCCGTAATCGCATGTCCTGGAGCCGGCGTTGGGGATGAACGATTCGACTGGACAAACCGACGAGATTATTATTTAACAATTTCAAAGTAATGTTTGTCATTCTATAAAGCTTTTGATTAAGTTCAACAAGTCGCTGTTGGAGTTCATTTTTGTCTGGGATCACGATCTCTGCGGCGGCGGACGGCGTTGGCGTCCGAAGATCGGCGACGAAATCGGCGATGGTGAAATCCGTCTCGTGACCAACGGCGGAAACCACCGGTATGCCGGACGCATGGATGGCACGGGCAACCTGTTCGTCGTTAAAGGCGCAGAGGTCCTCGATGGAGCCGCCGCCGCGGGCCAGAACGATGACATCGGTGGCTCCCAGGTCATTGAGCATGCGGATGGCATGGATGATTTCGCCGGGTGAACGTTCACCCTGCACGCTAACCGGAACCACCTCCAGCGGTAAGTTGGCGAAGCGCCGATGGGCCACCTTGATGAAATCTCGAATGGCCGCACCGGTCGGGGAAGTCACGATGCTGATTTTTTTTGGTAACACCGGAAGCGGTATTTTGTTCCGGGCATCGAACAAACCCTCGTCGGAAAGCTTTTGTTTCAGTTTTTCAAAGGCAACTTGCAGGCCGCCGATTCCTTTCGGCTCCATGTATTCGAAGATGACCTGGTAGGCGCCTCGCGGCTCGTAGACGCCGATGCGGCCAAGACCGATGACGGCAAGCCCGTTTTCGGGTTTGAATTTGAGGGAATTGGCCTGGGTGCGGAACATCACGGCGCCGATTTGCGCCCGAGAATCTTTTAAAGTAAAATAGCAATGGCCGGAAGATGGAACCTTGAAGTTTGATATTTCTCCGGATATCCATATGAAAGGAAATGATTCTTCAAGTAATCGTTTAATTTTTTTATTCAGTTCAGTGACTTCGTAGATATGCCGTGGAGAATGTGCAGCGGGTGCGCTATTTATATTCATAGGGCAATTTTGAGTGATCCGTTCCGAAGCAAAATGAACCGCAATCGTTTCGCAACGTCCGATAAGATATATTATGTCAAATCATAAAACCGTCTAACATTCGGTCCTTGCACTATTTTTCTTCCGGCCGTGTTTAATGATAATATCCCGAACGGCCGGTACCACGTATAGATTTTCGTGAGGCAGATCAAAAAGTGACTGTGCCAATACCGTTGTCTTTTTATGCAAAGTGATATTTTTATCAATGATACAGTGTAATTCACCTTTAATGAGGCAGCATCCGCTTTTCACCGGTATTCCGCTGGCGCGAAAGCTCTGTTCGGACACGGTTACACCGAGTCTTTCAGCAAGATCCTTAAGGTCCTGATAAATCTGTTCAGGTTTCATGGCACGATACCCTAAAAAAAACCGATCCGCCGTTCATATCAGCTTTATGCTTGAAAATAAAGCAGCCTGTGTTATATTTCAGGCGTATCCGAAAGTGATCGAAAACGATTCAAATCATTAACATACGGAGGTATCCGATGCAGTCGATTCCGATGGAAAGAGCCCAGGCACAAGTTCAAGTCAATACTTTTGTGAGAAGCGTATACAACTGGATGGCAATCGGTCTGGCGTTGACCGGGGCGGTGGCTTGGTTCGTGGCAAACAACGAACCTGTCTTGCGCTTTGTTTACCAGGCGCGTTGGATCTTTTTTATCGGCGAATTGGCCTTGGTTTTCATGCTTGCCGGCCGAATTCAAAAGATGCAGGCATCGACCGCCACCGGCATGTTCATGTTTTATGCGGCCTTGAATGGCGCAACCATGTCATTCATTTTTCTCGCGTACACCATGTCGTCCATTGCCTCCACCTTTTTTATCTGTGCCGGAACCTTTTCCGTTTGCAGCGTCTTCGGCTGGGTGACCAAACGCGACCTGACCGGTCTGGGCAGCTTCATGTTTATGGGGTTGATCGGTATCATCATTGCGTCCATCGTTAATATTTTCCTGAAAAGCCCCGTCATGCAGATGATTATCAGTTATATCGGCGTGCTGGTTTTCACCGGGTTGACTGCTTACGACACCCAGAAGCTTAAAAACATGGCCGTTTCCCAACCGGTCGGGCTGGATGCGGCAGTGGTCCGAAAAGGCGCAATCATTGGCGCCTTGACCCTCTACCTGGATTTCATTCTGATGTTCCAATACCTGCTGATGATTTTCGGCGGAAGCCGCGACTAAATAAAAAATCCCCTGGATGAAAAACGACTCATCCGGGGGATTTTTTATTTTTTAATTATGGGTATATGCCCTCTATGCCGGGCCGGCCTTATCCCAATTCCCTTTCAACCACCGCCGCAATCTGTCGGCACAAGGCCTTGGTTTCCTGCACGGTGGGTCCTTCCACCATCACGCGGCATTGTGGCTGGGTACCCGAATAACGAACCAGCACTCGGCCTTGGACACCCAGTTTCTTTTCAACGGTGTCAATTTCCCGCATGACTTCACCGATGGTATCAATTTCCGGTTTCGATTTGACATTCACGTTGATCAGGCACTGGGGATATACGGTCATTACCGTCGCCAGGTCGGACAACGTTCTGCCCGATGATCGCATGGCTTCCAAAAGTTTCAAGGCTGCCAGCATGCCGTCTCCCGTCGTATGGTGGTTTAAAAAGATCATGTGTCCGGAATCTTCGCCACCCAAAACAGCATCGACCTTGCGCATCGCTTCCATGACACAGCGGTCGCCGACCTTGGCTTTGATGTGAGCGATCCCCATTTTCTTAAGTGCCATGCCAAAGCCCATGTTACTCATGACCGTAGTAACAACCACCGGGTTGGCCAGCTGCCCTTTTTCTTGCATATCTCGGGCACAGATGGCCATCACTTGATCTCCGGAAAGTACCGTTCCTTTTTCATCCACCGCAATCAATCGATCGGCGTCTCCATCGAAGGCCAAACCCAAGTCGGCGTTTTCAGCCAAGACCATCTTGGCCAGCGCACCCGGATGCTGGGACCCGCAGTTGTCGTTAATATTGATTCCGTCCGGCTTGCAAAAAACGGTTTTCACCGTTGCGTCATGTTTTTCGAAAAGCAGCGGTGCGATCACACTCGCGGCACCATTGGAACAGTCGACGACAAGCTTCATCCCAGCGAGAGAGGCGCCGGTGGAGAGGTTATTTTGCAAAAACCGGCGATAGCGGTCCCGGGCATCATCGATGTGGTGAATCGTACCAACGTGTTTGAGTGTCGTGCTTTTTTTGTAAAGCGAATCATGATCTTCAATCAGTTGTTCAATGGAATGCTCGGCCTCATCGGAGAGCTTGTGTCCATCACTTTTAAATAGCTTGATGCCGTTGTCGTAAAATGGATTGTGAGAGGCGGAAATCATGATGCCGGCATCAAATCCGTTGGTTGAAGTCAAGTATGCCACCCCCGGTGTGGGAATAACACCGGCCAGACAAACATCTTTTCCCATGGAGCAGATGCCGGCGGAAAGCGCGCTGACGAGCATGTCCCCTGAAATGCGTGTATCCCGGCCGATTAAAAAGCGGCCGGAGACATGCCTCTCGCCATCGAAAAAAGCAGCAATGGCCCTTCCCGCTTTCAGAGCAGTTTCGCAATCCAACGGGTATTGGTTGGCGATGCCTCTGATACCGTCAGTTCCAAATAATTTGCCCACTATGCGTCCCCTGCTTGTTAACTTCCAAATAACCAGACTCCAAGGCCCTTAGGGCTCGCGCA
>DEIP01000037.1 GCA_002352605.1 Desulfobacteraceae bacterium UBA2771 | reverse complement strand
AAAGTGCCTTCAACAATGCATTTAACGCCATGGTCATGGTTCAGGACCAGACTGAAACCCTGGCCAGCACCATGCTTAATCAGTCTACCGGATTACCCGAAGCGGGTCAGAAGGCCATTTCGGAGTGGGTGGATGCCTTTAGGAAAGGTCGCGATGTCTATAAGAAAACCGTGGACGAGGCGTTTACGCGGGCGGAAGAATTCTTTTAAGACACGACCCGCCGGAAACGCAAAGGGGAGACCATGCCAAGGGGAACAGATATGATCGGGGAAACTTTCGACCAACTAAAAACCGGGGATTCGGATCGGTTTTCGAAGACCGTAACCGATGCGGACGTCTATCTGTTTGCCGGCATCTCCGGCGACCTCAACCCGGCGCACATCGATGAAACCTATGCACAGGGCACGTTCTTCAAGACACGCATCGCCCACGGCATGCTTTCGGCGGGCTCATATCCGCCGTAATCGGTATGCGCCTGCCGGGCCCGGGAACAGTGTATATGCACCAGACACTTGATTTTCTCGCACCGGTATACATCGGGGATACGGTCACCGCAAAGGTGGAGGTGATCGAAAAAATGGAAGAGAAAAAACAAGTACGCCTGAAAACCACCTGCGTCAATCAAGAAGGGAAAAAAGTGCTCGACGGGGAGGCCCTGGTGAGTCCTCCCCGGTCGCCGAAAACCGCCTGACCATCAGCAACTACAAGTGATTGTGCATCGTTGCAACATCTGTGAGAATGTTTCAAGATGCCGTAGCTCAGCCAAGATCGAGGCGGGCGATCATTTTAACCGGAGGAATATATAACATATTTCGAGGGTTAAGGTGTGAGCCCAACACCGATGCTTGTCCGCCTTCGGCGGAACGGTTGAAATGCGGTGTTTTGGAATCGGTTCATTTGGATTCGGGCCGCCGGCTTGTCGTCGCAGGAGACCAGAATGGCGCCCAATTTACGCGCGTTCATCTTTTCCAGCACATCCAGCACAATGGTTCCTTCCGGAACACAGCCAAATTCGCTTCCTTTTTCCTGGATCATGTCATCGGCCGTCTTCATCTTCCACCGTCTTTTCGAAGGGAGTAACCGCCTGGCTATTTTTTGTTTCCGCGTCGTTGTGAGATAGCCTTCAGGCACCGGCCTGTCAACGGTTCCCCAGCTGCGTGTTGACACCGGCCGCCCCCCCCCATTATACTTCCGTACAGTTCGGTGTCGGCTATCACATAGACGGCGCCCCGACCTTCCTTACGAAATGGTGCAGCCATGCAGCGAATACCCAACAGGCTGTTTTCGGGCCTCCAACATCTTTTCCGGCGGCGATCCCCGGGCGACATGCAACTGGGCCAGGTGCTCGTGGACCGCGGTATCCTCAGCGACCGACAACTGGAGACCGCCCTGGATGCCCAGCGTCAGCGATTGATCGAAACCGGTCAGGCCGTTCGCCTGGGCCACATGATAACCGAGCTGGGGCTGGCCTCCGAGGCGGCCGTGGTGGCGGCCATCAATGAGAACTTTAGAATCTCGGTTGCCTCCCTGTCGGATAACATCCGTGAACTCATTCTCCACCGGCGCGGCTCCCTGGCCGAGCGGCTTCCCGCGCCGGCCATCCCCATCTGGCTCAAGCTGAGCATCGGTGCCCTGCTAATCGTCACCGTCACCATCGTCTCTTTCAGCTATTTGGTCATCAGCAGGCAGAAGGAGCGGCTTTTCGACCAGACCGTAACCGTGGGGACGGTAAGCCTCAATTATTTCGTCAACAACGCCCGCATTCCGCTTATCGACGACGACATTCTCAGCCTCAACACCCTGATCAAAGAGGCCACCGAGACCGAGGGGTTGCGTTATGCCGTGGTAACCGACACCCGGGAGTTGATCCGGGCCCATACCGATGTTGATCGAATCGGGACGATTCTGGCATCTCCCGCCCCCACGGCGCCGCTGGTGACCCGTGGGAAAATCACCTATTTTTCTCTCGTCACCGGTTCGGGTGAGCAGATTCTGAACCTGACCCGTGAAGTGGTCTTTCAGGACAAGACCGTGGGAACCGTCCATGTGGGTGTATCCTTGGATTTTATCGAACAACTGGTGGACAGGGAAAAAGGATCCATCATGTTCATGACCCTGGTGGTGATGGCCGTCGGCCTGGCCATCGCCGCCTTTCTGGGTGTTCGTTTTGCGAGACCCATCTCGCAGCTGGTGGCGGCAACCGAAGCCATTGGAAAGGGCGACTACCGGTATCGGGTATCGCTCAACCGCAAAGACGAACTGGGCAACCTGGCCACCGCATTCAACCGGATGGGCGAAGAACTTTTTCGGCACACGCTGACACGCCAGTCCTTCGGCAAATATGTGGGCGAGGAAGTTCTGGAAATGATTGTCGCCGATCCGGAAAAAACCTGGCTCAAGGGACACAAGAACGAGGCCACGATTCTCTTTGCCGATATCCGCGGATTTACTGCCTATGCCGAAGAGCGGGAGCCGGAGATGGTGGTGGAGATGCTCAACACCTATTTCGAAATCGCCACCCGCGCCATATTGGACTACGGGGGTTACGTGGATAAATTCATTGGCGACTGCGTGCTGGGCGTATTCGGGGTGCCGGTGTTTAGAAATGATCATACGGAACGGGCCGTACGCACCGCCTTGGACCTCATGGATCAGTTGCAGCAACACAGCATCCATGGTAACGCGATGCTGTCATCCGTGGGTATCGGTATCCACACCGGCCGCGTCGTATCCGGCAACATCGGTTCCCAAGCCAAAATGGAATACACCGTCATCGGCGACACGGTCAACCTGGCGTCGCGGCTCAGCGGGCTGGCCGGCCCCGGCGACGTTCTGGTGACGGATACGGTTTGTGAAACCCTGGGCGAACTGATCCGGGTGGAACCGGTGGGCCCCCGTACCATAAAGGGCAAAATCACACCCGTGAAAACCTTTCGTGTCACATTCATCAAACAGAGGGCCCATGTCAAATCCGCCGATTAAAGATGCCGTCGGACCGCGACAGCAAGTCTGGAAAGTGGCTGTTACCGCGGTTTGCCGGTTGATCGCCTGCATGGTCCTGATGGTTGGTAGCGGCCTGTTTCCCCCGGTCCTTTCCGGCCAAGAGACCCACACCGGCCCCTCCTCACCGCTGCCCCTTCTGGTGAAAGCCCGCCGGGGAGACACCCCGACCGGCATTGCCCGGCGTTATTTAAACGATGCGTCCAGGGGATGGACGATCCTTGAATACAACGGCATTGAGGCCCTTTCCGGGGGTGAGGCGGTCATGGTCCCAGTGGCCCCGTTTCGGCCCGGCGGCTTGAACCCTGACGGCTATCAGACCGTTCCCGTGCTGGCCTATTCGGACATTGGCGCGTCACTGCAGCAAACACAGCAGGTTTTCCGCTCGGCGTTCAACCGTCAGATGCGCTGGTTGAAAACCGAAGGTTTCACGGCCATCACCCCAACCCAGTTAGTTGATTTCATGGAATTTTCCGGCCAGCTGCCCCACCGGTCGGTTTTGATTACCGCAGATACCGAATCCCAAACTTTCTTTGATCTGGGAGTACCCATCCTGAAAGCACTGGGATTGACGGCCACATTGTTCGTGGCCACCGGGAAGGTGGGCGTTGAGGGAGCCATGACCTGGGACCAGATCAAACAATTAAACGAAGACGGCTTCACCATCGCTTGCCGGGGACAAAGCGGACGCGCATTGACCGATCGAATCAACGGACAAACGTTTAAAGCCTATTTCGAATCGGTGGAATCCGAACTGCGTCTGGCCCGCCAAGCGATCGAAACACACCTGGCGGCGCCCTGCCTGTTTCTGGCCTATCCGCACGGCAGCACCGACGAACTGGTATCTGCCATGGCAGCCAAGTTCGGATTTTCCGGCGCCTTCATCCGCTCATCGGGGGACAATCCCTTTTTCGCCAACCGGTTCGGCATCCACCGGATCGCCATCGATAGCCGGATGGACCCGGAGCTGTTGGGTAGGATGCTCACGACCTTAATCGTGACGGATCTCAAGCCATGAAGCCTTGGCTGCCTTTGATCGCCTTCATGGCCATCGCCTTTGTTTGCGGCTGTTCCGGTACGATGGATTCAGTGTCGACCTTCCTGCATGCCGGTTCCCGGTGGTCGTCGGCAGAAACGGACGACATCCGTTTACGGGCTCGCGAACTGGAAGCACGCGGTGAAATCACCATGGCACTGGACCACTGGCGGCAGGTTCACCGGATAGCGATCGATCGGGCAGCAGCCACCCGGGAAATCGAACGCCTCGAAAACAAGCTCGTCGAGGCGGTTCAAGCCCATTATCAAAAGGGTTTGGAGCGACTAAGAAAGGAAGCTCCGGATTCCGCCCGCGACCATTTTTTGGTGGCCCTGCGCTTGGATCCCGCCTTTCAGCCGGCTCTGAAACAGGTCAAGACCCATTTCTCACCCTTTCCCCTGGCAGTCTACCTGTCCGTCCCCGGTGACCATCCGGCATCCGTGGCCAAAACCGTCTTCGGTGATGAAGACAAAGCTTTTCTCGTGGCCTGGTTCAACGATCTGCCGGAAGCCAACACGCTGACACCAGGCACCCTGCTGATTCTGCCCAAACTGAAAAAGACCCCGCAAAAGAAGGTCCGCTTAAAAAAGCCGCGCACGCGATTGGCCGCAGCCGGTGCGCGGATGGCCGAAAATGATATAGAGGGTGCACTGAGCCTGGCCGAACAGGCGAATCCGGCCGATCCCGACGTCCAGGTCCTGATCCACACCATCCACCTGAAAAGGGCCACAGCCCTAATCGAAAAGGGCCTGCTCGATGGCGCCAGGCAAGCCATTGCCACGGTTCCGGATGGATTCGCAGGAAAGGATGTCGTTCTGGAAAAGCTGCAAGCGCTTGTAAACAAGCGAAAAATGGCCGATGCACAAGCACATTTCAATCAGGGTCGCTATCGGCAAAGTCTCGATGGCGCCGACGCCGTGTTCAGGAATGCACCGGATCACACCGATGCTCGAGATCTGGCCGTCGAAGCCCGTTACCGACTGGCCCTGGACCACGTCAACCACAAGCGTTTTCTCGAGGCCCGGGAGTTGCTGGAGAAAACCGATGAAGGCCACGAAGCCAGTGCGGCCCTGAAAGCGACGATCCGCACCCGGTTGGCCAAATTGGCCCAGATTCATTACCGCAACGGCGTCAAACACTTCATCAACGAGGACCTCGAGTCAGCCATCACCGAATGGGAGATGGCCCTGGCCTGCAACCCGGATCATGAAAAAGCCCGGGAGAACATCGAGAACGCCCGCCGGCTCATACAAAAAATCGAGGCCCTGCCCTGACCGGCAAAAGGGTCTGCCTCCTAATGCCTTGACAACCACCGAATCCTTATTTATTTTGCCGTTAATCCGAACACCGGGGTGCATCTTCCGGAATTCTACGTCCATGCGCAACAACACGAGAACGGGCAAAAGGAGACAGCCGTGCCACTGGAAGAACTGAACGAACAGATTGAAGCCAAGCATCTCGTGGTCAACCGCATCCGGGAAGAGATCGGTAAGGTCCTGGTGGGTCAGCGGGATCTTATCGACGGCCTGCTCATGGGGCTGTTCACCCGCGGCCACATTCTCATTGAGGGCGTGCCGGGCCTGGCCAAAACCAGCGCGGTTAAGGCCCTGGCCGACACCGTCCACGCCGACTTCAAGCGCATCCAGTTTACCCCCGACCTGCTGCCGGCCGACCTGGTGGGAACGGAGATCTACCGCCCCAAAACCGGCGATTTTTCCATTAAAAAAGGCCCGCTGTTCAACAACATCATCCTGGCCGACGAAATCAACCGGGCCCCCTCCAAGGTCCAGTCGGCGCTGTTGGAGGCCATGCAGGAGCGCCAGGTCACCATCGGCGACACCACCTTCCCGCTGGCCGACCCATTTTTGGTCATGGCCACCCAGAACCCCATCGAACAGGAGGGCACCTACCCGCTGCCCGAGGCCCAGGTGGATCGGTTCATGCTCAAGGTCCTCATCGACTACCCGGACAAGGCCGAAGAGAAGGAGATCATGAAGCGGGTGGGCTTCGACGTTCCGGAAGCCGTGCAACCGGTGTTGGAACCGGCGGAAATCATTGCCATCGGACAGTTAATTAATGGCGTCTACATGGACGAAAAGCTCAAGGATTACATCGTGGACCTGGTTTTTGCCACCCGTGATCCGGTGGCCTACCACATCGACGTGGCCAACTACATTCAGTTCGGGGCCTCACCCCGGGCCACCATTTTCCTGAGCCTGGCCGCCCGGGCCCACGCTTTTTTGCAGGGACGCGCCTACGTGACGCCCCAGGATGTGAAATCCATCGCCCCGACGGTGCTGCGCCACCGAATCCTGTTGACCTATGAAGCCGAAGCCGAGGATGTCGACACCGACAGTATCATCGGCCGCATCTTCGATTCGGTGGAGGTACCGTAAACGCCATGCTCTCCCCCGACATCATCAAAAAAATAAAAAAAGTCCACATCAAGACCGGCCGCATGGTCAACACGCTGATGGCCGGGCAGTACCGTTCGGTCTTCCGGGGGGCAGGCATTGAATTTGAAGAGGTACGCGAATACTCTCCTGGTGACGACGTAAAAAGCATCGACTGGAAGGTGTCGGCCCGCATGGGAAAACCCTTCATCAAGCGGTATCGGGAAGAGCGCGAGCAGGTGGTCATGCTCCTGGTGGACATGAGCGGCTCCGGCCGCTTCGGCACCACCGAAAGCATCAAGCGCGAAACCACCGCGGAAATCGCCGCCATCCTGGCCTTCAACGCCATCCGCAACAATGACAAGGCCGGTGCCATTTTGTTCACCGATCAGGTTGAGCGCTACATCCCCCCCAAAAAGGGATCGGCCCACGTGTGGCGGCTCATCCGCGAAATTTTCACTTTTCAGCCCGAACACACCGGAACCGATATCATCGAGGCCGTTGATTTTCTGGCCCGGGTGTGCCGCAAACGCACCGTGGCCTTCCTGGTTTCCGATTTTCTCACCGAGGACTTCGGTCGAACCACCACCCTGCGGATACGGTCGGCCGCCAGCAAGCATGAACTGATCAGCGTACTGGTCACCGATCCCGGAGAATTTCGACTTCCCGACGGCGGCATCATCGCCTTTCAGGACTTGGAGACCGGGGCACTCCGCTACCTGGACGCTTCGGATCGGGCCACCCGTGAACGCTACCAGGCCGGCCGGCGGGCGGTTCACCAGCAGATTCTGCGAACCCACCGGGCCATGGACATGGATTGCATCGAGATGCCCACGGATGGCGATGCCGCCGATGCCCTGGTACGTTATTTCAGATACCGGGAGCGGCGACGACGATGAAACGCATCGCATGCATCGGCGGCGGCCTGATTCTTTGGTTGGCCATCTTGTCGGCGATCCCGGCCATGGGCACGGGAAACACCGCTCCGGCCAATCCACCCGCAGGCGCCGATGCACCCGGCCCGGACACGCCGGCGCCCATGAGCGACATCCACGACATCCTGCCGCCGCTCTCTGTGGGCATGGATGCCCCCTGGCTGGTCCCGGTCCTGTTGGCCCTGGCAGCGGTAGCGCTCCTGGCGGCAACCTGGTGGCTGTGGAAAAAACGCAAAAAGGACCGGGATATCGAAACCATCGTTCCCGAACTGCCCCCGGAAATGACGGCCATTCGGGCCCTGGATCGGATTTCAGATGTGCGCCGGCTGGATGGGAAGACCTTTTACTTTCGCTTGTCGGCCATCCTGCGGAAATATGTATTCGGGCGTTTTACGGTGGGCGCGCCGGAGATGACCACCGAAGAGTTCCTGCCCTGCATCGATGGTCTGGGTCTGGACAACGACCTGGCCCAACGGCTGAGGCGCCTTTGCCGGGCCATGGATCCCGTGAAATTCGGCGGTGACCCGGTGGTGGAAAAACAGATGGAAACAGACCTGTTTTTTGCCCGCGAGTTTGTGAGAAAAACAACGCCGGGGGCGGATGCTGAAAACAGCACCGAAAGCAGGATTCCGATAAAAGCGCTTCCCGCGGGATAAGAAACGGAAAATACTGTCACGCGCCTTGAATCAACCAAAGGAAACATCAATACGATTGATGTGCGCTTCGTCAATTTTTTAGGCAACAATTGGGTGAGCCCATGCTGCGATTCGCGTCTCCCTATTTTCACTTTCTCCTGCTGCTCTTGCCGGCGATGGTCTGGTATCGCTACCGGCGGCACCGAACCCCCACCATGGCCATCAGCGCCCTGTTTCCCGTCGCTGGCATTCCTTCATCAGCGGCCCTGCGACTGCAATGGCTGGTGCCGGCGATCAAATACACGGTACTCGGATTGATGGTGGTGGGCCTGGCCCGGCCCCAGTGGGGTACCGAGCGCACCGAAGTGCTCACCGAAGGCATCAATATCGTGTTGGCGCTTGACTTGTCCGAAAGTATGGCCGCCCTCGATTTCAAGAAGAAACGACGCGTCGTCAACCGGCTGGAGGCAGTCAAAGGCGTGGTGGAAACGTTCGTCTCCAAGCGCAATGGTGACCGTATCGGCATGGTGGTCTTCGGCACCCACGCCTACACGCAGCTGCCCCTGACCCGGGATTACAACACCATGGTCAGCATCCTGGACCGCCTGGAGATCGGGGCCGCGGGGAAAAGTACGGCCATCGGCGATGCCATCGGCATCGCCTTGAAGCGGCTGGCGGACGTCGAAAGCAAGTCCAACATCATCATTCTGCTCACCGACGGCCAGAGCAATGCCGGCGAGCTCTCGCCGGATACCGCCGGTGAAATCGCCGTGCAAAAGGGCGTCAAGATCTACACCATCGGTGTGGGCACCCGGGGCAAAGCGCCCTATCTGGTCAAGGACCCCCTGTTTGGCGAACGGTATGTCTACCAGCAGGTGAACATCGACGAAGCGGCCCTGCGGGCCATTGCCGACAAAACCGGTGGACTGTATTTCCGGGCCGAAAATCTGGAGGGGTTGCAACAGATCTATGATACCATCGATGCCATGGAGACCACCGCGGTCAAGGTGGACATCTTCGCCGAATACAACGAGATCTACCCCTGGCTGCTGATCCCGGCACTGGTACTGCTGCCCTTTTATGTCGTTTTGCGAAACACGAGATACCTGGTCATCCCATGACGTTTTTCAATACCGAAATGCTGTTTTTCATCTGGGCCGTGCCGGTGTTGTTGCTGGTGATCGGATACGGCATGCGGCGGCGCCGTGAAATCACGAACCGGTTTGCGTCCACCCACGGCCTTGCGGTTATCGCCCCGGACACGGTCGGCGGCCGGCGCTGGATCAAGGGATCCTTGCTTATGGGTACGGTACTCTTTACCGCCGTGGCCCTGGCCGGACCCAAATACGGCTACCGCTGGCAAGAGATCCGCCGGCAGGGGGTGGATATTATCATCGCCCTGGACTGTTCCCGCTCCATGACCGTCGCCGACATCCAGCCCACCCGCCTGGAGCGCGCCAAGCGGGAGGTCTTCGACCTGTTGGCCATGCTCAAAGGCGACCGGGTGGGACTGGTGGCCTTTGCCGGCACCGCCTTTCTTCAGTGCCCCTTGACCCTGGACTACGACGCCTTTAATCTGTTTCTCAACGCCCTTTCGCCCGATTACCTGCCCGTGGGCGGCAGCGATATCACCGGCGCCCTGGAAACAACCCTGAACCACTTCGACCCCAAGAGCGCCTCGGACAAAGCCGTGATCCTGATCACGGACGGTGAGAACACGGGTGACGGCGACCCTGTGAAGGCTGCGGAAACGTTGAAAGAGAAGGAGATCAAGTTGTTTTGCATCGGTGTGGGGGGCGGTGAGGGGGTGCCCATTCCCGAACCCACCGGCGGTTTTAAAAAGGACCGCTCCGGACGGATTATTCTCTCCCGACTGGATGAAAACACCCTCAAGAAAATGGCCGTCGTCACCGGCGGCACCTACGTACGCTCGGTGGCCGGGGACATGGATCTGGATGCCATTTACACCGATGAAATCCGCAAAAAAATGGAGTTGGAGACCCTTTCTTCGGGACGCAAGCAGGTGTGGGAAAACCGCTTTCAGTGGCCTTTGGCACTGGCTCTGCTCTGTCTCGTTGCCGAACTGATGCTGCCGGTAAGCCGCAAAGGCCGGGTGCTTTCGCTGTTGGCTGCCCTGGTGCTCCTGCCGTTGCCATCGGCCGAGGCCAATGATTCGCGCGAGGGTATTGACGCCTATCAAAAAGGAGACTTCCAACAGGCCCTCAAGCACTTCACCGACGCCCAGCTCAACGACCCGGAACAATCTGAAATGCTTTACAATGTGGCCAATGCTTATTATAAAACCGGCAATTTCGAAGCCGCCGCCGAGCACTACAAGCAGGTACTGGAGACCGACGACGCGCAGTTGAAACAAAAAGCCCTTTACAACCTGGGCAACACCGAATTTCGCCGGGGCGATACCGACGCCGCCATCGGCAACTACGAGGCGGCACTGTCCATGGATGCCGAGGACCGCTTGGCCAAAGAGAACCTGGAATTTGTGAAAAAGGTTCTGGAACGGCGGCAACAGGAAGCGTCGGGCGACGACCGGAAAGATGGGAAAAAAAAGGACCCGGATGGATCGGGGCAATCGAAATCCGAAAGCGGTCGGGATTCGCCCTCGTCAGAGGATCGGAAACAGCAGCAGCAACCCGATGAACCCCAAGAGAATCAACCGGATGGTCAAGGAGAGCGGCAACGCCCCGAGTTTGGAGATGAGATGGGCGAACAGCAGGCCCAGCAGGCTGCCCAGGCCAACGAACCCCAAAACGATCGGCAACCATCCGAACCAACCCAGCCATCCAGCCCGGGCGAGCAGGCAGGTGACCCCGGGCAGGCCGAGCGGATGCTGAATCGCCTTCAGGATCAGCCGGGCCGAGCCCTGATGCCCATAACCGGTAAACGGACCGTCGAGAAGGACTGGTAATGGTCAGATATCTGAGCATGGCAATGGCGCTGTTTTTAACGCCGGCGGCAATCGCCGATGCGGCGACCGTGCGTGCCGTGGTGGACCGCAACCAGGCCACGGTGGGTGAATCCATCGCCTTGCGGTTGACCATCGAGGGCGGCGATGGTGAGGTCGACCTTTCCGGAATCGCCGATTTCAAAACCGTTTCACGCGGAACCAGCAGCAGTTTTCAGATGATCAACGGCCGCACCTCGCGGCAGTTGATCCGTAATTATGTCCTGGTTCCCGAAAAAACCGGCCGTCTGACCATCCCTGCCATCCCGGTGACCATCGGCGGGAAGGTCCACTATACGGCCCCCATTCGTGTCACAGTTTCCAGGGCGCCGCCTGCCGACAGCGGCAAGCGTGATGTATATGTATCCGCCGAGGTTTCGGATCAATCGCCCTGGATCGGTCAACAGCTCATCTATACCTTCCGTCTTTTCAATGCCATCCAGGTAGCCGACGCCAAGTTCCAGGCTCCGAATTTCAACGGATTTAATGCCGAAGAACTGGAGGACCGTAAATCCTATCGATCCGTGATCAACGGCCGGGAATTCATCGTGACGGAAGTGACTTTCATACTGATTCCCGTGAAGACCGGGGCACTGGAGATCGAACCGGCAGTGCTTCAGGTGGGCCTTGTGCAGCGCAGCCGTCGGCCACGGCCCTTTTCCGGCATGGATTCGTTTTTCGGTAGCACCCAAATGACCACCCGCAACCTTGAAACCGATCTCATTGCGGTCCAGGTGCGGGCCCTGCCGCCCGCGCCGCCGGGAACGTCGTTCGCCGGCCTGGTGGGCCGTTTTGAGATTGCCGCCGACCTGGACAAAACGGACATTCGGGTGGGCGACTCCACCACGCTGGCCGTCACCATCAGTGGGTCCGGCAACATCATGGATGCCACGCTCCCGGTTATTTCGGTGCCAAAGGAATTCAAAACCTACGCCGACAATCCAGAAGAGCAGATCCAACGGGGGCCGGAGGGCAACGCGGGCAGCAAAACCTTCCGCATGGCCCTGGTTCCCATTCTGGCCGGCCAATTCCGTATCGATCCCATCGCGTTGGCCTATTTTGATGTGGAGACCGGCGCGTACCAGACCCTCTCCACAGCGACCTTCGACCTCACCGTCTCCCCATCCGATACGACAGCCACCGACATCGAGGTATTCCGGGCCGCCCCTGCGCAAATCTTGTCTTTGAAAAAACGGGTGGAATTTACCGGCCGGGATATTCTGCCGCTGAAAACGGGAATGGACACCTTGAAACCCCGGCGATCCCTGCCGCCCCTGTGGTTTGGCCTCTTGCTGGCCATTCCGGTCTTGGGGTTCATGGCCGCCAGAACCGTGATGCAAATCGCCCGCAAGGACGACTCGCCGAGCCGGATCATGGCTGATCGAGCCAAGAAATCCCTGAAAATGGCAGCCGCCACCGATAGCTCGGACGCCGACTTTCTCTCGGCTCTCTATCGGGCACTGGTGTCGGCCATCCTCGGCAAGCGGGACGTGACGGGCACCTCTCTTACCTGGACCGAGGCAAAAGACCATCTGCTATCCATCGGATGGGATGCGGATGCTGCCGCTGCCGCCGCACGGCTACTGGAAGCGATCGAATCCTTCAACTACTCGGGCGGCAAGCTGAACGCTACAAAACGGGCCGATCTTCTGGACCAGACCCGTCAGACCGTGCGGAGGCTGGCCCGATGAAACGATTGGTGATACTCCCGTCGGCACTCGTGCTGGTTCTGGCCCTTCTTGCCGTCACCCCAGCATCCGAAACCGCCCTCACCTTCATGAACGGCACCGAATCCTACCGTAACGGGGACTGGCCGGCAGCCATCGCCGCCTTCGAAAGCCTGGCCGACGGCGGCGTGGACAACGGCATGCTCTTTTACAATCTGGGCAATGCCTATTTGAAAAACGAAGACCTGGGCCGTTCCCTGTTATGGTACGAACGGGCCTTAACGCACATGCCGGACGACCCGGACCTGCGCTTTAACTACGAATATGCCCTGACCCTCACCAAGGATGAACGCGGCGAGAAACAATCGCCCCTGCTGCGCATTCTCTTTTTCTGGAAATACCAATTGGCCCAGCGAACGGTTCGCTGGATCGCCGTACTCCTCAATGCGGCGCTGTGGGCCGCCTTGTCGGTCCTGGCCATCCGCAAAAAACGCCTCCTGCGCCCCAGCATCGTTCTGATCGCCGCGGGGACCATCCTTTTCACCGCCACGGCCGTCTTTAACTATGTCGAGGCCACCCACATCCGGCATGCCGTAATTCTGCCCAATCAAATCGCCGTGCGTTCCGGTTTCACCGACAGCGCCACCCAGCTCTTCGTCCTGCATGCCGGCACCAAGGTCTGTGTCGAACGCGAATCCGACACCCACCTGCTGATCCGCTATACAGAGGACAAAATCGGCTGGGTGAAGAGGTCCGATGCCGGTATTATCTGACTAAGGGTCCTTAGTACTCAAGCGCCGCGAAACACCCTTTGCCATAAACGCCCTCGCCTCTTCGGGGTGAGGGGAAAAGATTTATTTGATTGGCTTTTCCTTGCACCAAACATCCCCCGTGTTGTATTTTAAAACTCAATGTTTCCCGGGGTTCGGGGAAAGGGGATAACATCCCTAATGTTGGACACCCCGGTAATCAACATCAACAGCCGCTCGAAACCCAGTCCAAATCCGCTGTGGGGAACCGTCCCAAACCGTCTCGATTCCAGATACCACCAGTAGCTTTCGCTGGAGAGGTCAGATACGGCCATCTGCTTTTCCAGCATCTCCAATCGTTCTTCACGCTGGCTACCGCCGATCAATTCTCCGATCCGTGGAACTAAAATATCCATGGCACCAACGGTTTCGTCGTCGTCGTTCAGACGCATATAAAACGGTTTTATGGTTTTGGGATAGTCGTACAGAATGACCGGTTTTTTAAAATGAATTTCGGTCAGGTAACGCTCGTGTTCCGATTGAAGATCCGCCCCGTAGGCAACCGCAAAAGAAAATGACTGCTCGGATTCGAGCAATATATCGATGGCCGTCCGGTAAGGAATACGCACAAAGTCTGCGGAAACGATGTTTTCAAGGGTTTTCATCAAGGTTTTATCGACAAACCGGGCACACAGCGCCAGATCTTCAGCACAGTTATCGATGACAAAAGTGATCAGATGCTTGATCAAGGTCTCACCCATATCCATATTACCGTTCAGGTCGCAAAAGGCCATTTCCGGCTCAATCATCCAGAATTCCGCCACATGACGGCGGGTATTGGAATTTTCAGCACGGAACGTGGGCCCGAAGGTGTAAACATCTCCCAAAGCGAGGGCCAACATCTCTGCGGAGAGTTGCCCGGAAACCGTCAGGTTGGATTCCATGCCGAAAAAATCCTTCGAATAATCGATTTTACCATCCGGGGTCATCGGGATGGGGGGATTTAGCGTCGTTAAGCGAAAGAGCTCGCCGGCCCCTTCACAATCCGATCCGGTGATCACCGGCGTGTGAATGTAACGGAATCCTTTTTCCTTGAAAAACTGGTGGACCCCCCAGGCCAGTTCGCTGCGGATTCTGAAAATAGCCCCGTATTTATTGGTGCGCGGCCGCAAGTGGGCAATGGTTCGCAGATATTCATCCGTATGGCGTTTTTTCTGTAAGGGAAATGTTTCCTGCGCTAAACTGATAATATCCATCTTCGTGGATTGAACCTCCCATTTCTGCCCACCACCTCGGGATGAAACCAGATTTCCCCATACGGCCACTGCCGATCCGGTCGTCAATTTTTTTATTTCGCTGTAGTGTGGTGTTTTTTGATCAACGATGATCTGCATGTTTTTAAGACAGGAACCGTCATTGACCTCGATAAAGAAAAAGGTCTTCGAGTTCCGTTTGGTTCGAATCCAACCCTTGAGCAATATATTGTCAATTGGTTTTTCGGTTTTTAACAAATCGCAAATTTTTTCTCTTTTCATTATCCATTATCCTTCATGGGTGCATTGATATGGTAAAGATGGTCATCACGCTGAATCAGTAAAACCACCGACGGTTGATTTCGGTATTTTACGATGGCCGTCTTAAAATCCGTCAGATGATCCACCCGTTCTTCCCCGATCCGGCGAATAATGTCTCCCGGTCTCACCCCGATACGATCCAGATGGGATCCCCGGCGCATGTTAACGATCACCACCCCTTTGCGCATGCGTATCCCATACTTGGTCCGGGTTTGTTCATTCAGGTCTTCGATCGTGATACCCAGCCGCTGGCTGGCTATTTTTAGTGCTAAAGCCAATGGAAAAACAGATGCTTGGATTAAGATTTCTTCTTTTTTCCCTTTTCGGTTTAATTTTACCGAGATGGCCTGATCGACTGAAATTGATTTCAATTTCGAGTGATAGTCGGAGATATCGGTGATCGGCAAACCGTCTATGGAAAGGATGAGATCCCCTTCGACCATACCTGCTCTTGCCGCCGGGCTCTGTGGTTCCACAGCGGTGACGATTACACCGACATCACTTTTGATATTGAGGTATTCGGCAAGATCAACATCGAGGGGTTGAACCATCATACCGATCCATGCCCGAACAACCTCACCGTAATTGATCAGATCGGAGATGATGCGTTTTGCCCGGTTGATCGGGATGGCAAATCCTATGCCTCGGGCTTGTGCGTAGATCGCGGTGTTAATGCCGATCAACTCCCCGTTGATGTTAAGCAGCGGTCCACCGCTGTTTCCCGGGTTGATGGATGCATCGGTTTGAATAAACTCGTGAAAGACCCGTTCGGCGGTTTTAATACTTCGGTTTACCGCACTGACCACACCGGTGGTGACGGTATGGGAAAATCCGAAGGGATTTCCGATGGCAATGACCGATTCCCCAATCATGATGTCCCCTGAATCACCCATCTGTATGGCCGGTAACGCTTGGTCCGCCTCGATTTTTAGGACGGCCAGATCCGAATCCGGATCCATACCCACGATAGTCGCCTCAAATTCGCGATTATCATTAAAGACCACGTTGATCGTCGTGGCTTTTTCAATCACATGGGTATTGGTCAAGACAAAGCCACGATTGCCATCAATGATCACACCGGAGCCAAGGCTGGTTCGCTTTTCCCCGCGCTCAAGCTCAGGGGAGAAAAAATCACGAAAGAAATTTTCCAACAATGGATCCATGCCATATCCTGAAAACGGATTGGATTTCTTGCGTATTTCATATTGTGAACTTATGTTGACGACTGCCGGGCTTACTTTTCGTACCGCCCTAACCACATTATTTTCCCGTGTTACGACGATACAAAAACTATTTTTGACGGTAATAAAAAAAAACACCAAAGATCCCACAAGCAGAAATAATAATATTTTTTTATTGATTTGTATGGCCATCTTTGTCATTTCAACCCTTTTTTTAATTACGCCTTAACCTGGAAAACATAACATGAGCGAAACATCCATTCAAGAGATCCTGCCGCTGATACAGATGCCTAGCCGATATTTGGGCCGTGAAACAAATAGCATTCAAAAAGCATGGGGTAAGACCGAATTGCACATCGCCCTGGCTTTTCCAGATCTATATGAAATTGCCACATCCCACTTCGGCATTCAAATTTTATATGGAATTCTCAATGCTCAAGATCAGATACAGGCCGAGCGGGTATTTGCACCGGCAGTTGATATGGAGGCACAACTTAGGGAAAAAAGGGTGCCATTGTGTTCCTTGGAGTCCGAAACCCCGCTGAATAGTTTCGATATTATCGGTTTCAGCCTGCTCTACGAGTTAAATTATACCAACATGGTGAATATGCTCGATCTTGCAAACATATCCTTCTTTGCCAACCGACGAAAGGAAAGTGATCCATTTGTTATCGCCGGTGGCCCATGCACCTGCAATCCGGAACCGGTGGCCGATTTTTTCGATGCCGTTGTGGTGGGTGATGGAGAAGCCGTGATTTTACAGATCACCGATGCGTGGTTGGCCTGGCGCCGATCGGATAACCGAAACCGGAAAGATCTGCTCCGCCGCTGGTCTCGGATAAAAGGTATATATATTCCCTCTTTCTTTGATGTTTCATTTAATTCTACCGGAAATCAAAGGCTGCATCCAAAAATAGGGTCACACCGATTTGTTGAGCGAACCGTTGTTCCCGACTTGAACGACGCACCCATTCCAACAAAACCCATTGTTCCTTTTGGAAAGCCGATTCATGATCGGCTGCGCATGGAGATTGCCCGGGGGTGCACCCGTGGGTGCCGGTTCTGCCAAGCCGGTATGATATATCGACCTGTGCGTGAACGCCATCCTGAATCCGTCCTCTCTTCAGTGCGGCAATCATTAATAGAGACCGGGTATGAAGATCTTTCCTTGCTCTCTTTGAGCACAGGGGACTACTCTTGTATCGCGCCGTTGATGAAAAAAATTATGGCGTTCGGGCAAAAGGACAGGGTGGCAATTTCCCTTCCGTCTTTGCGGGTCGGTTCACTGACCCCCGAATTGATGGAACTGGTTCGAAAAGTCAGAAAAACTGGATTCACCATTGCACCGGAAGCTGGAAGTCAGCGCCTGCGAGATGTGATCAATAAAAATATTAATGAAACGGATATCGTCGAAACAGTAGAAAATGCCTTTTCCCTCGGATGGAAGGTGATCAAACTCTATTTTATGGTTGGTCTTCCTACCGAGACGCAAGTTGATCTGGAAGCCATTGTGGCTCTGGTGAAACGGCTGAAAACAGTAATCAAACGAAACGGAAAAATAAACGTTGGTGTGGCTACTTTTGTGCCAAAACCCCACACACCATTTCAGTGGGAGCCACAGATTTCTCTTGATACAGCCATGCAAAAAATTAATTGGTTGAAAACAAACCTGAAACTTCCTGGTGTTCAGTTGAAGTGGCAGGACCCCCGGGTCAGTACGATCGAAGGGGTGTGGGCCCGAGGTGATAGAAAGCTAAACCAAGTCTTGATCAAGGCGTGGAGAAGCGGCTGCCGCTTCGATGGGTGGACCGATTTTTTTAATTATGACCGATGGGTACGGGTTTTTGATGAAAGTGGTATAAATTCGAAATGTTACACAGACGGTTTTTCAAATACGGAACAATCTTTGCCGTGGGATCATATCCATATTGGTGTGGATAGGTCTTTCCTTCTTAAGGAAAAAGGAAATGCTGCAAAAGGTAAAATCACCGATGACTGTCGAACCGGAAGCTGCAGTGGCTGCGGCGTTTGTGATTTCGCCTCACTTAAACCGATCTCTTTCCATAGTCGGAAAAATGAGTTTTTATCCCAACATCCAGTTGGTGATCCGGTAAGGTCTGAAACCACTGTTAAATATTTGGTAAACTTTAAAAAAATGGGTGCTGCACGCTACTTGGGCCACCTTGAGATGGTTAAAATCTTTATCAGAAGTTTACGGCGGGAGCAAATTCCATTAAAATATTCCCAGGGGTTCCACCCCATGCCCAAAGTCTCTTTTGGTGATACGCTGCCGATGGGGATGCAAAGCGAAGAAGAACAGATGTTGGTCATCTTGACCGAATCAATGAATTCGGAGGATTTTATTCGTCGTCTGCAACGACAGATGCCCAAAGGACTGGATATTACCGGCTGCTCATTTCATGATCCGACGAAACGGTTGCGCATGGAGGCCAAGCAGGATTATCGGGTCGAACTAAAAGATGGCTTTTTCCGGCAAAACGATTTAGACTGTTTTTTTGGTCAACAAAGCGTAACTATTGAAAGAAAAAGCAAGAAAGGCAAGTTGGTTGTTGTTAATTTAAAAAAGGCGGTAAGCAAAATTAGACTGGTGGATGAGCATCATGTTTTTATGACCCTCGGAACCGATAACAACCTGATGATGAGACCCGCTCGGGTGATAAAAACGGTCTTTAATCTGACAGATCGACAGATCCTCACCGCAATAATTACTAAAAGCAAGTAAATTATGTATAAAAAAATTATTACCAACGTGGCTGACCATGAAACCCGGGTCGCTCTCGTGGAAGACGAAACCATTGTTGAACTTTTCATTGAAAGAAAGGGAAGCCGGGACAGTACCGGTAATATATACAAAGGCCGTGTTCAGCGGGTGCTTCCGGGAATGCAGGCGGCTTTTGTGGATATCGGGTTAAATCAGGCGGCTTTTATTTATGTAGATGATGTGGTCCGCGATAATTTTGCAGATATGGAAGACGCTTTCAGTTGCAACGATGTTGAGGAAGATCCGGGTTCCGAAAATGGGCACGAGGCAACGCTCACCACAAAAGACAAAGAAAATATAGAAGATCTGATCAAAGAGGGACAGGAAGTTCTCGTTCAGGTTTCGAAATCTCCCATCGGCACCAAGGGTGCCAGGATCACCTCTAATATTTCTTTACCCGGGCGCTTTCTGGTATTGATGCCCACATCCTCCCATATCGGTATATCACGACGGATCGAGGATGAATCAGAACGTCAACGGCTCAAGAATATCGTTTCCGAGTTATCCAATAACAGTTCATTGGGCTATATTGTTCGTACTGCGGCAGAGGGGGTTCAAAAAGAAAAATTGGCCTACGAAATGGGCTTTTTAAAAGACCTGTGGTGTAACATTCAAAAAAAATATCAGACTGCCGCTACCCCGTCCCTTCTTCATCAGGAGTTAAACATTAGTCTTAGGGCGGTTAGAGACCTGTTGCTGCAAGAGGCGGAAAAACTTGTTATTGATTCGATAAAGGATTACCAATCGGTCCTGGCGTTTCTGGATACCTTTAATCCATCTCTGAAAGAGTCCGTGGAGTTGTTTGAGGGCAATGAACCCATTTTTGATTCGTATAATCTGGAAGGAGATATCTCCAGGGCGTTGAAGCGAAAAGTATGGCTTAAGTCAGGGGGGTATATCGTTATCGAACACACCGAAGCATTGGTGGCTATCGATGTGAATACGGGACGGTATGTGGGAAAATACAACCTTGAAGAAACTATTTTAAAAACCAATCTGGAGGCTGTCAAAGAGATCGCCTACCAAATTCGCTTACGGGATATTGGTGGAATCATAATCATCGATTTCATTGATATGGAAAAAAAGTCGAATCAGGAAAAAGTCTTTTCCGCCCTTAATGAAGCATTTACCAAAGACAGAAGCAAGACCCATATCCTTCCGATATCTGATATGGGTATTATTCAAATGACCAGGAAAAGAACCCGTAAACCCCTAACCCGGCTTTTGTGTGATCCTTGTCCTTATTGTGATGGAGAAGGATATATTATATCTATTAAAACAATATGTTATTCAATTTATCGCGAAATATTGAGATATGCTGCGGATATGACCGGTTCAAGGCTGACCCTGCGGGTGAATCCGGAAGTTGCCGACTTTCTTCATGGGGAAGAAAATCGGCTGATCCCCGGATTGGAAAAGACAATTGGAAAACAAATCGTTATATACCCGGACACCCGGTATCACATGGAAGCATTCGAAGTAATTGAGTCCGCACATGACTGAAATCCGAAAGTCAGTGCATCTCTAATTTGGGATAAACCGTCATTAGAAGGGATCGCTGCTCTCTCCAATGGGGAAAATTTGCGGCTTGACACCATCGTCTTCCTGTGGTTAGAGTACTCGATTCAAAAAATGATATTGGTATGCACTGGTATTAAATAATGGGAAACAAGGAATTTAAACAATGAAACGTACCTACCAACCGAGCAGAATCAAACGCGCCCGAACCCATGGATTTAGAAAAAGAATGTCGACGAAGGCGGGGCGACGCATCATTAACCGTCGACGGGCAAGGGGCAGAAAACGATTGGCGGTTTAACTGAATTGTCGATGAAGCGCCTTTATCGGATACCATGTGAAAAAAATATTTTTTCACATCCGTGGGAAAAGGGTCTATATCGTTGAATCGTTTGACATTTACCAAGGCGGATCGAATACGAACATCCATGGAATACCGGGTGTTGTCTAAAAAAGGGACACGCCATTACAGTGCCTGCTTTATATTCGTCTCCCGAAAAAACCAATTTTCAAGATGTCGCCTTGGTATTACCGTCTCTAAAAAAGTCGGGAAGGCCGTAACGAGAAACCGGATCAAGCGAATCATTCGCGAATATTTTCGATTGAACAGAAGCCATTTGCCGGACCGGCTGGATATAAATGTCATCGCCAGGCAAATGTCTGGAAGGGTCGGCGCTGCGGTGATCAGAAACCATCTCGCATCTTCTTTCGAGAAAATCGCCGAAAAAACCGTACTCGGGTATGATGAAGACGCTGGCACTACTACTAATTAAGTTTTATCAGATTTCAATATCATCCGTTTTGCGACCGGCATGCCGATTCGTTCCGACTTGTTCAGAATACGCTTATCAGGCCATCTCCTCCTACGGCGTTTACAGGGGAGGGCGGCTCGCGATAAATAGAATTTTGCGGTGCCATCCGTTCAACCCGGGAGGTTTTGATCCGGTCCCGTAATCTTTCTTCCCATTCGACACTTGACCCGCTCGGTTATTACGCCCGCCGTGACCGCCTTCTACGAAATATTTTGGCCATTACAATAAAACCATCAAGGTATCTTTAGCAATTGTTGATGCAATTTGGCGTCAAGGAGAATAAAATGGAACAACTTCGACTGCTGCTGGCCATTGGTCTGTCTTTCCTGGTGCTATTTGTATGGAGCATGTTTTTTGTTGACCGGCAGCCGGCAATTGCCCCCCAGGAAGCGGTACCGACCGGAAAACCAATTGTCGAGGAACAGGCCGCCTACAGCCCCGAAGAGACAACGACCACCGCAATCATTCCCAAAGATGCCGAAATAATAAAAGGATCCTCGGTCGTAGAAAATCCGGGACGGGAAATCACCGTTGAAACGCCTTTCTACACGGTTCGTCTTTCTGCCAAAGGCGCATCCTTTAGCAGTTACGTGCTTAAAAAATACCGTGAATCTGTCGATGCCGATTCAGCAAACAAACAACTGATCCCTCGATCATTCAATAATGGGGAGATCCTCACATCGCTATCGGGAAAATCGTTAAGCGGTTTGGATGACGCCATTTTCTCCGTATCCCAGACGGAAGACAGCCTGTTGATAGGTGATTCTAAACAATCCCTTACCTTCAACTGGGTTGCCGACGACGGGAGCGGCCTCACCAAAATCTACACCTTTGATCCAAACTCTTATCTTATTGATTTGAAAGTCCTTTTGAAAAATGGATCGCAAAGGGTAATGAAAGATCAGCTGGTTCTCTCCGTCCGAAAACCCATCGAAGAAAATAAAGGATATGGTTTTGTTGGGCCTAGTGCATTGATTAACGACGCGCTTGTACAAATAAAATCTAAAAAAATAAAAGACAAGGATGAGTATACAGGGAAGATCAAGTGGATCAGTGTTGAAGACCGATATTTTCTTTCAAGTATTATTCCCGGGTCAGAAATCAACGGTAGTATTAAACTGGCCATCGTCGACAACATGGTTGTTAACCGACTGGTGAACCCCATGTTTGAAATTTCTCCGGGAACACAGAAAGCGTTTCAGTTTTTTGTGTTTATGGGGCCAAAAAGCATGGACCTGTTAAACAACCTTGGCCACGATCTTGGAAAGGCGCTGAATTTTGGTTTTTTTAATATCATCGCCAAACCGTGCCTCTGGTTCATGAACAAAATACACGGCGTGGTTCCCAACTACGGAATAGCGATCATTCTTCTCACCATGTTCACGAAGGTCCTTTTATGGCCACTGGGCAACAAGAGTTACAAGTCCATGAGTGAAATGAAAAAGCTTCAACCCCTGATGACGGAAATTCGCGAAAAACATAAAAGCGACAAACAAAAAATGAATCAGGAACTGATGGCCTTGTATCGGACCTATAAAGTCAATCCAATGGGCGGATGTCTACCAATGGTTCTTCAAATACCCGTCTTTTTCGCACTTTACCGGATGCTCTACCAAGCGATTGAACTCAGACATGCACCGTTCTTTCTATGGATAAACGACCTGTCAGCCCCCGATCGCCTTTTCGACGTTGGCTTCTCAATCCCATTTATGGAACCGCCCTATGGGATTCCGGTACTAACCATTATCATGGGCGCAACCATGTTACTTCAACAAAAAATGTCCCCCCCCCCAGGCGATCCCACCCAAGCCAAAATGATGATGTTAATGCCCGTGGTTTTCACGTTTATCTTTATAAATTTCTCATCTGGGCTGGTGTTATACTGGCTTGTAAACAATGTACTTTCTATCAGCCAGCAATACTATGTCCAAAAGAAAACTGCTTAATTCCGGAGGCAAAATGCCCAAATCCTACGAATTTCAAGGAAAAAACATTGAACAAGCACTAAAAAAAGCAAGTGAAGATCTTAATCTTCCAGCCGAAAAAATTAAACATGAGGTACTTGCCTATGGGTCGAGTGGTATTTTCGGACTTGTAGGTGTAAAAAAAGCGAAAATTAAAGTATTTGTCGACATCGAGAATAACAAAACGAATCGATCCACACCGGTTGAGAAAAAGTCTGCCATTGATCCGATTCAGCAAACATCCATCGTCGAAGCAACCCCGGATTCTGTTGAGCCGCCAAAAATCGATGAAACCATTATCCAATCCGGAATACAGGCACTACAGCAAATAGTTGATGGAATCACTTCCGAAGCCGTGGTCAATTTGTCTCGAAAAGGAGATAAACTATTTTTTTCCATTTCAGGAGGGGACAGTGGTGTACTCATTGGAAAAAGGGGCCAGACCCTGGAAGCGATTCAATATTTGCTTGAAAAAATGATCAATAAAAAAAGTACGAACCGGGTTCGTGTCGTCGTGGATGTGGAGGGGTATCTCGAAAAGCGTAAAAGCAATCTACGAGAAATGGCCTCCCGTATGGCTGAAAAGGCGAAACGGATAAAAAAACCGGTAACCATCGGGCAAATGAATGCACACGATCGTCGCATCATCCATATCCACCTGAAAGATGAAAGTGCGGTGAGGACCCAAAGCATCGGCGATGGGTATTTTCGAAAGTTGATGATTTTTCCCAAAAATGCAGATGGTTCAAAGCGAAGAAAAACTAAAAAAGACATATAAAAAGCTTACGGTTACATACTTATAAGAAGTGATTCATGACCAACGAAACGATAGCCGCCATATCGACACCTTTAGGAGCCGGTGGTATCGGCATCATAAGGGTATCCGGACCCCAATCCTACCAAATACTGAAACGTCTTTTTGTTCGAACGAAGCCGAAAACCAATCGCAAAACGAGCCAATCGACTGAGGATAAAGTCATTTCTTCACATCGGGTATACTACGGATTTATTATCGAACCGGACACCAGGGAGATCATCGACGAAGTCTTGGCTATCTACATGAAGGGTCCCAAAAGTTTTACACGGGAAGATGTCGTAGAAATTCATTCCCACTCAGGTTTCGTCCTACTCGACCGCATTTTAAGTGCTGTCCTCGATGCCGGAGCTGTTTTGTCCGCTGCAGGAGATTTCAGCAAACGTGCGTTCCTCAATGGTCGAATTGACCTTACCCAGGCCGAGGCAGTAATCGACCTTATCAATGCCCCATGTGAAACCGCCGCTCGAATAGCAAGTACACAAGTCGCAGGGGGAATACGGGACCTTGTCGAGGGCCTGATGAGATCCGTTACCGCATTGCAAGCGAAATGTGAAACCGCCATTGAATTTTCGGCAGATATGGAACATGAACCCATTTTTACTGAAGTAGAAGAAGTGGTTAGGCAATCTATTCTTCCGGAGATTGGGGCGCTGATCCAACGACATAAAGACACCTTTGTTTATCGGCAAGGGTTACACTTAGCCATTGTCGGTGTACCAAATGTAGGTAAATCAAGTCTTTTAAACCAGTTGGTGGAAAAGGAAACCGCCATCGTTTCAGAGGTTCCCGGTACCACCAGAGACATTGTGCGTGAATATATCTCAATCAACGGTGTGCCGGTTGTTATTTTCGACACGGCCGGTATTCATGAGACCCGAGATCCTGTTGAATGCATGGGTATTAAAAAAGCGCGTGATCAGATTGATCTTGCCGATATTATTCTGCTGGTATTGGAAGGATCGCGCGACATTAAGGATTTTGAAAATTGCCTTATTGAAGAACTTGCCTTTTTTAACACCATTGTCGTTTGTAACAAGGATGATATCGCTGATGAAATTTCCGTTTCTCTTATCAAACAAAGAATTAAGGATATACCTTTTATTCGGGTCTCTGCTAAATTCGGAGAAAACATCGATGAATTAAAAAAACTTATTTTTGAAAAATTGGTTTTGAAAAAAGAAATTTCCTATGATGAATGGGTAACCCCGAATATGAGGCAGCTTAAACTTCTTGAAAATGCAATGCAGGAACTTCAGCGATTCAAAATCGCCGGCAAAAACGAAACACCGCTTGAACTTATTTCTGAAATATTAAATAATGTTGGTCGGATTCTGGGTGAAATTTCCGGAAAACGAAATAAAGAGGATCTGTATGATCACATTTTTAGCCAATTTTGCATTGGTAAATGATGTTTCACGTGAAACATTCGTTGGAGAACTTAACATATGATACCTGAATTGGATGCTGTTTTTAAAAAATATGAAACCCTTGTCCGCCAGGTGGATGGTATTTTCGAAAATGTTCGACAACAGTTTTCGGATTTTGTGAACTGCAAACTGGAGTGCTCAGATTGTTGCCATGCCATTTTCGACCTTTCATTTTTAGAAGCGCTCTATATTAACCGACAATTTTTAGAAAAAGTGGCTGAGGAAAGGAAGCTGGAGATTTTTGATGACGCCAACGTGGCGGATCGAAAAATATACCGGTTGAAACGAAAGGCTTTTAAAGCGGTCGAAGCCGGTGAAAAGTCGGAAGAACAGATTCTTCTTGAAATGGCTACCGAACGGATACGTTGTCCCCTTTTAAACGAGGATAACCGTTGCGACCTTTATGACTGCCGACCGCTGACCTGCCGGCTCTATGGCATTCCTACTTCTTTTGGTGGACGGAGTCACACGTGTGGGCTGTCAGGATTTAAAGAAGGTGAGTCCTATCCCACGGTCAATCTGGATTCTGTAAACGTCAAGCTCCATGCGTTGTCCGATGAAATTGTTTCTGTGTTGAAGTCCAAGCATGCAAAGATGGGCGACCTGTTGATGCCACTATCAATGGCGCTGTTGACCGTTTTCGATGAAGATTATCTCGGAATAAAAGCGGACCAAGAAAATTCTCAGGACATTCAAGATTAAGGTGGTAAAATGGAAAACGGTTTTTCAGGTGAAGAAAAGAAAAAGGCTGTTTTTGAAATGATGTCACCCCGCAGGCAAAAACACATCCTTAGGAAGATCGGCTACGAAAACTGGAATCCATTTGAAAAACCAAAGGATCCAATCGATATTCGTAAGGATAAAAGCCAGCGAACCTCCCAAATGCTGGTCCGGGAATTTTTGCATTCGATTCCCCTGGAAGCATATTCTAATAGCTACGGCAGGGGAGCGTTGGATATGGCAATCGGTATCATTAATAACGATGACCGGTTTGTCGGCATGTACGAGTTTGCTCAGTGGCATAAAAAATTGTTGGAGGAGGAGGGATGTGAATAATGTTTCCTGGTTATCCACAAAGCTGAAGTGACATTGCGTTATCCATTTGTAAATACAGACGATTCATAGAAAACCGCCATTTCCAGGTAAAACCAACATATATTCAGTTGGTTATCCCTTAATCACTTCAGCTTTGTGGATAACCAGATAATGTTTTTGCCTGCCAACCGCAAATCACCGACCACCCGCAGNNCATTCTGTCGATTTTGATCGTTTAAAGGAAAATGATGGTATCGAACGGTTGGGTTCAAAGAAATTGCTATCATTCTCGGCGATGTGGTGCATTCTTATCGGACAACCACGCAATTGATCAATCGCGTTCGGTATCAACCAATAGACGGCACACCCTATCGCACATTGCAGGCGAATACGGAAAACGAGGGTGCTCAACTGATTGATTACCTTGAAAATAAGACTACGCATATTTTATGACGGCATCGGTTCGCAGAAGACGGCGCCTATCATGGTGACCCAGAGCTTTTCGGATCATACAACCCAGCCGTATTAGCCGGAACAAATGGTCGAAGCGGCCGCTGGGCGTATCAGAAACATTATTCGTTGGTTGGCGCCGGCATCAAAGTGACCCTACGGTATTTGATTGCGCGTCTGCTTTTAAACAAGTTGCTTGGGTACCACTTTCAGTTTTTTACCGACGGGCATACCGTATTAAACGACACCATTCGTCGTTGTTTCAAATGGTATCTCAATTGTTGAATCATTCTGGATTGGTTCCATTTGGTTAAAAAATGCAAGGAGCTTTTGAGCCTGTCATTGCGGGGGCGATTAATCCGAAACGAAATTCTACAAGATGTTATCCCCCTTTTATTGCATGGACTCAGAAACCAAGCAATTTAGCTTCTAAAGCAAAGCGAACCCGAAAAAATAAAGAACGATGAAAAATTGGCCAGGCTCATCCCTACCTTGGGAGAAATATTGCACAGGTCGAAAATTCGTAACGCAGGCGCCCCTAAGGAAGTTCCCTTGGGGTGCATATGGTTGATATTCCGAGGATAAAATTTTGAGCGCAACACAGATATCGGTAAAAAGAACCATTTATGGATGGGCACTAACTATCGCCGTGAAATGTACTTACTGATGGTTGATTTAAACGATCTGATTCTTCGTTTTATCGCCGATTCTCCCTTCAAAGTCAATTTTTCCCGTTTAAAACGCCATTTTAGTGAAACGTACAAAACCAATTCCAAAGATCTTAAGCTTTTGGTCTCCGGTCTGGTTCAAGCCGGAGAGTTGTTTTTCACATCCCACTATGGGAGCTCTTTCATCGAATTATCATATGATCGACCCCGATTGGTTTCCGAACATGTGGTGATCAAGCCGTCTTCGTCTTCTTGGAACCATTCAGCGGACCAATGGGTAATTTCTTTGAATAGGGGCGCTTCCTTTGGTGGCGGCGAGCATCCATCTACTCGATTGGCTATACAATTGATTGACGTTATCCTTCACGAGTTAAACCGGCAAAGTATAAAAAAGTCTCTCCGTGCTATTGATATTGGCACCGGTTCAGGTGTATTGGCAATCGTTGCTGCAAAAATGGGTATCGGCACCGTCTGTGGAATTGATACCGATCCTTGTGCTGTTTTTGAAGCGGGTGAAAATGTCATCCTCAATCATTTGGAAAATCGTGTCAATATTTTGAATGGCGATCTGATGACCAGTTCCGGTTTTTTTGATCTGGTTATTGCAAACTTGAGAGCACCGACATTGATGGCCATTCGCGAGATATTAGAAAAAAAGATGCCCGCAGACAGCATTCTCGTTTTTTCCGGGTTAAAAGCAGAAGAGACCAAACCGCTCTACAATTTATACAATAAGGCCGGTTTTTTTCTTTTTCAAGAAAGGGTTGAAAAGGGTTGGGCAGCGATATGCCTGGCGAGAGGCGCCTTGTTGGACGAAGCGACACCGCCCACACTAAGACATTAACAGTGGTAAGATCGTTTAAATATCGGGCTCTCTGGAGTCCGTTTTTAATTTATTGTTTTTATTTTTATTTAAAAAATAACACGCCTAAAAATAGCCTGTTGGCCCGAAAACAGCCTAAGTTTTATGGTCATTCGTGTTTTTCTCCAACCAAGGCTTCTAACGCTAATCAGAATTTAATCATGCCTACCAACCAAAATTGAACCACTGAGTACAGACCTCATTACATCAAAAATTTTCCATATCCAAAATACCCTGGGAANNTACAGTTGTTTCAGACAAAAAAACACGCTCTCAGATAAAAATGGACACTCTCGTTTTCGGGCAGATCGTAATATCAGCTAATTATCTACCGCCCGTTCATTTGAGCACTATTTTGATACGGGGAAATGTCCATTTTTTGGCCCTCAAAATGGGTGGAAATAACGAGGTACAGAGTAATCTCCTGCCCCTCTTTTTTTCCCCCTAATTTCATCCTCCTTTAATAAACCTGATTGCATTGACTAAATACCAATGTCTACCGATTGACTTTCCTTACGAAACTGAACCGTTAAGGGAAAGCAATGGCTATTGGACAACGACGATGT
>DEIP01000026.1:46438-47080 GCA_002352605.1 Desulfobacteraceae bacterium UBA2771 | reverse complement strand
GCCCAGCAAACCGGCCACCTGCCGGCGGGCGGCTTCCACTGCTTTTTTGGGGCGGATGCCGTACCAGTGGGAACTGGAGGGGTTGCCGAATTCGATTTCCAGGAAGGGCCGCATGGCCGCAATCACTTCCGGGTCGTGGGGCGTGGTGCCATTGTAATCCAGGTAGATGGGTTGAACCATATGCGGTTTCAAATTACTTCTTTTGCTTATTGTTGACTCATGATAGAAAGATAGCGTTTGCTTTTTACGCACGCAATTATATTGATGCGGTGCTCGTGTGTCAATGCCGGTATCACGACGGCATATTGCCCACTCAATTTGGAGGTAACAACAATGGAAAAAGAGCGCTCTCTGCAAAAGAAAAAACGCCCGGTCGTTTGGATCGGGCTGATTGTTTTGGTGATCTTGGTCGGGGCCCTGATTTGGCAAACCAAATCGCAGCGTTTTTTTTGCGAACCGGCTCCCGCCCCTGCGCCCGTGAGGGTAAAAGTGCCCTCAATGCCCCCTGCGTTGCCAAGCCAAACGTCTGAACCCGCTGCCGACCCCAATGGGTCCGCCCGACAATTAGAAACAACGCCCCCTCGGGCCGCTGGGGCCGTTACCCAAGTGGCTGGGGCGCCGGAACAAAATGATTCGCAACCG
>DEIP01000026.1:4817-46254 GCA_002352605.1 Desulfobacteraceae bacterium UBA2771 | reverse complement strand
GGCCGGCCGGAAGTAATTCTGCAAAAAACCGAGAAGGAGAAGGAGATCCAGCCCGTTCCACCGGCATCGGCACCCCAGGCCGATTTGGCCGCGACGGCCCATGGACCTGATACACCGGCACCGTATACCATTCAAGTGGGATCCTATCTGACCAAAACCTATGCCGAAAATACAATTGCCGCATTAACCAAAAGGGGCTATGAACCCTCTATCTTCGGCGTCGCCGACGCCAAACAGCGAAAATGGCATGTGGTGTGTTTCGGCCATTTTGAGACCTATAAACAAGCCGCACAATCCCTTTCCGAATTTAAGGAAAATGAGAATATGGACGGCATCATCATCCGTCGGTTACGCTGATTACCGATTCAAATGCCCGCCAATCCCAGGGGGGACGCCGGCCGTCTGACGTGTCGAGATCCGGAAAGGGCCAGCCTTGTGGTATGGGACAGGTGAGCACCAGCCGCTCGCCCCGGGTCGGATGAGCCACCCTCAATTCGTGGGCCAGCAGGGCGATCGACCGGCCGGGAAGGGGGTGATCGGCCCCATACCGCAGATCTCCCAGGATCGGATGTCCCAGGTGGGCCAGTTGGATACGGATCTGGTGGCGCCGGCCGGTCTCCAGAAAAATCTGCAGCAAGCTTTTCTCATGATCCGTGCGGAGGACCCTATAGCGCAGCCGGGCTTCCTGGCTGGTCGCCGTGGATGCCGGCACGACACGGCTCACCCGGTCCCGGCGTTCGATGTGATCGATAACCCGGCCGGATTCACCGGGGAGCGTGCCTTCCACGACGGCCAGGTATTGCTTCTCCACCGTGCGCTCACGGAACTGCCGGGACAAACGACCGGCCGCTTTGGAGGTGCGAGCAAACAGGATGACCCCGGCCGCCGGACGATCCAGTCGGTGAACCATTCCCAGAAACACCCGACCCGGTTTCTGATAGCGCTCCTTGAGCCACCGTTTGCCCAGATCCAGCAGGCACGTGTCACCGGTACGATCCCCTTGAACCAGCAGTCCCGATGGTTTATAAAGCGATAGCAAATGGTTATCCTCATAAAGGACCGGCCAAAGAGGATCAAAAAACGAGTGCCCTTCGGTTTCGATTGTGTCGGCGTGCATTGTTTCCGTCCGGCCTATGAATCGGTTGTGCAAAATAGCGCATTGGTCGGCATGAATCGACCACAAGGGCCTGAATTGAAGAAGGAGTAACATGTGAAATCAACAGGCACAAGGCCTTCACCATCTGCAAGGGAAGACGGACATAAGAAAAACCCCGGGCACGATCAGATGGATGCCTTGCTTAAACGCTGCACGATCAATCTTGCGCCCTCTCAACTTAAACGGCTGTGGGCCTACCACCAACTGCTGCGGCGGCACGATGCGGTATTGAACCTCACCCGAATCCGCAATTTCGAGAACATGGTGATCAAGCTCTATGCCGATTCCATCCTGCCTGCCCTACACGCACCGCTGCCCTCACCACTTCTCGACCTGGGCACCGGCCCCGGCATGCCGGGCATCCCGCTAAAAATATTTCGACCCGACCTTCATATCCTGCTGGCCGAGAGCCGGAAAAACCGCACCGACTTTTTAAAAATGGTTTTATCCGAACTGGGCCTTCGTGAAATCGAGATCGTGGAACGGGGAATTGCCCCGGATTTCAACCGGCCGGTGGCAGGCGTGATCACCCGGGCCGTCGAACCCATTGCCGATACTTTAAAGCGCGTTGCCGGTTGTCTCATGCAGGACGGCATGGTCATTTTCATGAAAGGCCCCCGCTGCGACAAGGAAATTGAATTGGCTTCGAAAACCTTTTCTTCGTCGTATAAACTGGCCGAGGATATTCCCTATCAGATTCCTCATACCCCACACCGTCGCCGGCTGGTGCTTTTTCAACGACAGATCCCGCCGACTCCAGCCGGTACGCCCACTACCCATATATCCAAACATCGCGTCAAGGGCATCGAAAGCGAAAGCAACCCTATGTTCAAGGACTTGAAAAAGCTCCTGGGTGGACGGGGGGTGAAAAAACAAGGCAAAACAATGGTGTGCGGAAGCCGGTTGGTTGCCGAAGTGATCAAAAAACATCCGGAGCGATGCCTGGCCTGGATCAGTTCCGGTGTGCGTCATGCACCCCCAACGGATTCCCCGGGCGACCTGGAATGGATTCAGCTGGCGCCGGATCTGTTTCGGGTCCTGGACCTGTTTGGAACCAAAAAACCCATCGTTCTTTTCGATGTTCCCGAACCTGAACCCTGGCCACCGGAAGAGGGCCTGCCCGCCGGATGCAGCCTGCTGGTTCCCTTTCAAGATCCGGAAAATGTGGGTGCGGTCATTCGCTCCGCCATGGCATTCGACGTGGATCGAATCATTCTGCTGGCCGAAAGCGCCAACCCCTTTCACCCCAAGGCCGTCCGTGCATCGGCCGGCACGGTTTTTTCCGCCAGGCTGTTCCAGGGTCCGTCCCTGTCCGAACTCCCCTGGGACCTGCCGCTAATTGCCCTGGCCGCGTCGGGTCAACCGCTGGCCCGGGCCCCGTTTCCCGAATCCTTCTGCCTGTTGACCGGCATGGAAGGTCCCGGGTTGCCTCCCGGCTGGCAGGCCAATGCCGTGGCCATCCCCATGGCTCCGGACGTGGAATCCCTGAATGCCGCCGTGGCCACGGCCATCGCCCTCTACGAATGGCGCCGACGCGATAAGACTTTCTCTATTACAACGCCATTACCACGCCAATCCTAATCCACCGGCAACAACACCGTAAAGGTCGTTCCCTTGTCCGGAAAACTCTCGACACCAATTCGTCCGTCGAGGGCCTCCACCAGCCCCTTGACGATGGGTAGTCCTAGCCCGGTGCCGGTGATGAAGCGGGTCTTGTCGTTCTTCACACGGAAAAAGCGGTCGAAAATTTTGTCCAGGTAGCGTGTTTCGATGCCGAAACCGTTGTCGATCACCCGGACGCACAGGTTCATGCCGGTAATATCTGCCTTTACCGCAATAGCACCCCCGTTTTGGGTGTAGTTGATGGCGTTGGTGATCAGGTTGCCGAAAATGCTCTCCAACGCCAGAGGATCGGCTTTGATGGTTGGCAGCGGATCCGCCGGCCGGTCCAGGGTGAGTGTCTGCCCCCTGGTTATGGCGCGGGTGCCGAGAAAATCAATGATATTGCTCAGCAAATCCACCAGCTGAACCGGTTTGGGCTCCTGGCCGGTGGTTCCGGATTCGATCCGTGACAGGTCCAGCAGATCGCCGATGGTGGAGATCAGGCCCTGTGTTTTTTCCTTGGCCCGGGAAAGCAGGTGTTCTTCCGATTCGCTGAGTTGCCCCACCAGATCGTTGAGCACCAGTGCCAACTGCTCATGGATGGTAGAGAGCGGGCTTCTGAGTTCATGGGAGACCTTGGCCACGAATTCGGACTTGAGCCGGTCCAAGACCTTCATATTGGTGATGTCAATGACGGTAACGACTGCTCCCAGGCAGGCGTTTCGTTCGCTCAGGACCGGTCGGCCGCGGGCCATGAGGAACCGGTCCTCGCCGACGGAAAACTCGTAGGTGGGAATATCGTCAAAATCCACATGGCCGCCACCGGATATCTCTCCAATCAACCGGCATAACCCCTCGTCGGGAATGTAGCTGGAGATCTTCGCCCCCGTAGCCGTTTCCGCTGCGAGATCCAGGAGTCGGCAAAAGGCCGGATTCATCAACACCACCTCGCCGTCGGCATTGGTTACCACGATGCCGTTTGGAAGCGAATCGATGATGGTGTGGATCCTGCTTTTTTCCGTTCCCAGATCGGCAAGGGTCCGCCGCCGCTCGGCTTCCAGCTTCACCTTTTCCTGTTTGAAGCGGATTTTTTCCCGGGCCCGGTTGACAACGATTCGCAGCTGATCAGGTTCGAAGGGTTTGGGGATGAAATCATAGGCGCCCCGTTTCATGGCCTCGATGGCGGTTTCGACGGTGGCAAAGCCGGTAATAACGATGACCAGGATATCCCGGTCCATTGCCTGTATCCGCTTGAGCACTTCCATGCCGTCGATGCCGGGCATTTTCAAATCCAACAGCACGATGGCCACTTCGGTCCGGCCGATAATATCCAGCCCCGCTTCCCCGTTTTTAGCCGTCAGCGTGTGGCAGCCCATGCGGCTGATGATCCGTTTCGACCCGTCCCGGATGCCTTTTTCATCATCGACCACCAGAATGGTTATGGGATCAGGCGTACTCTGCATGTTGGGCTCCTTTTTCAGTTTCATGGGTGATCGGAAGTTCGATACAAAAGGTGCTGCCGCGATCTGGAATACTTTTGGCGGTAATGGTACCACCGTGATTTTCAATGATGCCGTATACGACGCTCAGCCCCAATCCGGTTCCTTCGCCCTCTTCTTTGGTGGTAAAAAAAGGCTCGAAGATATGCGCCAGGGTTTCGGCGGAAATTCCCGGACCGGTGTCGGCAATCTCGACGAGCACCCGGTCCTTGGTGGCGGTTTCCCGGGTGGTGATGGTGATCGTACCACTGCCGTCCATGGCCTGGGCCGCATTGATGATGAGGTTCATGAATACGTGTCCCAGCTGCTGACTGTCCGCCATCACCAGGGGGATAAACGGGGCCATCTTTTTATCCACGGCGATGTTGTGAAAAAGGGTCTGGTTTTCGATCAGAAACAGGGTGCGGTCGATCGCCTTGTTGATATTCAGCGGTGTCATGAACTGACGTGTCTGCCGGGCAAACTCGAGCAGTTCCTTGACCGTGTCCCGGCATCGCTGGGCGTCTTTTAAAATCCGGTGTAAATCCTCTTTGGCATTGTCCTCCAAATCATAATCTTCCAACATCAGCTTGGTGTAAAGGGTTATCCCACCCAGCGGATTGTTCAATTGATGCGCAACCCCGGCAGACAGCTTTCCCAGGGAGGCCATCTTTTCGGATTGGACCAACTGAAGTTGGGTTTTTTCCAGTTTCCGCTGAATGTGAATACGCTCTCTTAAATCATGGAAAAAGCCGATGGAGCCGGCTTCTTGGCCCCTCTCATCGTAGATGATGGAGGCGTAGAGGCTGATGGGAATTTTCTCTCCGCTTTTGCCAATCGCTTTGATATGGTATCTTTTCAGTTTGCCCTTACCCCCACATGCATCGCTTCTCAGATTTCGCATCACCTCCCTGGCCATCTCATCCTCGTAGATCGCTCTGATATTGAGGTGATCGAGCGCCGCTTCGACACTGTGGCCGGTCACCTCGGCGGCGGCATCGTTGAAAATGATGATCTGACCGGTCATGTCGGCGGCAATCACGCCGTCACAGGCGCTTTGCAGCAGGTTGTGCAAAAAACGGTTGGACTGCCGCAGTTCCTCTTCGAGACCGTCTAACGCCGGGAGCTCAAAGTTGAAGACCGTCATCGCGTTCTGTTCGTCATCGTCGGTGATGGGATAGGCATAAAGGCAGGATTTTTTTTCTTTGTTCAAGGTATCTGACGAAAGGTCCCGCAGAGAGGCCTTTCCCGAATCCATAACCTTCCTGGCCGGGCAGTTGTCGCAGGGTTCGGGGCGGTTGTAAAATACCTCGTAGCAGTATTTCCCCGATGGCGATTCCCCGCCGATGAGGGACTCGAGGCCGGCGGACGCCAGAACACGAAAGTCACTGGAAATGACAACAATTTTTCGTTTGAACGCATCCAACGCCTTGAGCAGCAAATTCCGCTCTTTTTCCGTGCGCATCAGACCTCCGGGGGATTGGGGTTCCGCAAAGATTAGCGGTCGCGCGATTAAAAGACAGATTTGTGACGTTGTCAACAGCTATACAGCGCAAAGGATGGTGAATGGGTCCCTTAAACGGCTGGTCCCTCATCGCCGGAAAGATCGACCGAACCGTGTTTCGGCAGCACGTGTTTAGGGTTACGGCGAGGATTGGAACGACTGGAGATAGTCTTCCCATTCCATTGGGAGCAGCTGTTTTTTTTTGGTGTTGCACGACTTGCAGGCCGGAACCAGGTTTCCCTTTGTGCTTTTTCCACCCCTGGCCACAGGGACGATGTGATCCATGGTCAGCGCTGCGGCCGGTGTCCGGCGGCCGCAGTAATGGCAGCGGCCTTTGGCGCAACGCCGTTGCCACCACTGGGATTGTCTCAACACCCGAGCTTTTTGACGCTCCCGCTCGAGATCCCGCAGGTCCAGATCATAGGCCCAGGGCTTCATTGCGTCTCTCCGGCTGTCTCCGTCGGTGGTCGGTTGACCCCCAATCCCAGATCGGTCAGCCAACGGTCGATTTCGGCCTGCAGCATCGCATAGAAACGCGTAGAGCCCCCCAGGCCGGTTCTTCCGAAGAAGTAATTGATCTCCAGAAACAGCGGGCGCGGGTCTTTCCGGGCGCACCCGCCGTCATCGAAGATAAAATCGAAGCCGGCCAGATTGATTCGCGCGCGTCGGCAAAAATCTAGGGCCAGGGTCAGGGCCTTGTTGCGAAGGTCAGGATCGGATTCAGGGTCAATATGCGCGCCATTGGCCACACTAGTGCCAAAAACAAACGGGTCGTCCTGGATTCTCCAGTAAGCCCTTTGGGTCTCTCCGATCACGGCAACCCGCAGCGTCCGATTCGAACCGGGGATGAAGGCTTGAAGGATAAATCCCCGCTGGCCGGATTGCTCATATGCCGCAGCCCTTGAAAGGGCATGCATTAAATCGGATTTGGTGTTGAGTAGAAACACCGTGTATCCTTCCCCCCCCCAATCCAGCTTGAGTACGAGTGGAAAACCGGCATCGGTGACCGTTGCGCCGCAACGCCGAAAGTGCGTCGTATCCTCAAAGACCCAGGTGCGGGGATGGGGGGCCGACAGGGCCTGGAAAAGTCTGGCCTGCCCGGTTTTTCCCGGGTACTGAAAACGGGCACCATAGTCGGGAAAGACATGGGGGCAGTTTTTCCGGGCCATGTGGTAGAGCGCTTCTCGGCATCCCTGGGGCAAGATGACAGCATCGGCGGCACGGATGGCCGACAGGTCATTTTTATCCGGTTGCCGGCCGGCGCAAAGGGTATTGATGTCGGCCTCATAACAGGGATGATAAGAAAGGATCATCAGTACCCGAACTTACGCAGCGCCTTGGTATCCCGGGTCCAGTTTTTCTGCCGCCGCACAAAAAGTTTAAGAAAAACCTTGACGCCCAGCATCTCTTCGATCTCTTGCCGGGCCCTCTCGCCGATCAGCTTTAGCTTGGCTCCCTGTTTGCCGATGACGATGCCTTTCTGGGAATCCCGCTCCACGTGGATGGTGGCATGAATCCGAACGAGGGAGCCCTTCTTTTCCGCCTTGAAGGAATCGATGGTGACCGCCAGGGCGTAGGGTATTTCCTGGCCGGTGAGCCGAAAGGCCTTTTCCCGTATCATTTCGGCGGCAATGAACCGCGTGGGCAGGTCCGTCAGGCTGTCAGCCGGAAAAAAGGGTGGCCCGACGGGAAGGGTGGCTTCCATGGCACAGACCAACCGGTCCACCTGCTCACCGCTTTTGGCGCTGATGGGAACGACCGCCGCAAAATCAAAGTCGCCGGACCAGTGATCGATCTGCGTTAACAGGGCCGGCCGCTTGACCTGGTCGATCTTGTTCAGCGCCAGCAGCACCGGGAGCCGTTGTTGGGCAAGTTTTTTGAGCAACAGCCGTTCCGACGGCTCATCCGGGGTCTGGGCGTCCACCACCAGAAGGATCAGATCGACTTCCGACAGGGTGGCCAGCGCCGCATCGACGATCCGTGCATTGAGCGGGTTCCTGGCCCGATGAATACCAGGGGTATCCAGAAAAACCATCTGGGAGTCGGTCCGGTGAACCACCCCCAAGATCCGATTGCGGGTCGTCTGGGGCTTCTTGGATGTTATGGAGATCTTCTGACCCAGCATGCGGTTGAGCAGGGTCGATTTTCCCGCATTGGGTGCACCGAGAATGGCCACATAGCCGGATCGAAAAGCGGATGGGTTGTCAGTCATGTTCATGGTGGTCCTCAAGAACGGCCCTTTCGATGGCGGACCAGACCTCCGGCTTTCCCAGCCGCGTCTTGGCGGAAAAAAGAGTCAGGGCCGACACGTCCATCCCCAGGGCGGCGCCGATGGCCTTTCTCTGTTTTATTTGAACGGTTCTTGAAAGCTTGTCCGCCTTGGTTAACACCAAAATGGGCTTTCGCCGGTAGAACATCAGCCAATCGATGAAGTTTTGTTCTTCGATGCCCGGAATCCTGCGGATGTCCAGAATGAGGACCACCGCCTTCAGGGTTTCCCTCCATTTCAGATAGGTTTCGATCATGGGTCCCCAATTGCGCTTCACCGAAGCGGGAACCTTGGCGTAACCGTATCCGGGCAGATCCACCAGGGAAAGGCCGTCATTGACCAAAAAGAAATTAATCAGCTGCGTGCGGCCGGGCGTGGCGCTGGTTTTAACCAGTCGCTTTCGGTTTACCAGGGTGTTGATCAACGAGGATTTTCCCACGTTGGAACGACCGGCAAAAGCCGTCTCCGGGTACAGGGCCTCGGGATACTGGGAGGGCTTGACCGCACTGGTGACAAATTCTGACGATTTAACAAGCATGTGGATGGCTACCGATCATGGGTTCGGGTCTTTAGATACGCCTCCAGACGGTTCATGCCTTCGGCGATCTGTTCCATGGTGTTGGCGTAGGAAAAGCGCAGGTACCCTTCTCCGTTTTGGCCGAAATCGATACCCGGCGTCACTCCCACGCAGGCCTTTTCCAGGATGTCGAATGCCAGGGCATAGGAATCTTCGGAGATATGTCGGGCGTTGGCAAATACATAGAATGCCCCGGTGGGTTCAACGGTGATGCCCAGCCCCATCTTCCTGAGCCGCCGGATCATGAAGATCCGCCGCTCATTGTATATGCGCTTCATACGCGCCACGTCATCTCCGGATTCCTTCAACGCGGCGATCCCCGCCTTCTGGATCATGGCATTGGCCGAAATGAAAAAGTTCTGCTGCACTTTTTGAATGGGGCGGATGAATTCCCTGGGCGCGATAAGGTAACCCAGACGCAAACCGGTCATGGCAAAGCGTTTGGAAAAACCATTGATTACGAAGGCCCGGTCCGTAAACTCGAGGATCGAGTGCTCTTTTCCCTCGTAAACCAGCCCGTGGTAGATCTCGTCGGAGATGATCCAGGGCGGCATGCCGGCGATGGTTTCCATGCGTGCTTTGGAGAGCAGGTTTCCCGTGGGGTTGGAGGGCGAGTTGATAAAGATGGCCCGGGTGCGCTCCGTAAGCTTTTCCTGGATGGCCTCGGGACGGAGTTGGAAGCCGTCTTCCTCGAAAACCCGCACCATCACCGGCGCTCCCCCAACGAACTTGATGAAGTTGGGATAGCAGGCGTAGTGGGGATCCGAGAGGATGACCGGGTCTCCGGTCTCCAGCAGGGCGGCGAAGGTCATGAAGATCGCCGGCGAGCTGCCCGAGGTGACCACCACCCGATCGGGATCCACATGAACACCATAAGTATCGTGGTAGTATTCACAGATGGATTCGCGCAGTTCCAGGATACCCAGGCTGTGGGTATAGTGGGTGAACCCGTCCTCAAGGGCCTTACAGGCGGCATCTTTGACGCATTCCGGTGTGTCGAAATCGGGCTCTCCCACCTCCAGGTGGACAATGTTTTTGCCCTCGCACTCTAAGGCACAAGCCCGTTCCAGCACATCCATGACGATAAAAGAGGTCATCTCCTCGGTGCGTTTGGATGCCATGGGCGCCTCCTTTACAGCCACTAAATTACCTTGTTGAGCGGGTACTCAATAATGCCTTCGGCCCCTTTTTTCAGCAATTCGGGGATCAGGTCCCGCACCACGTCGTTGCCCACCACGGTCTCAACGGAAAACCAGTCGGACTGGTAAAGGGAGGCCACGGTGGGGGCATGGAGGCTGGGTAACAACCCCACCACCTGCTCCAGTTTCTCGTGGGGCACATTCATTTTGATTCCGACCAACTTTTCCCCCAACAGGGCCCCTTTGAGCAACAGGGCAATCTGTTCGATCTTCTCCCTCTTTTTGGGATCCTCCCATGCCTGGCGATTGGTGATCAATTGGGTGTTGGTCTGCATCAGTTCGTGGATGATGCGCAGGCCGTGGGCCTTGATGGTGCTGCCGGTTTCGGTGACCTCCACCACGGCATCGGCCAGGCCGGACACCGCCTTGGCTTCCGTAGCGCCCCAGGAAAACTCGATCTCCACGGATATGTTGCGCGCTTTGAAATAACGTTCGCTGAAGGCCACCAGTTCGGTGGCGATTTTCTTGCCGTTCAAGTCTTCAAGGGTTTTAATCGGCGAATCGTATGGCACGGCCAACACCCAGCGGGCCGGGCGTGAGCTGACCTTGGAATAGACCAGGTCTGCCACCACACGAACATCGGAGCTGTTTTCGGCAATCCAATCCTTTCCGGTGAGGCCGGCATCCAGGGTGCCGTTTTCCACATATCGAGACATCTCCTGGGCCCGGCAGATCGCGCATTCGATGGTGTCGTCGTTGATCTCGGGAAAATAGCTGCGGTCGTTGACATTGATGGTCCAACCGGATCGTTTGAAAAGGGCAAAGGTGGCATTCTGCAGGCTTCCCTTGGGAATACCCAGCTTCAAAGGTGTCGTCATGCTTTGTAAACCTCCTTGGGATCGAAAACCGGCTCACCCACGCTAACCAGCGCGCCGTCTTCTACACGTTGATAAAAACAGCTGGCATAACCGGTGTGGCAGGCGGCCCCCCCCACCTGTTCGACCTTGAGTAACACGGTGTCGTTATCGCAGTCCACCCGAATCTCCTTGACGCGCTGAATATGGCCGGAGGTGAGCCCCTTGACCCACAGGGTGTCACGCGTCCGGCTGTAGTAAGTGGCCAGACCGGTTTCCAAGGTCGCTTCCCAGGCCGCCTGGTTCATAAAGGCCAGCATGAGAACCGCTCCGGTTTTGTCATCCTGTGCAATAGCCGGTATCAGTCCACCCATTTTTTCAAAATTCAGATCGATCATTTTCACTCCATTTTGGATGCGGTCGAACCGCTTTGCCTTTGCGTCACCTGCGTTATCGCTGTTTTCAGGCCATTCACACAAAACCAAATCATCTAACCACATCAACAGCGGGAGTCAATCCCTTTTTTTCGCAACTGCGGGATAATCTTGCGAAAAATTATTTACTTTGTTAAAGTAATAGGATTTTCGTATCCGGGCCCGGACGTTGGGTTTCGATCGGTAACCGTTATCGGTGGCCCAACCGGATACTCAGATAATAACAGGAATTCCAGGTCTGCTATGTCCAAAGAAAAGAGTGCATCTCAAATTCTTAAAAAGCGGGCGCGTCGCCAACCGGGAGCGACGATTGGCCGGCTCATCAAATGGTCGCTTTTGATGGCCGTCGCGATGATGCTTTTGGGTGCCATGGCCCTGATGGGAATTTATTTCTATTTGGGTGACGACCTGCCGAAAATCACATCGCTTACCGATTACCATCCGTCCATCATTACCACCGTCTATTCGGATGACAACCGAAAAATTGCCGAATTTTACAAAGAGCGGCGCATTGTCGTTCCCCTGTCAAAGATCCCCATTCAGCTCCAACAAGCCTTCATCGCCGCCGAAGATTCCAGGTTCTACAAGCACCAGGGGATCGATTTTTTCAGCATCATTAGAGCATTTTTAAAAAACTTGGAGGCCGGGGCCATCGTCCAGGGGGGCAGCACCATCACCCAACAGGTTACCAAATCATTCCTGCTTACCCCCGAGCGCAGTTACGAGCGAAAAATAAAGGAAGCCATTCTAGCTTACCGCATCGACAAGGCTTTCACCAAAGAAGATGTTCTTTACCTGTATCTGAACCAGATATACCTGGGCCACGGCGCATACGGCGTCGAAGCGGCGGCGGAAAATTACTTTGGCAAATCGGTCAATGAACTGAATCTGTCGGAGTGCGCCATTCTGGCCGGATTGCCCCAGGCCCCCAGCCGATACTCCCCATTCCGGTTTCCCGAACGGGCCAAACAACGGCAAATTTACGTGCTGAACCGGATGCTGGCCGAAGGCTTCATCAACAATACCGAGGTCACCGAAGCCATCGATGTAGCAATGGACATCAAACCCCGCCGGAATTGGTACATCGAAGAGGTGCCCATATACACGGAACACATCCGCCGGTACGTGGAAAAAAAGTATGGCAAGGATGCGCTTTACACCCAGGGCCTGAAGATTTATGCAGCAGTTAACATCGAAATGCAGAAAGCCGCCCGACAGGAGATCGAAAAAGGGCTTCGGGATCTGGATCGGCGCCGGGGATACCGGGGATCGGAAACCCACCTGGCCCCCGAGGAGGTCGAACACTTCAGCAATGAACTCCTGGCCTCGTTTAAGAAATCCCCGCTGGCCGAAGGGACCACAACCCAAGGGGTGGTCATCGATATAGATGACCGTATGGGCAGAGCCACTGTTCGCATGGGCAATGCGCGGGGAATCATTTCCATCGAAGAGATGCGCTGGGCACGCAAACCCAATCCGAATCTGGCATTTTTCCAGACCCGCGTCAAAAGGGTGAGTCAGGTGCTGAAAACCGGGGATGTAATCCTGGTGCGGGTATTAAAAAAACAGGAATCCGGAGATTTATGGGAACTTTCCCTGGACCAAATTCCAGACACCCAGAGCGCCCTGTTGTGCCTCGAAGCGGAAACCGGCCTAGTGAAGGTAATGGTTGGCGGACGCGATTTCACGAAGAGTCAGTTCAACCGGGCCCTTCAATCCCGTCGTCAGCCGGGCTCCGCCTTCAAACCGATTATCTATGCAGCGGCGCTGGACAAGGGCTTTACCCCTGCAACGGTGATCATCGACGCCCCCATCGTTTTTGAAGACAAACGCAACGATTTCACCTGGAAGCCGAAAAACTATGGCAAGAAATTTTACGGCCCCACGCTGCTGCGTGAAGCCCTGACCAAATCACGCAATGTTGTTACCATTAAAATTCTTCAGGATATCGGCATCGACTACTGCATCGACTACGCCAGGAAGTTGGGCATCGAATCCGAGATGCCCCGGGATCTTTCCATCGCCTTGGGCTCCTCGGGCGTATCCCTCCTTGAAATCGTTAATGCCTATGCGGTTTTCGCCAACCGGGGCTATCTGGTGGCGCCCGCCTTCATCACCAAAATCGAAGATCGTTTCGGCAATATCCTCGAAGAGATGAATCCATCCCGGGAACGGGTGATCGATAAAAGCACCGCCTACATCATGACCAGTCTGCTGGAAAGTGTGGTCAGGGAAGGAACCGGTAAACGGGTCAAAGCCTTGAAGCGGCCGGTGGCTGGAAAAACCGGGACGACCAATGACCTTCAGGATGCCTGGTTTGTGGGGTATACCCCACGGTTCATTTCCGGCATCTGGGTAGGCTACGACAACGGACGAACCTTGGGTAAAGGGGAGACCGGCTCACGAACCGCCAGCCCGATCTGGCTGGGATTTATGGAAACGATCACAAAGAACAAGTCGGTACGTGCGTTCCAGGTTCCCGAGGGGGTGGTCTTTGCCAAGATAGACGCAGAAACCGGCCTTTTGCCCATCCCCGAGTCCGGAAAAACCCTGTTCGAGTGTTTCAAAGAGGGTACCGTTCCAACCGAATATACCAAAACGCCGGATACGATCGTGGATGCCGAATCTTTTTTCAAGTCCGACATGTAGCGGATCATTCCTTCATCGAATGCCATAACTGGTCAGTTTGCGCCGCAGGGTGTTCAGGCCGATGCCCAGCAACCGGGCCGTTTTGGACTTGTTGTTGCCGGTTTGTTTATAGGCGTTCAGAACATGGGTTTTTTCCACCTCGGCCAAGGGTTTAATCGGCGCGGTGTCTGCCGCCACGATCCCCTCGGCACATTCTTTCGAGGTGGTCGTGAGATGCGACGGCAGATGTGACTCCCGGATCGGTTCTCCCCGTGCCAGGTTGACCGCCGATTGGAGGATGGACTTTAACTCCCGGATGTTGCCGGGATAGGGATAACGCATCAACAGATCCAGCGCGCTTTTTTCGATAAATCCCTCATTGTTCACATCGTAATATTTCTCCAGAAATTTTCGGGTCAGCAGAATGATATCCTCGGGGCGCTCACGAAGCGGGGGAAGATGGAGCCAGCCGCCACGGATGCGGTAGTACAGGTCTTTTCGAAAACGTTTCTGAGCCATCATCCGTTCCAGGTTCTCGTTGGTGGCGGCGATAAACCGCAGGTCTACCTTCTGCCGGGTGCTCGCTCCGAGTTTGGAAAACTCGCCATCCTGGAGTACCCGCAGCAGTTTGCCTTGGAGGGATAACGGCAGGTCGCCGATCTCGTCCAGAAACAGTGTGCCTTTGTTCGTGTATTCCAGATAGCCGACCCGTCCGCTTTCGGCTCCGGTGAATGCGCCCTTGGTGTGGCCGAAAAATTCCGCTTCGAACAGCGAACTGGTCAGTGATGCCATATTGATGGGGGTAAAAGGGTTCTGGGTACGGGGACTGGCCCCGTGTATGGCGCGAGCCAGAAGCTCTTTGCCCGTGCCGCTCTCGCCGGTGATCAACACGGGCACAGGGCTGGAAGCATGCAGCTCCGCCTCTTTGAGTATGCGCAGGACTTTTTTGGATTGGGTAATGATAGGTCGGAAGGGCACTTCATTTTCAAGGGTGGGCAAATCGTCGCGTTTTTCAAGGTCCAGCAGATCCAGAAGCCGTTTTCGTTCCAGGGTCCGCTTAATGGACAGGGAGAGGTCTTCGGTGGCCACAGGCTTGACCAGATAGTCATAAGCCCCCTTGTTCAGACACTCCACGGCGATGCGTGCCTCGTTGATGGCCGTTACCATGATGCACTCGGTGGACGGAGAATTGGCCTTGATTTTTTCCAACAGGGCCATACCGTCCATCTCCGGCATGCTCATATCGATGAGGGCCAGGTCGAAAGAGAGCCCTTTTTCCACCGCTTCAGCCAGTTTGACGGAGCTGTCTTCCAGACGGACCCGCTTAAAGCCGATATCGGCCAGCTTTCTCCCCAGAACTTCAAGGTAGTCCCGATCATCATCCACGACGACGACATGACTGTTCATCAATCACCACCATTCTTCAAACGGTGCCAATATGGACCTCGCCAAATTGGCATAGTCCATATAACGGCTTATTATTGCACTGCTTCTCGAGCAATGTAGTCCATTTTGGCATGGTTGTCCATCCTTTTCCGATCCTCCACGGCCATCGGCACCGGTCCCGGAAATCAATTAAACCGTCTGATATCGTTGATTAATATACGTTGCACAGTAAGTTCAACCTTCTGGCACAAGCCTTGCTGTTCCAGAATGGCAGGAAAATGGCATTGAGCGACCGGCACCAATTGCATGCTTTCCGGAAGGCGGTGGCTACCTTCCGGCACCGGATAAAGATTTGACGCGCCTTTTTTATTAACTGTTACCGTTTGTTTTCCGTACCAACCATAAGGGGATTGGCTTATGCATTTAAAAAACAAATTCGATGTCGGCAAGTTCACCATCCTTGCGGAGATGCAGCCGCCCAAAGGGGTGAACGTTTCAGCGATGGTCAACAGTGCGACCCGCGTACAGAAAGCGGTGGATGCCTTCCTCGTGCCGGAAATGGGCAACGCCGTCATGCGGATGAGTTCGTTGGGTGGGGCTATGATTCTTCAGCGCAAGGGGTTGGAAACCATCATGCAGGTGAACTGCCGGGACCGCAACCGGATCGCCCTTCAAGCGGACCTGTTGGCCGCCTATGGGTGCGGGATTCTCAATATCATGGGCGTTTCCGGAGAGGACCCCGGCCTGGGCGATCATCACCAGACCAAGGCGGTCGACGATATCGATCTGATGACCCTGTTCAAGGCGGTTTCCACGCTTCAGACCGGCAAGGATCTGGCCGGAAATGAACTGTCCGGCGCCCCCGCGTTTCTGGTAGGGGCCAACGTAAATACCCGGGTCACCGGAGACGAGCTGGAAAAAGAACTGTCCCGGATGGCCGAAAAGGCCGAGGCCGGCGTGGATTTTTTCATCGCGCCACCGGTATTCGACATCGGCGCCATCGCCCCGTTTATGGAAAAGGTTGATCTGAAAAAGACCCGGATTATCCCCACCGTGATGCTGCTGAAATCCGTGGGTATGGCCCGTTACCTGGACCGGCACCTGAACGTGACCATTTCCAAGGACCTGATTCAGCGGCTCATGCGGGCCCCGGACAAAGCCACGGAAAGCCTTGCCATCGCCACGGAAATCATTTCTGCGGTGAAAGCGGCCGGTTTTGCCGGGATCCTGATCTCCGCCATGGGGTGGGAAGAGAAGCTGCAGAAGTTGCTGGACAGGGTCTGATGGATGGCCGGATCACCGATAGTCCCTCTATCACCAACACTTTCATGAGGAACATGTAATGGCAGAAAAAGAGAACACCCAAGGCAAGGATGTCGTCGGTTCCGTACTGGTGGTCGGCGGCGGCATTGCAGGTATTCAGGCATCACTGGATCTGGCGGATTCTGGCTATTACGTTCACATGACCGAGAGCAAGTCCGCCATCGGCGGCGTCATGGCCCAGCTGGACAAGACGTTTCCCACCAATGACTGCTCCATGTGCATCATCTCTCCCAAACTGGTTGAGTGCGGGCGCCACCTGAATATTGATCTGATGACGCTGACAGAGATCGAAGCGGTGACCGGCGAGGTGGGTAATTTTTCGGTGAAGCTGCGCCGGAACGCCCGGTATATCGAGATGGAAAAGTGCACGGCCTGCGGCGAGTGTGCCAAGGTTTGCCCCATCGAGACACCCAACCTGTTCGACGAAGGCCTTCGGGATCGAAAGGCGGCCTTCAAGCTTTATCCCCAGGGCATGCCCAGCGCCTACGCCATCGACAAGCGGGGCACCGCGCCCTGCAAGGCCACCTGCCCGGCGCATGTGAGCATCCAGGGATACATCGCCCTGATCAACGACGGCCGCTACAAGGAAGCCCTGAAGCTCTTCAAGCAGGACCACCCCTTCCCGGGGGTCTGCGGCCGGGTCTGCCACCATCCCTGCGAAAGTGAGTGCACCCGCAACGATGTAGACCAGCCCCTGGCCATTCGTGAGCTTCATCGTTTTCTGGCTGATTATGAAACGCAGAGCGGGGAGATCTACATTCCGGAAATCACGGCCGAGAAGCGGGACGAAAAGGTGGCGATCATCGGTTCCGGTCCCGCCGGCATCACGGCGGCGTACTACCTGCTCCAGCAGGGCTATCCGGTGACCATTTTCGAAAAGCTGCCCAAGCCGGGCGGCATGATGCGCTACGGCATTCCCGAATACCGGCTGCCCCGGGATCTTCTGGCCGGTGAGATCGACGTGGTCCGGAAAATGGGCGCCGAGATCAAATGCGGGGTGAGCTTCGGTTCGGACATTACCCTGGAGAGTCTCAAAGCCGACGGTTACCATGCCTGCTTCATGGCTATCGGGCTTCATGGGGGACGGCGCCTCGGCGTGGAGAACGAAGATGCCGAAGGGGTGCTCCAGGGCGTGGATTTTCTGCGGGATGCCTCCATGGGCAAGGATGTCGACATCGGCGAGGATGTCATCGTGGTGGGCGGCGGCAACGTGGCCATCGACGTGGCCCTCACCGCCAAGCGCAAAGGGGCCAAGAACGTCACCCTGATCTGCCTGGAAAAACGAGAAGAGATGCCGGCCTGGGAGCACGAGGTCGAAGAGGCCATGGAAGGCGACATCAAGATTGTCAACAGCTTTGGCCCCAAGTCCTTTTATATAGACCAAACGAAGCGGGTGTCGGGTATCGAATTCAAGACCTGCACGGCGGTGTTCGATGAAGACGGCCGGTTCAACCCCGCATACGATGACGCGGAATGCCGGCCCTTTTTCGGTGATACCATCATCGTTTCCATCGGCCAAAGCACCGACCTGACCGGTATCAAGGAGCAGGGCATCGCCATTTCCCGACCCGGCGGCCTGGAGGCCAACCCGGTCACCCTGCAGACACCCATCGACTGGGTCTTTGCCGGCGGCGATGCTTTTTATGGTCCCAAATCGGTGGTGGACGCCGTGGCCTGCGGCAAGGAGGTGGCCGAGAGCATCCACCGCTTCATCAACGGTCAGGACCTCGCCGAAGGCCGGGAGAAAGCGTGGGACTTTTTCAAACCCGATGTGAGTGAAGAACCGAACAAAAAGCGGACGACGGTCAGGTGCCTCGATCCGGAAGCCCGGGAGTGCAACTTCCTGGAGGTCTCTTTTGGCTATGACGAAGAGGAGGCCAGGGTCGAAGCCGACCGCTGCCTTAAATGCGGGCTCTGCTCCGAATGCTATCAGTGCGTGGACGCCTGCCTGGCCAATGCGATCAATCACGACATGGTGGCCGAAGAGAAGACCATCAACGTGGGCGCCATCATCTTGGCTCCCGGGTTCACCCCCTTCGACCCCTCCGAACACAAGACCTACTCGTACGCCGGCCACCCCAACGTGGTTACCAGCCTGGAATTCGAACGGCTCCTTTCCGCATCCGGACCGTTCGAGGGCCATTTGGTCAGGCCGTCGGACCACAAAGAACCGGACAAGATTGCCTGGTTTCAGTGTGTGGGCTCCCGGGACATCAACTGCAGCGATCACAGTTACTGCTCCTCGGTGTGCTGCATGTACACCAACAAGCAAACCATTATTGCCAAAGAGCACAGTGACAAACCGCTGGATACCGCCGTCTTCTTCATGGACATGCGAACCTACGGCAAGGAGTTTGAAAAATACTACATGCGCGCCCGGGATGAAAAGGGGGTGCGATTCATCCGGTCCAAGGTGCATACCGTCGATCCGGTGGAAGACGACAACCTGCGGCTGCGTTATATCACCGAAGAGGGGGAGCTGATTGAAGAAACCTTCGACATGGTGGTCCTGGCCGTTGGCCTGGCCCCCAACAAGGAGTCGGTGGACCTGGCAAAAAAGGTGGGCATCGACCTCAACGAACACCTTCATGCCGCCACCCGGACCCTCGAACCGGTGAGTTCCAGCAGGCCAGGTGTATTTGTCTGCGGAGCCTTTCAAGAGCCCAAGGATATCCCCCAGTCGGTCATGGAGGCGTCCGCCGCCGCATCGACGGCCACCGGACCCCTGGCGGCAGCCCGAGGCACGCTGATCAAAACCAGGGAGTTGCCGCCGGAGATCGACGTGTCCGAGCAGGAGCCCATGGTGGGGGTGTTCGTATGCAATTGCGGCATCAACATCGGCGGCGTGGCCGACGTGCCCGCGGTGAGAGAGTATGCCGCCACCTTGCCCCATGTGGTCCATGTGGAGGACAACCTGTTCACCTGCAGTCAGGACACCCAGGACAAGATGAAAGAGGTGATCAAGGAAAAGGGAATCAACCGGGTGGTGGTGGCCTCCTGTTCCCCCCGCACCCACGAGTCCCTGTTCCAGGAGACCATCCGTGATGCCGGTTTGAACAAGTACCTGTTCGAGATGGCCAACATTCGCGATCAGAACACCTGGGTTCACATGAACAACCCGGAACGGGCAACCGAAAAGGCCAAGGATTTAGTCCGTATGGCCGTGGCCAAGGCGGCTTACATCGAACCGCTGCACCAGGTCCGGCTGGAGGTGATCCAGAAGGTACTGGTGGTAGGTGGCGGTGTTGCCGGCATGGAGGCGGCGATTGGCGTTGCGGACCAGGGACTGCCGGTCTTTCTGGTGGAACGGGGCAATCGGCTGGGTGGCGTGGCCCACAAGCTGCGCTCCACCTGGCAGGGGGAACCGGTGAAACCCTACCTGGAAAACCTGATCGCCAAGGTGCGCAACCATGAACACATCCGGGTCTTCATGAAGACGGAGCCGGTGGAAACCACCGGCATCATGGGCAACTTCACCACCACCTTCATGACCTCCGGTGAAACCCTGACGGAGACGGTGGTGGAACACGGCGCCACCATCTTGGCCACCGGCGGTAAGGAGTATACCCCCAGCGAGTATCTGTACGGTCGGAATCCCAACGTGCTCACCCATTTCGACCTGGACGCGGCCCTGGATACGGACGATCCCCGGTTGTCCAAGGCCCAGTCCGTGGCTTTTATCCAGTGCGTGGGCTCACGCACCACGGAGCGGCCTTATTGCAGCCGCCTGTGCTGCACCCACACCCTGAAAAGCGCCCTGGACCTCAAGGAGCGCAACCCGGATACGAGCATTTACATCCTATATCGGGATATCCGCTCCTATGGATTCCGCGAGGCGCTTTACAAGAAGGCCAGGGAGATGGGCATCATCTTCATGCGCTACAATCTGGAAGACAACCTGCCCGATGTGAGTGAAATCGCCGACGGCCAGCTCAGCGTGAAGGTGCGGGACCATGTGCTCCAGATGCCCGTGGAGCTGAACCCGGACCTGCTGGTGCTGGCCACCGCCGTGCTGCCAAACGAGAACAAGGACCTGTTCGAGCTGTTCAAGGTGCCTATTAATGACGACGGCTTCCTGGTTGAGGCCCATGCCAAGCTTCGGCCGGTGGACTTCGGCTCCGAGGGGATCTTCATGGCCGGCCTGGCCCACTACCCCAAGGCGCTGGAGGAGAGCATCGCCCAGGCCCGGGCGTCGGTTTCACGGGCCATGACCATTCTGTCCCAAGATTCGATCATGGTAGGTGGCGTGGTGGCCGTAGTAGATCCGGACAAGTGCGCCGTTTGCGTCACCTGCGTGCGGACCTGCCCGTATCACATTCCCTACATCGGGGAGGAAGGCCATGCGGTGATCGAACCGGCCGAGTGCCACGGCTGCGGTTGTTGTGTGGCCGAATGTCCGGGAAAAGCCATCCAGCTCAAGCATTTTACCGACGAACAGATCGTGGCCAAGACGGCGGCCCTTTTTGAAAAGAAGAAGAAGGCGGAGGAGGAGGCCGCTTGATCCAATAAGAAATATGGGCGCCAGCATAACCGGCAGCCTGAGAACTCCGGGCGCCCAACCAATTTCAATACCCTTAACATCATCGGAGAAAAACCATGAATGAAACCTTTGAACCCCGGATCCTGGCGTACTGCTGCAAGTACTGTGCTTATGCAGCCGCCGACCTGGCCGGATCCATGCGCTTGAATTATCCAAGCAATGTGAAGGTGATTCAGGTCCCGTGCAGCGGCAGGGTGGACATCCTCCACATGCTGATCGCCTTCGAAGGCGGAGCGGACGGCGTATACGTGGCCGGTTGACTGGAAGGTGAATGTCATTTCCTGGAAGGAAATCTCAAAACCAGACGGAAAGTCGAGTACGTCCAGCGAACCCTTAAAGAGCTGGGAATAGAGCCGGAGCGGGTGCAGATGTACAATCTCTCTTCGGCCCAGGGCCCCCGATTTGCAGAAATCGCAACCGAGATGACGGAGAAGATCAAGGCGCTGGGACCCAGCCCGGTGAATTCTTAACCACGGCCAGGAGGCGGATTCTTCCGCCCTTGGACCCTAAGAGGTGAACCCATGATAATTGCGGATCGAAAATCTCTGGAAGAGATACTGGACATGATCAAGGATTTTAAAAAGATACTCCTTGTGGGGTGCAAGGGGTGCGTCACCGTGTGCAACGTGGGCGGCGAAAAGGAAGTGGGGGTGCTGGCCGTCATCTTGAAGATCGCGCGGAAAAAAGAGGGCAACCCCATCGAGATCGACGAAAAGACCCTGGAGCGCCAGTGCGACCCCGAATACGTGGAGCAGATCCGGGACATTTTCGACCAGTACGACGCCGTCCTCTCCATGGCCTGCGGCGTCGGCCCCCAGTTCTTATCGGAAGCCTATCCCAGCCAGCGGTTTTTTCCGGCGGTGGATACCAAGTTCTTCGGTGGTGCTGTTCAGCACGGCATCTGGGAGGAGCGCTGCGCCGGTTGCGGCACCTGCGTGATCCACCATTACGACGGGTTGTGTCCCATTGCCCGTTGTTCCAAGAGCCTCCAACACGGACCCTGCGGCGGCAGCGCGGACGGAAAATGCGAAATCGCCAAGGATGTGGAGTGTATTTGGGACACCATCGTCAAGAAGAAAATGGAGCAGGGGCGGCTCGAGGATCTTCGAACCATTCGGGCTCCGAAAGACTGGCAGACGGCAAGAGACGGCGGTCCCCGTAAAAGCATTAGGGAGGAGTTGGTGCAATGAGCAATAACGGTTTGAAATCAGGAAGCAATCTGGAGAAGGTGCTCAAGGCCGGCCACTTCGCGTTTACCGGTGAGTGCGGTCCGCCCAAGGGTGCCAATGTGGAACATCTGAAGGAGAAATTCGAACACCTGCGGGGCAAGGTGGATGCGGTGAATGTCACAGACAACCAGACTGCCGTGGTGCGCATGTCCAGTGCGGCGGCATCGGCCATCATGGCGGCCAACGGTATCGAGCCCAACTTTCAGATGGTCTGCCGGGATCGCAACCGCCTGGCCATGATGGCCGACATCCTGGGGGTTTACTCCCTGGGGGTGAGGAACATGCTCTGCCTCTCCGGCGACCATCAGAAGTTCGGCAACCACCCCCAGTCAAAGAACGTCTTTGACATCGACTCCATACAGCTGATCGCCATGGTCAAGAAGATGAGAGACGAAGGCAAGTTCCTCAACGACGAGGATATAGACGAGCCGCCGAAGATGTTCATCGGGGCGGCTGCCAATCCGTTTGCCGACCCGTACGAATTCCGGGTTTACCGGCTGGCCAACAAGATCGATGCCGGTGCGGACTTCATCCAGACCCAGTGCATCTACAACATGCCCCGGTTCAGGGATTTCATAAAAATGGCAGTGGAGATGGGGCTGACGGAAAAGGCATACATTCTTGCCGGTGTCACGCCCATGAAAAGCGCACGAATGGCCCAATACATGGCAAAAATGGTTCCCGGCATGGATGTCCCGGAAGCATTGATCGAACGGCTGAAGGGGGCGGGTAAAGGCAAGCAGGCCGAAGAGGGAATCAAATTCGCCATCGAGCAGATCGACGAGTTCAAGGAGATGGAAGGGGTTGCCGGTGTTCACCTGATGGCCATCGAATGGGAGCACAAGGTTCCTGAAATCGCTGAACGGGCGGGGGTGTTGCCCCGGCCACAGGTGGACTGAACCGTTTTTTTTGCCGGATAAGCGGGATCTGGGGGAGATACCCCCATCATCGACACACGCGGTCCCGCCCGGCAACTATTCAAGCTCAGGCTGCTGCTTTATCAACAATCAGCTGGATATAAAGGAGACATCGTATGAGCGACAAAAAACAAATCTTGGTGGTGGACGACGAGCCCGATTTCTGCTCTATTGTTCAGGGTAATTTGGAAAAGGAAGGTTTCCAAGTGGAGGTGGCTTATGATGGCGTGCAAGGGCTGGAGAAAGTCAAGGCCAATCCACCGGATGCCATTGTGCTGGATGTAATGATGCCGGAAATGGACGGTTACGCGGTGTGCAAGGAGTTGAAAAGCAATGAAAAATACGCCAACATTCCCATTTTGATGCTCACCGCCGTGGCATCCCATGTCTCTTCCACACGTTACTCTCATTACGATGGCATGAGCATGGAAGCCGATGACTATCTTCCCAAACCGGCCTCCGCAGAAGAGATTACCGAGAGCCTGAAGGGACTCTTGAACCTGTAATCTATCCCTGGGCAAACGGGTCGCCGGCGATGGTCGACCGTATCGATAGGACCTCCGATCGATCAGGTCGCCACCGGAAGACCCTAACCCGTGCGATGGTCGTAACGACCCCAACGGTGTAGGGTCGTGTCGCGCAGGTTGCTTCCGGATCCACGCACTCAAAGGATAGGTAACGCGGTGCGCTGTGTTGGCCGCAACAGGCACAACGGCAGAGCCGACAGGGGTTGGGTGCGTTGGGTTCGGAAGCATTCTTTCCACATTGACCCGGAAACTCGGATCAACGTGGCGGCATTTCTTATCGAAGGGGTTTTGATCGTCAACAGTCGAGACTGATACCGATGAACCGATCTTCAGGATTTCTGGACGCGACACACGACTACCAGACAAAGGTATTTTGTCTCATTAGCGATCATCGGGTGTTTCGATCCAGGTCGCCGGGGATGTTTTCCACGGTGATCGGCCGCACGGGCATCAAAGGGGCCTATGTGCCCTTCAGGGTCGAAGATGACAATATCGGAAAGGCCCTGGAGAGTCTGTTGGTGCTCAACATCGCCGGTGCGGCCATCAGCGCACCATTCAAAGAAAAGGTCATACCCTACCTGGATGTGCTCTCCGAAGGGGCCAATATCATCGGCGCCGTGAACACCATTGTCTGCAAGGACGGACGGCTCAAAGGATACAACACCAATGCCATCGGCATCATGGATGCCCTCAACGCAGCCCATTTCGATATTCCCGGAAAGAAGGCCTTGGTGATCGGTACGGGCGGCGCGGCGCGGGCGGTTGCCTTTATCCTTAACTGGCTGCGGGCCGAATCGATTCTCGTGGCCGGCCGGGACAAGGAGAAAACCCGCCGTTTGGCCGAGCGTTTCAGCGGCACGCCGCGGCGCCTCAGTGATCTGCCCGAATATCCCGTGAACGTAGACCTCATCGTCAATGCCACATCCATCTCCGGCTGTGATGAGTCCGATGAGTTAACCGATATTGTCGGCAGCATGAAGACCGGTGGTTGCCGGCTGGTCTTCGATCTCAACTACGGCCGCCGGGACAATATCTGGCAAACCCTGGCGCAAAAAAACAACATCCGGTTCATGGACGGCATGTCCGTTCTGGCCTACCAAGCCCGGCGAACGTTCCTGTTGTGGACCGGTCGGGATGTGCCGCAAGAAGAATTTTTAAACGCGCTGAAGGAGTGATCTCCGGTTATTGCTTCGCCTCCCACTGATCGGTCAGTTTCTGAAAACCAACTTGCCGCCGTACCAGCCGGCGGTGCTTGCCGCTCCCAGCATAAGAAGGTTGATCATGAAAAAGGCAATCCGGGAGGGTTGAGGCGTGCTGATTACCGCCGGATTGACCAGCAGCCAGATGAACAGGAACCAGGCGGTGACCGTAACGACGATGCCGCAGGCGATCTTGACCACAAAGACGTTGGTGACGGCACCGTTGAAGCGGTTCTGCCAGTCGACCCACCCGAAAAAGAGGACCAGGGGCATGGACAGGGCCACCACGCCTATATTGTAGGTGGCCGCAACCGCCATGCCCTCGATACTGAACAGGGCGGACAGGAAAATGAACACGATGGCCACGGGCAAAAGGCCGTTGGGAATATGGACGCTGATGGGGTGCCCATGATACTGGGTCATCAGGTCGAACAATCGGCGGTAGCGTGAATCCGAAAATGGGGCGACCGGTTCGGGTTCAGCAGGTTTGGCCGCCGTTGCCGGTTCGGGTGTTTGCGGTGATTTCGCTTCCGGTTCAGTTTCCGTGGAGGCGGACGGAGCCGGCTCGGGTGCGGGTGCTTCGGGTTCAGAGAGATCGATGAAACGACTTTTGGGGGCCCCGCAGACCGGGCATTTCTCAGGGGGTTCATCGCCGGTGTGAATGTAACCGCAGACTGTGCATTTCCATTTTTTCATTTTTGGTGTCGAGCCTTATTTTCGGGTCGAATCGATTTTCCGACCGGTGTTTATCGCTCATCCATGGGTACGAATGCGCATTCGTCGGGTCCACAATAGTCACCGACATAATCGGATTCCGGTCGGTACAAGGTGGGCTTGGTTGCGGCCCCGCCGAACTGTTCTTCGATCACATGGGCCGTCCATCCGGCGATGCGCGAGATGGCGAAGACGGGCGTAAACAGATCCACGGCGATGCCCATGTAGTAGTAAAGGGTGGCGCTGTAAAAATCGACATTGACGAAAATGTCCTTGCCCTTTTTCTTCTTGAAGGCGGCCTTGCCCTTGACTTCCAGCGCTTTGGACAGATCGTACCAACGGGTATCTCCGGCCCGTTTCCCCAGGGATTGGGACATGGGTCCGATAATGTGGGCCCGGGGGTCATCTACCTGATAGACGGCGTGGCCCAGCCCCATGATCACGGCTCCCGTGTCGAGAATGTTGGCGATGTAATCGTCAACCTTTTCCACGTCGCCGATCTCCAGCAGCATCTGCATCACCCGTGTATTGGCGCCGCCGTGCAGGGGGCCGGAAAGAGACCCGACACCGGCGGCCACGGCGGCGTACATGTGCGCCCTGGTGGAGGCAACTTCCCGCGCGGCAAAGGTGGAGGCGTTGAAGGAGTGCTCGGCATGGAGCATCAGGCAGGTATCGAAAAAACCGGCCAATTCGTCATCGGGCGCTTCGCCGGTGAGCATGTATAGGAAGTTGGCCGCCTGGCCCAGGCCGGGATCCGGCGCGATGGGATCCTTGCCATTGCGGATCCGATCCCACGCCGTCACGATAGTGGCAAACTTGGCCGTCAGGCGTATCGCCATGCGGGTGGCGCTGTCGATATCCGTCTTGCGAATGTCGGGGTCATAGTTGGCCATCATGGGGACGGTGGCCTGCAGCACGTCCATAGGCAGCGCCGCTTTGGGCATGGCTTTCATGGCCGTTAGAATGGGTTCGGGAATGAACCGCTGTTCGGCGAGCTGCCGCTTGAATGCCGCCAGCGCTTCCCGGTCGGGTAGCCGTTCGAACAGCAGCAGGTAAACTGCTTCTTCGAAGGTGGTCTTGCCTGCCAGGTCCTTGACCAGATATCCCCGGTAAACCAGCTTTCCTTCAGCACCGTTGACATCACTGATCTTTGTACTGGCGATGGTTACGCCCCTTAATCCTGTGTCGAGAACCGGTTTGCACGCTTCCATGGTCACCTCTTTTACGGTCTTGGACTAAACGGTAATGGCTACGAAGTGTCGGGCCGGATATCCGCAATATAAGATTCAAGATGCATGCCAAGCCTAATTTCACTTGTCGTGTGCCGGCTAAGAGCCGGACATTCAGCGCTATTCGCGCGATTGGCAGGTGTTGAGGAAATTTACGTTACCTCCTCACGCGGCATCAGGCGCCCTTGTCGTCTCATGTTTCGGATGATACAGGATTGTATCGCAACACAACCGGCTGGAACAAAAAGGGTATCGCCCGCCGAGGCGCTTGGGATCTCGAAGACCGTGGTGCCGTAAAGATCATCTTCCAGTTGGTGATCGGTGCACCATCGATGCGGTCACAGCCGACGCAGCGGATGTGGTAATGTTTTTGGCATTGCCGTCGTAGCGTTTCATGGCGCCGGAGAGCTCCAGCCGCTGGATTTCACCCACTTCGCAGAGTAGATCGAGGTTTCGATAAACGGTGCCAAGGCTGATCCGGTGCAGCCGTTTGCGAACCCGTTCGTAAATTTCATCGGCAGCCGGATGATCGTTGATCTTGCGGACCTCTTCCAGAATGACCCGCCGCTGTCGGGTCATTCTCGTTTTTTTACCCAATTCCACGCCCGTGCTCTCCAATAAATGATATGCTCTTTTCCTAAGATGAAATTGAGCATATGTCAAGGGGAGGGGTTTTCAAACCCAGGGCAATCGTAACTGAAATCCGGTACCCAATCGTTGATCCGGATTCCTTTCCCATGAACCGTCAACGGACCTACGAATACTGTCGATGAAAACACGCGTTCCATCCCATACGCCTGACTTCAATGCGCTTTCGGGACAGACTCCCGGCTTGCAGATCCGTGAAAAACATGAAAGAATGCACTTTCATTGTCTAACCTGACAACGCCGGACGCGGCTCGTCGTTCGCCCATTCTCGGCTGTCCCGCCGTTACGGTATGAATGTTGCTTTTGATGTGATGGTTGCCGTCGGCGGTCCCTGGCGGGATAAACCCGAGGCCGGGATTCTGAAACGGCACCCGCGTCTCCGCAACACCCGGTTCGACCGGACAATCTTTAGAATTCGCACCATAGTGTGCCACAACCTAAGGTTAACGGATGAATGCCATACACCTGAAGGGGGGGTTTTCGCCACGCATTGCGGGAGCCCCTGAACGGCGGTTACGCCTGCTTGAGACCCCGCGCCATGTGGGCATGGTTCCCGAACAGATTCCATTTATCAAACCCCGGCTGTTGGTGGATGTGGGCGATGCGGTGGCGATCGGCACGCCCCTTTTCGAAGACAAGCGCAATCCCCGCATCCGGTTTCTCTCCCCCGGCGGTGGTCGGGTGACGCGTATCGTCTTCGGTCCCCGGCGGATCATCCGGCAGATCATCATCGCGCTGGACGACGATGAACGCAGTGACGCCTTCGATGTGCCCAAGCTCGATCGACTGGACACGCTACCTCGTGGGGCTCTGGTGGAGATCCTGCTTACCGGCGGGATGTGGCCATTTTTAAGGGCACTGCCCTTCATGGATCTGGCCGACCCCGACACAGTTCCGCCGGTCATCATCGTGCGCCTGGGCGACGACGAGCCCTTTGGACCCGATCCCGTGGTATACCTCAAAGACAGGCAAAACCGGTTCGCTACCGGCCTTGATCTGCTCGGCAAGCTATGTGATCGTTTGGTGATCCACATTACCGGTGACAAATCGATCCGTTCAGCCCTGCCCGACCCGACGATGGCCCGGCATTTTACCGGTCGCTATCCGGCGGGCAATCCCAGTGTTCAGCTATTCCGAACAAAGACCGGACCGGAACAGAACCGCTCCTGGTACATCGACGGCCAGGATGTGATCCTGCTGGGTGAATATTTGCGGACCGGCCGCTATCCCGTACAGCGGATTGTGTCGATGGGCGGAAGTCTTGCGCCTGCCGCCGACCATGTCCGGACCCGAGCCGGGGTGCCGCTGCGGCAGTTGTGCGGCGGTGACCCTGCGGGAAAGCCGGCCGCCCGATATATCGTGGGTGGCCTGTTCACCGGTTTTGGTAGCAGCCCCGACAGCTTCATGGGATTTTACCAGAACGCTTTGAATCTGATCGACGACGGCGACCGGGAAGAGCCCTTCGGTTTCATCCGCCCGGGCTATGGAAAACCCAGCTACGCCACGGCCTTTCTGTCCAGTTTTCGCCGCAGGCCCTTTCCCATGGACTGCGGGCAACACGGCGAAGAGCGGGCCTGCATCAACTGCGGTACCTGTGCCAAAATCTGCCCGGTGGACATCCTGCCCCAGTTCACCATGAAGTGCCTGGCGGCCGACGAGGTGGAAGAGGCCCTGGCGCATGGCCTGCTGGACTGCGCCGAGTGCGGGTTGTGCACCTATGCCTGTCCGTCCAAGATCCAGCTGCGGGAGGTTTTCCGAACGGCCAAAGCCCAATACTACAAGGAGATCGCCTGAAAACGATGAAAGCCCTTAAACGCTTGTTCAATACCAGCCGGCCGCACTTTGAATCCGGTGGGCGATTACAAAAACTGCACCCCCTGTTCGATGCCATCGAAACGGTGGTCTTTGCCCCGGCACTGATTACCACGACCGACGCCCACGTGCGGGACAGCCTGGATCTGAAACGGTTCATGACCTTTGTGATCATTTCGCTGATGCCGCCCTTTTTTTACGGCATTTACAACACCGGCTACCAGTCCGGACTGGCGTCGGGCCTAACGTTGGGATTCGTTCCGGTGATGCTGCGAGGCGCCTGGGTGGTGCTGCCCATGCTCATGGTTTCTTATGCCGTGGGATTGTTCTGGGAGCTCCTGTTTGCCTCGGTGCGCAAGCACGATATAAGCGAGGGGTTTTTGGTCACCGGCCTACTTTTTCCCATGACCTTGCCGCCCACCACCCCCTTGTGGCAGGTGGCCGTGGGGATCTCCTTCGGCGTGGTGATCGGCAAGGAGATTTTCGGCGGCACGGGCAGGAATGTTCTCAACCCGGCGTTGACCGGCCGGGCATTCCTCTTTTTCGCCTATCCGGCCAATATGTCCGGCGACCGGGTCTGGACCATGGTCCAGCAAACCGGCCGGCAGGCCGTGGATGCGGTGACGGCGGCCACCCCCCTGGCTCTGGCGCCGCTGGTTGCCTCCGGGGGGTCGATCGGCCGGATTTTGACCGACGCAGGCTATACGTTCCCGCGGCTGTTCGTGGGCAATATCCCGGGCAGTGTGGGCGAGACATCGGCCCTGATGATCCTGCTGGGGGCGTTTTTCCTGATAATGACAGGGGTGGGAAACTACCGGATCATGGTCGGTGGCGTCCTCGGCGTCCTGGCCGTGGCCTATCCGGGGTATCTGATCAACCTCGCTTCCGGTGGAGAGACGGCCCGCCTGTTCTCCGTGCATCCGGTCTGGCATTTGGTCATGGGCGGTTTTGCCTTCGGTATCGTATACATGGCCACGGATCCGGTCTCCGCCCCCGGCATGAATTTTTCCCGGTGGATTTACGGATTTGCCATCGGGGCGCTGGTCGTGATGATCCGGGTGTTCAACCCGGCCTACCCGGAAGGGGTGATGCTGGCCATTTTGTTCATGAACCTGTTTGCACCGCTGATCGACCATTTTGTCATCAAGGCACGGCTCAGAAAAAGGGTGCCCAATGTCTGATCAATTAAAATCCATCGCCTTCACCGCCCTGATCGCCTTGGTGTGCAGCCTGCTGCTCACCGGTGCCGCCACCGGCCTCAAGGATCGCAAATTGCGCAATGTGGCCGTGGACCGGCAGAAAAACATTTTGAAATCGGTGGGACTCTTCAAACCCAACCAACCGTCGACGGTTGCCCAAATCGAGCAGCTTTACCAGGACACGATCCGCTGCTATGCCTTGGATGGCGCCGGTCGGATTGTAGCGGGTAGTTCGGATGCGGATGCCCTTCCGGTATGCTTTTACGTCAAGGATAACCGGCCGGCCGCCTACATCCTTCCGGTGGATTCCCGTGGCCTGTGGGGCGAGATCCACGGGTACATGGCCATCCGGAGCGACGGTAAAACCGTGGCCGGTTTCTCCGTTTACAGCCACAACGAGACGCCGGGATTGGGGGGTGAGATCGAAAAGCCCTGGTTCCGGCAGAACTTTGTGGGCAAACAGATCGTGGATGCATCGGGTGCGTTTGCCGCTGTGGGCATCGCCAAGGGCAAGGTGTCCGAGGTTATTGCTGCGGACCGGCAAGCCAACTATGTGGACGGTATTTCCGGCGCCACACTCACCGGACGGTTCCTCACCGATGGTCTGAAGGCGGTCCTGCTTGATTACGGGGCGCTGTCCAAACTATTCCGCTCCGGTCCGGTGTCCTTGCCGGCTGGCAGCTGAATCGATAATGACAATTTTACCATTTAAGCGTGCCGTCATTCAAACGGGCGCAACCAATCGCCGAAGGGTGGACCCGTCACCATGAAAATGATCCAATCGCCGACATTCAAGGCCTTTTCCGAACCGGTGGTCAAGAACAACCCGGTGTTCATCCAGAGCCTGGGCATCTGTTCGGCCCTGGCCGTTACCGTCCAGCTGAAAACCGCCATCGTCATGGCCCTGGCCATGACCTTCGTTACGGCTTTTTCCAGCCTGACCATCTCCGCCATGCGTCAAGTAATTCCCAGAAACGTGCGCATGATCGTGGAGCTGTCCGTGATCGCATCACTGGTGATTCTTGCCGACGAGGTGCTGCGGGCATTTTTTTACGATATCAGCAAACAGCTTTCCGTGTTTGTCGGACTGATCATTACCAACTGCATCGTCATGGGGCGGGCGGAAACTTATGCCTTGGGCAATCCGCCGCTGCAGTCGTTTATGGACGGACTGGGCAACGGTGCAGGGTACGGATTGGTGCTGGTCACCGTGGCCTTTATCCGCGAGCTTTTCGGCGCCGGCAAACTCTTCGGTTTTTCCGTGGTACCTCAGTTTTTTTACGACCATGGGTACATGAACATGGGGTTCATGCAGTTGGCGCCGGCGGCCTTTATCATCATCGGCATGTTGGTCTGGCTGCAGAAGAGTTTGATGAGGGGATAGGTGGATAGTCTGAAAGGGTGCCTAAACAGTAAAAGGACGGGCGGCCATTGACGGCCGGGAAAAAAGCATATGGAAAACCTGATCGGCCTGTTTCTCAATTCGGTATTCGTGGGCAACATCCTGCTCTCCTATTTTCTGGGGATGTGCTCTTTTGTGGCGGTTTCCAAAAATATGGACACGGCCATCGGACTGGGCTTTGCCGTGGTGTTCGTGCTCTCGATCACCGCACCGGTCAACTGGTTGGTGTTCCGGTATCTGCTGTCGCCCGGGGCGCTGCGTTGGGCCGGCTTGGAAGCCATCGACCTGAGCTTTTTAAAATTCATCACCTTCATCGCCGTGATTGCCGCCATCGTCCAGATGGTGGAAATGGTGATCGACCGCTATTCACCGGTGCTGTACATGGGCCTGGGCGTGTTTTTACCGCTGATTGCGGTCAACTGTGCCATCCTGGGCGCGTCGCTGTTTATGGTGGAGCGCCATTATAGTTTTATTGAAACGGTGGTCTTCGGTTTCGGCTCCGGCGTGGGTTGGCTCATGGCCATCGTCTCCATGGCCGCCATCCGGATCAAGATGCGCTATGCCAACGTGCCCAAAGGGCTGGAAGGATTCGGCATCACCATGATCATGACCGGGCTGATGGCCATGGGTTTCATGCTCTTTTCCGGGATTACGCTATAAAAAGGAGAACACCTTGATATACCTCGTGGGAACCACTGTTTTTCTCTTGGTGATCCTGATTCTCGTGGGGCTGCTGCTCTTTGTGGAGGGAAAGGTGGTTCAAAAGGGCAACAACCGGGTGATCATCAACGACGACCAGGAAAAAAACATCGATGCACCGTCGGGCAGGACCCTTTTGTCTGTCCTGTCTGCCAACGGCATCTTTATTCCCTCCGGTTGTGGCGGCGGCGGGGCATGCGGCATGTGCAAGTGCAAGGTGGAGCAGGGCTCCCGGGGACCGCTGCCCACCGAACTGGCCCATCTGTCCCGCAAGGAGAGAAAAAGCGACATCCGCCTGGCCTGCCAGATGAAGGTCAAGGAGGACCTGAAGATTCGCATTCCCGATGCGCTTTTGTCTGTAAAAAAATATACGGCCACGGTGCTGTGCAACGATAACGTGGCAACCTTCATCAAGGATCTGGTCCTGGAACTGGACGACGATGAACATTTGAATTTTACGGCCGGTGCCTACATTCAGATCGATATCCCCCAATACGAGATCCCATTCGAGCATTTCCGGATCCGGGTGGCCGAACGCTATCGGCCCGACTGGGACCGGTTTAACCTGTGGGGGTTGCGGGGCAAGAATCTGGCGCCGGTATTCCGGGCTTACTCGCTGGCCAACCCGCCGGCGGAAGCCACCCGACTTCGCTTTACCATCCGCATCGCCACGCCCCCGCCGGGAGTAAAGAACCTGCCGCCGGGGACCGGGTCCACCTATATCTTCAACCTCAAACCCGGTGACAAAGTGACCCTGAGCGGTCCCTTCGGTGAGTTTGCCGTTAAGGAGAGCGACAGCGAGATGTGCTTCGTGGGCGGCGGCGCCGGTATGGCGCCCCTGCGCAGTCAGATCATGGACCAGTTGCTGCGATTAAAGACCGATCGCCGGCTTTCTTTCTGGTACGGCGCCCGGTCCAAACTGGAACTTTTTTTCGATGAGGAGTTTAAAGGGCTGGCCGAACGATTCGCCAATTTTTCCTACCATGTGGTCCTGTCCGACCCCATGCCCGAAGACAACTGGGAGGGCATGACCGGCTACATCCACCAGGGCCTCCACGACGACTACCTGGTCAAACACAATGATCCCACGGAGATCGAGTACTACATGTGCGGGCCACCCATGATGGTTCAGGCTGTGGAAGAGATGCTGGACAGCCTGGGGGTGGAACCGGAGATGATCGCCTACGATAAGTTTTAATGAACACGGGCAAGAGGACAAATAAGATTGTGGGTTTTATTATCTCCGAGGCCCCCACCCTTATTTTTTTACTTTCACGATGGCCGCTTCCCGTTTCTCGACCTGCGTAATGGTACTATTATAGATGACGTAGTATTTATTGATGTTGCTGACGTAGCGGACCGTCTCCTGGCCGACAATTTTCAGCATGGCGATCTCCACATTTCGAAACCATCGGTTGGGGTCCAGGCTCATCTTCCCGGCCATGTTTCGGGCGCGACGGATTTTGACAGGACCGGCGTTGTAGGCCGCCAGACTGAAACGTACCTGGTCTCTGGGACGGATCGCCGCATCGTCAAAATAGCGCCTTCTCAAAAAATCCATGTATTTTACCGCCGCGTGGATGTTGTTTTCCAAATCGTTGATGTCGGGAATTCCGACGTTCGGATCGGCGGCGGTTTCCGGACGCACCTGCATGATGCCGACCGCGCCCTGCGGGCTCACTTTGCCCTGGTCGAGGCCGGATTCCTGAAAAGCCATGGCGGCGATCAGGTGCCAGTCGAATCCGTAGCGGGCGGCAAACTTTTTGAGCAGGGGGGTGCAGGCCGCCAACCGCTTTCCCGCATCGCCGGCCAACGGGTTTTTAATCCAGGTCGTATTCTTGTAGTAGCGCGTAAAATAGATGTTACCCAAACGGGTTCCTTTACGATGGTTCTTGACGAAACGATTCAGGTTCGTTTTGAGAATGGGGCTGTTTTTGCGGATGGCCCAGGCGATATCGGCATCCTGTCGAAAGGTCACATCGCCGCATACCCGGATGTCGCTCAGAATTTTGGCCCAGGCGTCGGCAATGTGCCTGTCACAAACCGTAAGCCCGATGGCTCCGGAATTAACCAGTTCAAGGATATCTTCGGTTTCCAGGATTTCATCCGCCCGGACGATTTTGACCGGCCGCTTCCCCTGTGCCGCCAGCCTTTGGTTGAAGGCCAACAGACTCTCGTAATAGCTGCTGCTCCGGCGAACGAAGACGCTGTTTCCGGAAAGTTCCGCAGCGTCCCGGATGGGCGCGACCGCCCGGTGCATGACCAGGACCTCATCGATGCCAGTCAAATAGGGGGCGGTAAAATCGACCTGCTTGCGACGCTCCGGGGTGACCGTCAGGCCCGCGGCGGCAATATCGCCGTATCCATCGACCAGGTCCGGGATAAGGCGATCCCGGGAGACCGGTATGAACTCGAAAACGACCTGGAGTTCCCGGCGGGTGATACCCTTGTTCAGGGTCTTTTGGTATTCTTTGAGCAGCGCATATTCGAAGCCACGCAGCATTCCGCGGGCCAGAAAGAAATTGGTGCGGTTGTACGTCGTCAGGACACGAATGTATTTTCTCTCCAGCAGCGCGTCCATATCCTCAGCGTAGCGTTCGGCCTGGTGAGCGTCAAGGGGATGGCTCGTATCTTTATCCTGGGCCCGGGCCGCCGGGAAGGCGGCCGTCCATAATAAAACCGTGAGTACAGCAGCGATGATCCGTGTCATGGTTGGCTGGGTCCCATTGAGAAAGCGAGAAGTAATCAACCGTTACCACTTTTTTCGTTCGCATCGGCGACACCCGTCGAGATAACTATCCTTACCACAGAATGGACGGAAAGCAAAATGGGGATAGACAAGTAATTTGGCTCACTTTAGAGCCTAAAAGTCCTCCGTAACTCAAGTCAATGAAAATCGGGTGCTTGTTACCGAGTCGGAACGGCAGGATAAAATACATTATTGTTTGTTTCGGCCACGATAAGTACGATAATATATTTTTGTTATTATTTGTGACGCTTGGTGGGTGCCGATGGTTTATATGTTTTCAACATTGCCTGCCTGAGACTGGACCCGGTATAGGACATGCGTTATATTATTTCCGCTTGGGATTCCAATTGCGGTGCCGGGGTGCACCGGTTTTTGCAATATTACCCATTCAAGCGACACCCCGTTGATACGAGAGGCCCGAGAGACGAATGACCGGTAAACGGAAAGACTTGTTGAACATGCTTTGTGACCTGAGCGATCTGTCCGCCCTGGTCACCGGCAGTGAAAATATCGAGAATTTTCTTCAACGCACTGCAGTGCTGGTTTCCGGGCACCTGGGAACACCGGTGTGCTCCATCTACCTGTACGACGAAACGACTGACGAACTGGTGCTCAAAGCCACGGTGGGGTTGAACCCGGAAGCGGTTGACCGGGTGCGTATGGGTTCCGGTCAGGGGTTGGTGGGCACGGTCATGGCCACGCGCCGGTCGGTGTGCGAGGGGCGCGTCAGCAAAAATCCGCGCTTTCGCTATTTCCCGGAAACCGATGAACTGCCCTACGAATCCTTTCTGGCCGTGCCCATCCAAAAGGGAGCGGTCAAGATCGGCGTGCTGGTGGTGCAGCACACCGAATCCGACTACTTCGATACCACCGACATCACGGCCCTGAAAGCGACCGGTGCCCAGCTGGCCTCGGTGCTGGAAAATGCCCGACTGCTCATGGATCTGCAGCGCTTGTGCAGTATTCCGCAACGAGCGGTCTGTAACCTGGGCTTTATCAAGGGGCAACGAACCGTTGGCGGATTTGCCCACGGTCGGGCCACGGTATGGAGGAAAAGCCATGTCCGCCTGGTGTCCGATTCCCCGGACGCCGAGGGGGGCGGCATGGTCGACTTTCGCCGGGCGATCGGCAAAACCGCCGAACAGCTGGACACCCTTCAACGACGATGTGCCGAGCGGTTGCCAGAGAGTGCCTCGCTGATCTTTGCCGCCCATTTCATGATGCTCAAGGATCCCAAATTTATCGACCGCATGGCGTCAAAAATTGAAGCCGGTGTGCCGGCCATCCGGGCCGTGCGTGACGTGGCCGCAAAATACATCGACCTGTTTGCCGACAGCCCCCATCCCTATATCCGAGAAAAGGTCAGCGACATCGAGGATCTGGCCGGCCGGCTGATCAGCAACCTGGCCCCGTCGTCGCCGGACGGCGACGGAGATAGCAGCGGCAGGGTGATCATCGCCCGGGCGCTCTACCCGTCGGAGCTTTTAAAGCTGGCCGCCGATTCGGTGGCCGGTATCGTCCTGGTTAATGGCGGGGTCACCTCCCACGTGGCCATCATTGCCCGCTCCCTGAAGATCCCCGTGGTGGTGGCCCCGTGTACGGAACTGCTTCACCTGCCGGCCGATACGCCGGTGTTGGTAGACGGCGAGGTGGGCAATGTATACGTGGACCCCGCCCCCGACATCGTGGCCCGGTTTGACCGCGCCCGGCAGCAGGTGATCACCCGCCAAACCCCGGTTCCGGTTGGTGTTGCCCGGACAGCGGACGGTACATCAATCGACTTGCTGGCCAATATCAATCTGCTGGGGGAACTGCCCCTGGCCCGGGAGATGGGAGCTGCGGGCATCGGCCTCTACCGGACTGAATTCCCTTTTCTCATCCGGCCGTCGTTTCCGTCGGAGACCGAGCAGTACCTGGTTTACCGTCGGGTGGTGGCCGCCATGGATGACAAGCCGGTGGTCTTTCGCACCCTGGACATCGGCGGTGAAAAGGCATTGGCCTATTCGGATACCGCCCGAGAAGCAAACCCGGAACTGGGCCTGCGCGCCATCCGCTTTACCCTGGCCTACCGGGATATTTTCGAGCAGCAGGTTCGCGCCATCCTTCGCGCTGCCGCCGGCAGTCCATCACCGGGGATCATGTTCCCCCTGATCTCCTCGGTGGACGATTTCTTACGGGCCCGCCAGGTGGTGCGCGACTGCCTGGATCAGCTCGCGGCCGAGGGGATGGACCATCATGCCCACCCGGCCATCGGCATGATGGTGGAACTGCCCGCGGTGGTGGAAACCATGGTGGAATTTACCGCCGTGGCTGATTTTTTTGCCATCGGCACCAACGATTTCGTCCAGTATATGCTGGGGGTCGACCGCAGCAACAAGCAGGTGGCCGATTACTACCGGCCCGAGCATCCGTCGGTGCTGCGCGCACTGCAGCGGGTGGTGCGGATCGCCGACGAACATGAAAAACCGATCAGTGTCTGCGGGGAGATGGGGCATGACGCAGCCATGATTCCTTTCCTGCTGGGTATCGGCATCCGACGACTGAGCATCGATCCCCAGTTCATGCCCGCCGTTCACCGACGCATTGCCGGCCTGGCCATCGACCGTTGCCGGGATCATGTACGGAAACTGGTGGCTTCGGGGAGTATCGACGGGGTGCGAAAAATCCTGGCCGGTTCTTGAGGGAAGGGGGTGCTTCGTGTCCGACATCGGACCATAGAAGACTTGTTCCCCGAGGTTGGTAATGATATGGATTTATTGCTTGCCATGATCCTGAATTCCACCATCCGTAACAGGAGACCGCAATGGTGCACCAGGCATACCCGAAATTGTTTGCCCCACTGGACCTTGGTTTTACCACCTTAAAAAACCGGGCGATCATGGGATCCATGCACACCGGCCTGGAAGAGGCCCCGGACGGGTTCGAACGACTGGCCGCCTATTTTACCGAACGGGCCCGGGGCGAGGTGGGGCTGATCGTCACCGGCGGATTTTCGCCTAACCTGGAGGGCTGTGTGGCGGATCGGGCGACGCAATTTCGTTCGGTGGACGAGGTGGCCCGCCACCGGTGCATCACCGCTGCCGTGCATGATAACGGCGGAAAAATCGCCCTGCAGATTCTGCACACCGGCCGGTACGGGTTTCACAAAAACCTGGTCAGCGCCTCGGCCCTTCAGGCCCCGATCAATATCTTCAAACCCAAAGCACTGTCCGAAGATGACATTCGCCGGCAGATCGACGATTTTGTGCGCTGCGCCGATCTGGCCCGCCAGGCCGGCTATGACGGGGTGGAGATCATGGGTTCGGAGGGCTACCTGATCAACCAGTTTATCGCCCCGGCCACCAACCGGCGCAGCGATCGCTGGGGTGGCGCCTTCGAGAACCGGATTCGCTTTCCGCTGGAGATCATCCGACGGGTCCGGCGAAAGGTGGGAACTGACTTTATCATCATCTACCGTCTCTCCATGCTGGATCTGGTGGCGGGAGGCAGTTCCTGGGACCAGGTGGTGGCGCTGGCCCAACAGGTGGAGGCCGCCGGGGCCACCATCATCAACACGGGCATCGGCTGGCACGAGGCCCGCATTCCCACCATCGCCACCATGGTTCCCCGGGCGGCCTTCACCTGGGTGACCGGCCGGCTCATGGGCGCCGTGTCCATCCCCCTGGTAACCAGCAACCGCATCAACACGCCGGAGGTGGCCGAAGAGACCCTGGCCGCCGGTCATGCCGATCTGGTCTCCATGGCCCGGCCCTTTCTGGCGGACCCGGCGTTCATCCAAAAGGCCCGGCAGGGGCGCGCCGATGAGATCAACACCTGCATCGGCTGCAATCAGGCTTGTCTGGATCACATTTTCGAGGGCAAGGCGGCCAGCTGTCTGGTCAACCCCCGGGCCTGCCGTGAAACGAAACGGGTTGTCTCGCCGAACGCTTCCCCCAAACGCATCGCCGTGGTCGGTGCCGGTCCGGCCGGACTCGCCTTTACCGTGACGGCAGCATCGCGGGGCCATCGGATCCTCCTTTTCGATCGGCTGGACCGCATCGGCGGCCAGCTGAACCTGTCGGTTCGCATACCCGGCAAGGAGGAGTTTACCGAGACCCTGCGATACTTCCGGCGTCAACTGGACCTGCTGGGAGTGTCGCTGCGGCTGAACACCCAGGTGGATGCCGATGCCCTTGCCGACGGATCCGTCGACGCCGTGGTGGTGGCCACCGGTGTCGTGCCCCGTCAACTGGAGATCCCCGGTATCGACCACCCCAAGGTGATCTCATATATCGATGCAATCTCAGGCACGACGCCCGTGGGTGACACGGTGGCCATTATCGGCGCTGGCGGCATCGGCTTCGACACGGCGATTCTGGTGACCCATGCGGGCGTATCCATCAGTCTGGATCGCGACCGCTTTCTGGAAGCATGGGGCGTGGATCGAGATTGTCGTCAGCCGGGCGGGCTGTTGGCGTCTGATCCGGAGACACCGCGATCACCCCGTCGCGTTACCTTATTGCAGCGCAAGGCATCCAAAATGGGGGCCGGGTTGGGCAAAACCACCGGCTGGATCCACCGGGCCACCTTGAAAAAACGCGGGGTGGAGATGCTCAACGGCGTGACCTATGAAAAAATCGATGATGATGGGCTGCACATCGTTAAAGGGGACGCCCGCCGGACCATCCCGGCGGACACCATCATCATCTGCGCCGGCCAGGAGCCGCTGCGGACACTGGCCGATGACCTTAATGGCACCGGCGTGGCCGTGCACCTCATCGGCGGCGCCCACAAGACCGGAGAGCTGGATGCCAAACAGGCCATCGACCAGGGGACCCGGTTGGCCCTGAAGATATAAACATGAACTTAAACGAGGGAGCCAACCATGTCCACCATCAATAAAGGAAACCAATCGGACAAGCTGTCACAGGTGGTGGCCGACGCCCGGCGCCACATGAAGGATCGGGAAAAGACCTACCGCGAAAAGGCCATGAAGATGTATCCGCACGTCTGCGGCCGTTGTGCTCGGGAGTTTTCCGGAAAGCAGCTTCGGGAACTCACCGTACACCACCGGGATCACAACCACGACAACAACCCGCCCGACGGCAGTAACTGGGAGCTGCTTTGCATCTATTGCCACGACAACGAACACGGCCGCCTGGAGGTTGCCGAGGCCTATGATGGCACGACGCCGTCAAAGGATTCGTCCGACTCCGATTTCTCCCACCAACCCTTTGCTGGGCTGGAAGCGTTGCTGAAAGGGAAAAAATAAGCATCCCGTGGTTTTATTGAGTTGTTTAAGGACGTCCCGCTGATCTCCCTGAGATTGAAGGTGGGCGGTGTTCAGGTATTTTTGAGGCCTCGTTCGGTCCAGCAGCATAATGTTGGTCAGAATCGCAATTTCATGGTCAGGGGCGTGTAGCCAAACAAGGCATTCATGTGGTGTAAAAGGGCGTGGCGGCCTTCGGTTTGCCAGGTTCGGGTAATCTCCCGGTTAACCCTTTGATAGAGATCGTCAAGGTCGGTCAGGGCCATGGGGGTCTCTTTTTCCTGCAGCAGAACGGCATATTGATCGATCAGAGAGAGCCACATACGCGAGACACCCATAATATAGTGGGGCCATGCTTTTTGAAGCGGAAGGCTCCAGTTAGGGTCACTGGTCTCTTCAATGTCCGTCGGCATCGCACCTTCACTGTTTTTCAGAATAACCCGCCTTAGAGCGCCGGACCGGTTTAGATCTACGAGCAGGGTGCTGGAAGCGATCTGCTCCATGATTTTGTCGGCTTCGTGTGCTTCGGCATAAAAGATAAAACTGAACTGGTGGCCGGTGTCATCATCGGCCGCTCGGCGATGAAACCGCCACAGGGCAATATCACCGCGATTGGCCGCTAAAACAGGCGCTATGATCTCATGGGCCAGGAGCAGATCCATATGCCATCCGGGATCGGCCTTTTCCGTCCAGTTCATTTGAAATTTTGCATACCACCATGTCATTTTGTGGTCGGGTTGAATCTGACCATCCCACTGATCATAAGGCTTTGCTGCCGCAGGGGTTAAAGCGCAGCCGCTTATAACCACACTCCACATCAGCAGTGCCACCATCAATACGATGTTGCCGCCCCGATAATCGTTTTGAGTTGAATCGTGTCGAATAAGCATACTGGGATTTATCTCCTTATCACCTTTATTTATGTCGAGGATTACGGCATTCCAAAAACCATTCATTTGCACTTCCTGGGGTTCG
>DEIP01000026.1:1704-4735 GCA_002352605.1 Desulfobacteraceae bacterium UBA2771 | reverse complement strand
ACGCAATCAAGTGGCTTGACAATACCAAGAGGTATTTGTTATTTTTACCGCAGCTTGGAAATTGAAAACGGTCGATACGGCATTTGCGGCACGGCAATTTCCGATCCATCGCGCACCGGCATCCGGAAGTGCTTTCTTTCCTATGGTGAACAACGCTTTTGTCGAGTTTTTGAACGAATCCATTCGACCCGATGGGCTCGGGCGGATGTGATAAAAGACCGATGAGTCAACACGGAAATACTGTTTGTTCGACTACAAAAAAAACAGGGTATGGGCAGAAAATCTGACCATTGTCATGCAGCTGGGGCTGACCATGGCCGGCTGCATCGTCTTTTGTTTCTTTGTGGGGCACCATCTGGACAAATGGCTGGAATTTCGGGGGGTGTTCACCACAATTTTCATTCTCTTCGGCATCGCCGGTGGCGCCAACGTCTGCTACAGACAGATACTCGAGGTGACGGATCCCAAGAAAAAGGAAGATCCCGATGACCACCACACCACCCGTTCGTGAGCTCCAAAGAAAGTATGGAACCCAGGCCATGGCCTTGGCTATCGGCATCAGCCTGGTATTTTTGATTTTAGGCCATAAGGCCGTCTGTCGGGGATTGGTCCTGGGCGCCTTTTTCAGCACGATCAATTTTGTGTTGATGGCTCAGACGCTTCACATGAAGATCAAGCCTGAACGCGCCGGTGCCTCCCTTTCCGCATTGGGCAATATCCTTTTCAGATACGTGGTTATGGCCATCCCCCTGTTTCTGGCCATTAAGCTCCCCAGATTCGAGCTGGTGGCTACCGTTGCCGGCCTGTTTATGGTGCAGTCGGTTATCTTGGCCGACCATGTTTCCCGTAATTTTTTATTTTCTTGGAGAGAGTGAAAAAAGGCATATTCAATGGAAGAATTAGGGAAAGTTCACCAGCTCATCATCCCTTTGTTTGGCCACAACATGGCGTTTAACCTGGATGCCATCGTTTTCACCTGGATCGTGATGCTGTTGATCCTGTTGTTCGGCGTTTTGAGCACACGAAAAAGAGGTATGATTCCGGGATCCATGCAGGTGATTGGTGAGTTGTTCGTATCCAAGCTTTACGACCTGACCGAAGACGCGCTGGGGCGGGAAATGGCAAAAACTTACGCGCCGCTGGTCTGCGCCCTGTTCATGTTTCTGGTGCTTTGCAACTGGATCGGTATCATCCCCCATCTGGAAGAACCCACCAAAGATTTGAACACGCCGCTGAGCTTAGGGGTCATGGGCTTTTTCATCGCCCATTATGTGGGCATTAAATCCAAGGGGTTCAAAGCCTATATCAGTGAGTATTTCGAACCGTTTTTCATCATGATGCCGCTCAACCTGATCGGAGAACTGGCAAAAATCGTGTCCATCTCTTTCCGTCTATTCGGCAATATCATGGGCGGCTCAATCATCATCCTCGTGGTTTCTTACCTGACCTACAGCATCTTGCTGCCGCCGTTTCTAAACGCATTTTTCGGACTATTCGTCGGAACGATACAGGCCTTTGTTTTTACGATGTTAACCGTCGTTTATATTTCTGTTCAGGCAAAGTAAACCATGGAACAAGACATTCAGACGTGGATCAGTGTGGCAGCGTATTCAGGGGCTGGAATCGCTATGGGATGCGGTGCCATCGGTGCTGCGATCGGTGAAGGGTACACGGCGGCACAAGCCAACTATGCCATTTCGAGAAACCCCGGCGCATCCGGTGATATTGTCAAGTCCATGCTCGTCGGGCAGGCAATCGCCGAATCCGCTTCGATCTTCGCCCTTGTGGTCGCCATGATTTTGCTGTTTACGAATTTCTCCACCGAATCCTATGTTACGGTTTCGGTGGTCCTTTCAGCAGGGCTTTGTATGGGGCTTGGCGCCATCGGGTCGGGCATTGGATCTGGGTTCCCCGCAGGTGCCGCATGCATCGGTATGTCCAGGCAACCGGGAACCAGCGCTCGATTGACCACCAATATGTTGATCGGCTCGGCCGTCTGCCAAACACCGTCTATTTTTGCGCTGGTCACATCGTTTATTTTATTGTTTACCAATTTTTCGGATCGTCCCTTATCCCCCACCTGGGCGGCCATCATCGGCGCCGGACTGGCATCCGGTTTGGGTGCCATCGGATCGGGAGTGGGAGGTGGACTCGTAGCCGAAACCAGTTGTGAAGGGACGGCTCGGAATCCGGAAATGGCGGCACCGGTGACCAACATTATGTTATTGGGGCAGGCGGTAACCCAAACAACGGCCATATATGGTCTGTTAATCAGCTTCATTCTGATGTTTAAAACGTTTCCGGCAAGTGATTCCCTTGCCCCGTCCATGGCGCTTTTGGGCGCCGGGTTGTGCATGGGGATTGGTGCCATCGGCCCCGGAATCGGAGAGGGGCTTACGGCCAGATCCGCGGTTCAATGGGTTTCAAGAAATCCCAAATCCATTCCCGAACTGACACGGTCCATGTTGGTGGGCCAGGCGGTGGCGGAATCCACGGGTATTTATGCTTTGGTCATCGCATTAATACTAATATTTGTCATGTAATCGGTTTTTTCGTTCTGATAACATCCATATGATTGAGGAGGAAAACGATGGCAATTGAAGGTGCGGACATTATAAAAGCAGCGGCCTTTCTTGGCGCGGGACTTTCCATGGGATTGGGCGCCATCGGACCGGGTGTCGGTGAAGGCATGGCTGCCGCCAAGGCCTGTGAAGCCATCGGACGGAACCCCCAAGAAGCAGGCTTGCTGACGCGAACCATGCTGGTGGGCCAGGCGGTTTCCGAATCGACGGGTATCTATTCACTCGTGGTCGCCCTGCTGTTGCTGTTCGTTGTTTAGGCGCATCCGTCGAGCATCCCGATCGTTACTCGGATTATGGCGTCTTTCTTTGAATTAGACGGAGCGATGTGCCATGGAGATCATTAGCGCCACTGCATTGATCAGCATCAATGAAACCTTTTTTATCCAGTTGATATCATTCCTGGTGTTCCTGTTTATCCTGAACCGGATCATGTTTCGTCCGCTGCTCGG
>DEIP01000026.1:0-1657 GCA_002352605.1 Desulfobacteraceae bacterium UBA2771 | reverse complement strand
ACAATCTCGACCAGTTGATTGGGGAATTGGACCGGCAGCGTGCTCAGGTGATCAAAGCGGCCGATGCGGCGGTTCATTCCCTCGAATCGGAAGGGGGTCGCCGGGCATCCGAACTGGTTGCGGAGGCCCGGCAGCAAGTTACCGCTTTGCGACAAGAAACGGAGAAACAGGTGGAGGATCAGGTTCGGCAGACACGCCGGGTACTTGCCGGGGAGGTTGAGGCCGTTACCGTGACCATCATGGAAAAAGTGCTTCATCGAAGGATACCCTCATGAAGGTGATCGGGCCGGCAGGCGCGGCAGGCGCCACGACGCTGTTTGTTGGGCTGTCGATGTTGTTTTTTCCCCAAAGCGCCATGGCTGCGGATTCCGATTGGCGTCCTGTCTATGATGTGGCCATGCGCTGGATCAATTTTATTATCCTGGTGGCGGTGATCGTCAAATATGGCCGTGAGCCCATCAAGGACTTTTTGAGGCTGCAAAAAGGGGACGTGGTTTCCCAGATCGACGCGCTGGATAAGGAAAAGGTCAGGATCCTGGGGGAAATCAAGGCGGCTAAACGGCAGGGCGTCGAAAACCAGGCCCGCTTCAAGGAGTTGAAAGACCGTCTGATCGCCCAGGGAGAGACTCGCAAGAAGCAGTTCATTGCGCAGGCCAAACGGCAGAGCGCCATCATGCTGGAGGAGACCCGGCGAAAGATGGCGAACCGGATTGTCCAGGAAAAGGCAAGTCTCAAAATGGAACTGCTGGACTTCGCCATGGACCAGGCACTCGAAAGATTGCCCGAATTGATCACCGACAGAGACAGCCGTCGGTTCTTGGATGACTATATGCGCAGCCTTCAGTCATGACCTAATGGGGTTGCGGATCCCACGCTTTGCCTTTCACACCTACTCGCCGATCTGTTTTGTAGCTTGACAGTGGCCTTATTTTTCATTAGGGAATCCTCGTTGCTTGTTTGTTTAACACGGGCTTTAAACCACCGCCGTTTAACCAACCGGAGAGAACAAGACGTTTATTATGGAAATAAATACCTCCATCGAAACCTTTGTCAAAAGCCAGATCGAGAAATGGGGCAAAAAGGTCCATTCACAGGTGCCCGTTATCACCATCTCTTCAGAGCCTGGCAGCGGGGGGCGGGTTATCGCCCGGGGGCTTGCCAAACGGCTTGGCCTCGATCTTCTTGACCGGGACATCATCAAGGAAATCGCCGAGAGTACCCACATCAGCGGAACCGTGATCGAATCCATGGAAAAAGAACGTCTTTCAGGTATCAAGGATTTTATCTCGTCCCTGGTGAATGACCGCTATCTGTGGCCGGGGGTTTACCTGGACCATTTGATGAAAGTGGTCGCTGTCATTGCCAGCCATGGTAATTCCATTATTGTCGGTCGAGGGGCCAACTTTCTGATCCCACAGGAAAACCGGTTGAGCATCCGGGTGATTGCGCCCATAGAGACCCGGGTGAAGAACGTGGCCAAGGAATTTGGCGTCACCCGGGAAGAAGCCAAACGGCGGGTCATCAACCGGGAAAACGTGCGATCCTCCTTTATCCGGCAGTCCTTTAATGCAGATGTCGCCGATCCACGCAATTATGATTTGGTGATCAACACCAAAACGTTAACCATCGACGCGGCGATGGGCGCGGTTATCGGTAT
>DEIP01000158.1:35015-39955 GCA_002352605.1 Desulfobacteraceae bacterium UBA2771 | reverse complement strand
CAACCCGTCAAAGTAATCGATGTCGGACCGGCGGATCTGTTTCTTCCCAGGACGGTGACCGCCTTTCCCCAAGGCCGATTTTACCTGGCCTGCCTGGAAGATGGTGGTTTTCTGGCCCTGTCGCGCCGCTGTACCCATCTGGGTTGTACCGTGCCCTGGGATCCGGAAAAAGGGCAGTTTGCCTGCCCCTGCCATGCATCGGTGTTCGACATCCGCGGCGACGTGATCCGGTCCCCGGCACCGCGGGCACTGGACCGGTTTGCCGTCGCCATTGAGAACAACCGGGTGAAGGTGAACGTCGGCAAGCCGATTCGCCGAAGCACGTTTGACAATAAGCAGGTCGTTTATCGTGTTCATCCATAGATGGTGTCATCAAAATGTTGAAAAAGTCGAAGGACCGGCCGGTCGCCTCGACATCATCTTTTTTAAGCTTGTCCTTGATCTCCGGATCACCGGCCATCGCCGGGAAGGTCGGCAACCGGTCCATATAGGGCCAACACCATGACCCGCTGGAAAATCACCGGCATCATTGCTACCTTGGTCATTATCTTCTCGATTCCGCTTTATGCAATCCAGGAGAGATCCAGGCGATCGACAGCCCACACCAACCGACAGCCTCCCGCCACGTTCGTGGGCAGCGAGGCCTGCCGCGACTGCCACCGCAATGAATATGACAAGTGGAGCGGTTCCCACCATCAACTGGCAATGGCCCTGGCATCGGAATCGACGGTCCTGGGAGACTTTGCCGACATCGCGTTTGAGCATTTCGGCGTGACCACGCGATTTTATAAAGCGGACGGCCGTTTCATGGTCACGACCCAGGGGCCGGGCGGCGAAATGGGCGACTTCGAAATCACCCACACCTTCGGTTGGTTCCCGCTGCAGCAATACCTGATCCCCTTTCCCGGCGGTCGGCTGCAGTGTCTGCCCATCGCCTGGGATTCCCGTGAGAAACGCTGGTTCCACCTCTACCCGGATCACCCCCTGGATGCCGAGGACTGGCTCTATTGGACCAACAACGGCCAGAACTGGAATGCCATGTGTGCCGAATGCCACTCCACGGACCTGCGCAAGAACTTCGACCCGAACGACGGCATATACCGCACGGCCTGGTCGGAGATCAGCGTGGGGTGTGAAGCCTGCCACGGCCCGGGATCGGGCCATGTGGCCTGGGCCCAACTGCCGGAGATGGGACGGCCGGAGGTGGCCGATGCGGCCTTGGCCGTGAAAACCAGCGGCATGACCTCGGCCCGTCAAATTCAGCTTTGCGCGCCCTGCCATGCCCGCCGCATCTCTTTAGATGACAACATCCATGCCCACACCGATTTTCTGGACTACGGCATTCCGCAACTGCTGAGCGAGGGCATCTACTTTCCCGATGGTCAGATCCTGGATGAGGTCTATGTCTACGGCTCCTTCGTGCAGAGCAAAATGCACGCCCGGGACGTGCGCTGCAGCGACTGCCACGACGTACACAGCATCAAACGGGTAAAAGACGGCAACGACCTGTGCCTCCAATGCCATCGGGCCTCAATATACGATACCCGGGATCACCACTTCCACAAAAAGGCGGGGGAACCGGGCGAACCCATCCGCTCCGACACCGGCGAGGCGCTTTTCGATGTGGGCAGCGGCGCTCTCTGTGAGCAGTGCCACATGCCCGGCCGGAAATACATGGGTGTCGATTACCGCCCCGACCACAGTTTCCGCATCCCCCGGCCGGATCTAAGCCTGGCCCTGGATACCCCCGATGCCTGCAACCGGTGCCATGTAAACCAGACCGTTCGGTGGTCCGTGGATGCCATGGCCAAGTGGTACGGAGAAAAAAAACGGCCTCACTACGGCACCATCCTGGCCGCCGGTCGACGGCGAGATCCGGATGCGTTAAATTCGCTGATCCGTTTGGCCGGGGACCGGCTCTACCCGGATATTGTGCGGGCGACCGCCCTGTCCCTGGTATCGTCCTATCCCGGCGATGCAGCGACCAAAGCGATCGAACGCGCCCTTTCCGACGAATCGGCCATCCTTCGCCACACCGCGGTCAATCGACTCGTCATCCCGGATCCCGGGCAACGCACCGCACTTGTCGGCCCACTGCTCTTCGATCCGGTGCGGGCCGTGCGGATCGAAGCCGCCCGCAGCCTGGTCTCTACGGCACAAAGCGGTCTCGTAGCATCCCTTCGCAAACCCTACGAAAAGGCCTTGGCCGAATATGTCAAGGCCATGGAACGAACCGGTGATTTTGCCGCCTCCCGCCACAATTTGGGGAATTTATACGCCGACCTGGGACAGACGGACCAGGCCATCGCGAACTACCGAAAAGCCATCGCCATCGATCGGCTCTTTTACCCGGCCAAGGTAAACCTGGCCATGATTTACAACGCTCAAGGGAAAAAAGATCCGGCCGAAGCGTTGTTGCGCGAGGTGGTCGACGAGCACCCCGACCTCTTTGAAATCAAGTACTCCCTGGGCCTGCTCCTGGCTGAGAAAAAGGACTATGATACGGCCGTCATCTACCTGGACGATGCCGCCACCGGTCTGCCCCAGCGCACCCGGATCCAGTACAACCTGGCGCTGTTGCTCAAACAGCTCAATCGGAACACCGAAGCCGAGAGCGCGCTCAACCGGGCACTGACCGTGGCCCCGAGCAATCCGGACTACCTTTACGCGTTGGCGGTCCTTTACATGGAATGGAACCGGCTGGACGATGCCCTAAAGGTAGCGGTACGACTGCAAGAAAACCACCCAAACCTTGCATTAGGTCACGATATAGTTAATTATATAGAAAGTTCCACTGCCACTGAAAAATAAAAGGAGATCCCCATGAAGCCGGTGAAATGGATCGGAATTATCTTGCTGTGTCTCTTTGCTTCTGGTAGCCTTAGCGCACTCCCAGCTTCCCGCCGCTAACGAGCGGCGGCAGCCCTACGACCGGATGATGGAAGAAGCCACCAAAAGGGCCGACGAATACTTGCAGGAAAAAAGAGAACAAAATGCAGCCCCTGCCGAGCGTATCCAGGCAGAGCAGGATCGCAGCGGAGATGGACACGGTACGTGAACGGTGCCTCGGCCCCGCCTTCAGCCAGGGTATGAAGGACAACCTGCTGCGGCAGCTTCAGGACAAGCTCACTCAGTTGATGAGCAATCCGCAAGCCTACTTTGCGGAGCAATAATCGTCGATATCCTTACGATGAAAACACTTCCCGGCTTCACGAGCTTTCAACCTTCAACACGGCAAAGAAAAAAATGATGAGATCTAAAACACTATGTCTGATTGCCTGGTCACTGTTCCTGTTTATCGCATGCAGCGAGGAAAAAAAGGCCCAGGCCCCGCCGCCCCCTGAAATATCCGTCGTCGAAACCCGCGCCCAGGACGTTCCCCTTTACCTGGAGTTTGTGGGAGAAACCGCCGGATTGAAAGACATCGCCATCCGTGCCCGGGTGGAAGGTTTTCTGGAGGGGGTTCACTTCCAGGAGGGTGCTGACATTAAAAAAGGCGCTCTGTTGTACACGCTGGAGAGTCAGCCTTTCGAAGAGAAGGTCGCCGCCAGGATGAGTGCCGTCGCGGAAGAGAAAACCATGTTGGCGAAAGCAAAAGGGGACCTGGACCGGATCAAGCCCCTGGCCGATATCAATGCGGTCAGCCAGAGCGACCTGGATGCGGCCGTGGCTACCTATGAGGCGACGCTCTCCTCCCTTGATGCGGCCAAAGCCACATTAAGGGCCGCCAAAATTGAACTGAGTTACACCAAGATCTATTCGCCCATCGACGGTATCATCGGCAGGACCAAGGCCAAGGTGGGCGATTTTGTGGGTCGGGACCCCAACCCGGTGATCTTGAACACGGTCTCCCAGGTAGATACGATTCTGGTGACCTTTTTCATCACGGAAACCCAGTATCTGGAGGTTGCCCGCCATCTCATCAAAACGGAGGCGGAGAATCGGGATGAGCGGGAAACAAGTCTCGAGCTGATCCTGATCGACGGTTCGGTGTATGAATCCAAAGGCAAGCCTGACTTCATAGACCGGGAAGTGGACACCACCACCGGCGCCATGCTGGTCCAGGCCTCTTTTCCCAACCCCGACAAACTGCTGCGACCCGGCCAGTTCGCCAAGGTGAGAATCAAAGGGCGGGAGGTTAAAGACGGCATCCTGATCCCCCAGCGCTGCGTGATGGAGCTTCAGGGGCTGTTCAATGTGTTCGTGGTGGATGGGAGCAATAAAATCGAGACCCGGGAAATCACGGTCGGCGCGAAGGTCGGTTCTTTCTGGCTGATCACCGAAGGTCTCAAGCCCGGCGAGAAGGTGGTCTATGAAGGCCTTCAGAAGGTAAAGGACGGGGTGACCGTCAACCCCACCGTCGCGGCCCTTAAATCAACAGACCAGGGAAAAAAGTGATCAGACATGGGTGATTTTTTTGTCAGACGGCCCATCGTGGCCATGGTGATTGCCATTTTCATGGTCATCATAGGGGTTGTTTTTCTCGGCGGCCTTCCCATGGAGCAGTACCCGGACATCACGCCCCCCATTGTCGAGGTCCGGGCAACCTATACCGGGGCCAACGCCGTCAGTGTGGAGCAGTCGGTGGCCACGCCGCTGGAGCAGCAGATCAACGGCGTGGACAACATGATTTACATGAAGTCCACCAACGCCAATGACGGCACCATGACCATCCAGGTCTCCTTCGAGATCGGTACCGATCCGGACATGAATACGGTATTCACCCAGAACCGGGTGGCCGCAGCCACTGCCAAGCTTCCGGAAGAGGTCAAGCGGTTTGGCGTGAGCACCGAGAAATCCCTGCCCAACATTCTCATGCTTATCTCCCTGACGGCGGACGACCCCCGCTTCGATCAGCAGTTTCTGGGCAACTATGCCCTGATCAATATCAAGGACATTCTCGCCCGCATCAAGGGCATCGGCCGGGTGAACGTCATCGG
>DEIP01000158.1:9173-34900 GCA_002352605.1 Desulfobacteraceae bacterium UBA2771 | reverse complement strand
CTGCAAAGTGAAAAGGAGTTCGGCGAGATCGTCGTCCGGACCACACCGGAAGGGTCCCAGGTGAAGATCAAGCATATCGCCAGGGTAGAACTGGGCGTTGAGACTTACAACGCGTTCACCCGCTTGAACAACAAGCCGTGCGCCATGATTGCCCTGTATCAGGCCCCGGGTTCCAATGCCGTGGCCCTGGCCGAAGCGGTCAACAAGACCATGGTGGAGTTGTCCCGGACCTTCCCCAAAAGCGTTCGCTATGACGTCTCCCTGGACACGACCAAGGCCATTACGGCGGGCATCGATGAAATCGTCACCACCCTGGTCATCGCCCTGGCCCTGGTGATCCTTGTGGTCTATATCTTCATCCAGGATTGGCGGGCGGCGTTAATTCCCACCATCGCCATTCCCGTCTCTCTAATCGGCGCCTTCATCGTATTTCCCCTGATCGGTTTCACCATCAACGTCTTGTCCCTGCTGGGCCTGGTGCTGGCCATCGGGATTGTCGTGGATGACGCCATCGTGGTGGTGGAGGCCGTCCAGGTGAATATTGAAAAAGGCATGACGCCAAAAGAGGCGACCAGGGCCGCCATGCAAGAGGTGACGGCACCGATCGTCGCCACCACCCTGGTGCTGGTTGCGGTATTCATTCCCGTGGCCGTCATGGGCGGCATCACCGGGCGATTGTACCAGCAGTTCGCCATCACCGTGGCGGTCTCGGTTGTATTTTCTTCCATCAACGCCCTCTCTTTGAGTCCGGCGCTTTGCGGGCTCCTGCTGCGAAAACAAAAACCCATCCGGGGGCCCCTGGGGGCCTTTTTCAGACTGTTCAACAAGGTTTTCGATAAAACAACCGACGCATACACCGGCTTTACCAAAATCGTGACCCGCAGAATTGCAATTGGGCTCGTCTTTATCGTCGTGTTGACGGTGGGTCTGGGGTTTTTAGGGAAACTGCTGCCCGGCGGGTTCATGCCCAGTGAGGATATGGGCTACCTGATGGTGAACATTCAGCTGCCCGATGCCGCCTCGCTGCAGCGCTCCGATGCGGTGACCAAGAAGGTGGAGAAAATCATCCGGAAATACGAGGAGGTCGAATACGTCACGGCGGCCACCGGATTCAGCCTGATTTCCGGCAGCATGTCCTCCAATGCCGCATTTGTTTTCGTTGCTCTCAAGGATTGGGATGTGCGCGAAAAAACAGCCAACGATGTGGTTGCGGCGTTGAACCGGGAATTTTTCATGGGCGTGAACGAAGCCCAGGTATTCGCCTTCGGCCCACCGGCCATCCCCGGCCTGGGGAGCGGATCCGGGTTCACCATGATGATCCAGGACCGGGTGGGAAATACCCCCGAATATCTGGCGAAGCAGACAGACAACTTTATTCAGACGGCACTGGCCCGGCCGGAAATCGGGTCCATGTTCACTACCTTTCGGGCCACAGTCCCCCAACGTTACATGGAGATCAACCGGGACAAGGTGCTCAAGGCCGGTGTCTCTCTGAATGATATCTACACCACGGTGGGCGCCTTTCTGGGCGGATCCTACGTCAACGACTTCAACCGGTTCGGGCGGCTCTACAAAGCTTACATCCAGGCGGAGCCGGAATACCGGATCAGTGAAGAGAAGATCAACCTCTTCTTCGTTAAAAACAGAGACGGCGACCGGGTTCCCCTGAGTGCATTCGTCGGCATCAAGGAGATCACCGGACCGGATTTCACCACCCGATTCAATCTGTACCGGGCCATCGAACTGACCGGCGGGCCGGCTCCCGGCTACACGTCCGCCCAGGCACTGGATGCCCTGGAAGCTGTGGCCAAAGAATCCCTTCCCGCGGATATGGGATACGCGTGGAGCAACATGTCCTTCCAGGAGAAGAAAGCCTCGGGAACCGGCGCCATTGTGTTTGTCTTCTCCCTGCTGTTCGTCTTTCTCATCCTCGCCGCTCAGTACGAAAGCTGGTCGCTGCCCTTCAGCATCCTGCTGGGTACGCCCTTTGCCATTTTCGGCGCCTTTCTGGCGCTGTTTCTGGCCAGGATGACCAGCCCGAGCTATGAGCTGAATGTGTTTGCCCAGGTCGCACTGGTAATGCTGATCGCCATGGCCGCCAAGAATGCCATTCTCATCGTCGAGTTCGCCAATATCGAGTTCAATAAGGGCCTGTCGCTCTTCGATGCGGCCATCAAGGCGGCCAGACTGCGCTTCAGGCCCATATTGATGACGGCCTTCTCATTCATCCTCGGCGTTATGCCCCTGGTGGTGGCCAGCGGCGCCGGGGCCGAGGCCCGGGTGGTGATGGGCGTGGCGCTGTTGGGCGGGATGACCCTTGCCACGATACTGGGGGTATTTTTCTACCCCATGCTGTTCGTCTTCATCGGCAAGATCGCCGGGTATGAGAAAAAGCGGGAACTTCAAAAGGAGTAGGTGCGAAGAGACAATGAACATGCGCATAAAGATAAAGAGATTCAGGGGAGTGATGCTATCGGCGGCGGTGCTGTTTCTTTCGGGCTGTGCGGTGGGACCGGACTTCAAAGCACCGGTTACCGATGCACCCGAATCCTATCGGACCCGGGTGATGCCGGCCGACGCCATCACCGATCTGAAATGGTGGGCGCTTTTTGACGACCCGATGCTGCACGCTCTGGTTTCCATGGCCCTCGAAAACAACCGGGACCTGAAAATCGCCGTCAGCCGCATCGAGCAGGCGCGGGCCACTGTCGGTTTTACCCGGGCCGACCAGTACCCTCACATAGATGTCGAAGCCGGTGTACAGACAGGAAACTTCGGCGGCGGTTCGCGATCTCCGGACACCAACTCCACCGTATACCTGGCCGCCCCCTTGAGCTGGGAAATCGACTTCTGGGGCAAATTCAAACGGTCCACCGAGGCGGCACGGGCGGAGCTGATGGCATCCGAATACGGCCTTAATGTTATTCAGCTGGCCCTGATTACTGATGTGGTGACCACCTATTACCAGCTTTTGGATTTTCACCAGCGGCTGGCCATCTCCGAGTCCACTCTCGATTCACGGATGGGCAGCCTCGAAATTATCCAGCATCGGTTTGACAAGGGCATCATTGCCGAGCTCGACGTCAACCAGGCCCAGATCCAGAAGGAAATCGCCGCCGCCGCCATCCCCCTTTACGAGCGCTCCATTTCAAAGACCGAAAACGGCCTCAGCATTTTACTCGGCCGGTTGCCCGCTGCCATCAAGACGCACAAGAATCTGACCGGGCAGCCGGCGCCACCGGAGATCCCGGTGGGCATGCCGTCGGACATCCTGGAGCGCCGCCCGGACATCGCCCAGGCCAGGTACCTGCTGAAGGCACAAACGGAGAATATCGGCGTGGCCGAAGCACTGCGGCTTCCGGCTATCTCCCTCACCGGAACGCTGGGGGTGGCCAGTACGGAGATTGCCTCCATCACCACCGAGGGAGGCGTCTGGTCGGTGGGCGGGAGGCTGCTGGGGCCGATTTTCGATTTCAACAAGAATAAAAGGCGGGTGGAGATCGAAGAACAAAAGATGCAGCAGCTCCTTTATCAATATGAAAACACGGTGCTGACCGCTTTTCGGGAGGTGGAAGATGCCTTGGTCGAGATCGCCACCTACCGCAAAGAGCGAGCCGCCATCGAACGCCAGCAGAAGGCGGCAAAAAATGCCAATGAACTGTCCAAAGAGCGATACGACAAAGGCGTGAGCAGCTACCTCGAAGTGTTGGACACAGAGCGAACCCTGTTTTCCGCCGAGCTGCAACTGTCCGAACTGCAGCAGCGGTACCTGAGCGCCTATGTTTACCTGTACAAGGCGCTGGGCGGCGGGTGGATTACCAAAGGGGAGATGAACGAGAACACCTATCCGGAGCGACCCATGAGTTACACGACGGAGTTGGATCAGCGCGTGGTAAACCTGATTGAATAGGACCCTATGCATAACGCAGAGGACCGAAACGACCGCTGGAACACGCCGCGCCATCACCTCCGAAAACAGCGTCCTTCAACTGCCCCATCCCCATGTATCGGCATCGAGGGGAAAGCGTCTGTTCTCCGGCAGTTACTTGGCCGGCTCGACCCCCCGGGTGATGTGGGCGTAAGCGCTGTGGTTATGGATCGATTCGAAGTTTTCGGCGCTGACGGAGAACCAGGTGATGTTGCCGTCGGCGATGAGGTGTTCGGAGATGTCCCGGACAATATCCTCGACGAATTTCGGGTTTGAAAAGCCACGTTCGGTCACATTCTTCTCATCGACCCGTTTGAGCACCGAAAAGACATCACAGGAAGCGCAGGATTCGACGAGTTCAATCATATCCTCCAGCCAGATAAACTTTTTAAATCTGGTTTGAAGCTGAACGATGCCGCGCTGATTGTGGGCGCCATATTCCGAAATCTCCTTGGAGCAGGGGCAGACCGAGGTAACGGGTACGTTGACTTCGGAAACCAGGTCGATGTCGTTGCACGAATTGCTGGATCCAATGATCCGGCAGTTGTAGTCCATCAGGCCGGGTGCAAGGCTCACCGGCGCCTGCTTTTCGATAAAATAGGGGAAACTCATCTCGATGTGGGCTGATGCAGCGTTCAGGTTCTTTTTCATGGCCTCCAGCAGCACGGAAAATTTTTTCAGTGAGATCTCCGGCTTGAGCAGATGGAGCATCTCAACGAACCGGCTCATGTGGGTCCCCTTGTATTCTTTGGGCAGGTCCACGTACATGTTGATGGAGGCAATGGTGCTCTGGGAGCCATCACGCCGGTCTTTCACGCGGATGGGATAACGCAGGTTTTTGATACCCACCTTGTCGATCGGAATGTTGCGGTGATCCGGCTGATTTTGTACATCTTTCATGATCGGTCTACCTGACGGCGGGAATGGTCGCACGGTTTAAGTTGAACATGAAATCGTATCTGGAAAAAACAATGGTTATTTCAACAAGTACGCCATCTTCACGTGACTCATGGCCCGGTAGATATTGCCCTTGATCTTGCGGTTGGTTCGGTAAAGTCCTTCCAGCATCGCCTTGATTTCCGCTCGTTTGGTACCGCCGGCCGACGGGCACGGATTGGCGTACCGGGGAAACTGCTGCGAGGCGGCAAAACGGCGGATGCTTTGTTCATCAACCATCGCCAGTGGACGGATCACAATGAATCGACCGTTAAAAAATTCCTGCCGCGGCACCATGGTGCTGATCTCACCGGCGTAACAGACGTTTAAAAAAAACGTTTCGATGATGTCGTCTTTGTTGTGGCCCAATGCCAGCTTGCGACACCCCAGACGATCGGCAATTTCAAATAGCCGTTTGCGACGCAGACGCGAACACAGAAAACAGGGACTCTCCCGGTTGGCCGCACTGTGGGCGACGAGCCCGTTGTCAGTTTGATCGACGGTGAGGGAAAAGCCCAGTTGCCGACAGGTGTCGGCCAGGTCGTCGCCGAAACCGCCCGTAAAACCGGGATCCACATAGATGGGGCACAGGTCGTAATGTACCGGAACCCGCTTGCGCCGTTCGGCCAGCGCCCACAACAACGTCAGACTGTCTTTACCACCGGACAGGGCCACCGCAATGCGGTCACCATCTTCGATCATTCCGTAGCGGTGGATGGCCTTTCCAACCAGGCTGTTCAGCGCTTTGTATGTGTAGCTGTGCCGGGGCAAGGCGGTCGTTTCCGGTTCAAACGTCTATTGATCGGTATCGGTATTGGCCACAACCTTTCCCGCGGCAATTTCCCGAAGGGCGACGACGATGTCTTCGTTTTTCGGGGAACTGACCAAGTATTCAGAGCCTTCGCGGATCTGACGTACCCGTTCGGAGACCATATGAACCAGTTTGAAACGGTTCGATACTTTTTCCAGACAATCTTCAATAGTAATTCGTGCCACAACAACCCTCCTGTTTACAATATATCCACCAGTTCGTAGACGCGCTTGCCGGCCGGTGCGTTAAGCACAATCTCTTCCCCGGGCTTTTTGCCGATGATGGCCTTTCCCAACGGTGAAGTGACCGAAATACGGCCCTCTTCGATGTTGGATTCCTCGGGACCGACCAGTTGGTATTCTACGTCCTCACCGGTATCCACATTTTCAAGCACCACCGTGCAAGCAAAAACCGCACGATCCTTGGGCAGGTCGTCCACGTCGATGATCTCGGCGTTCCCCAGTTTGTAACCCAATTCACTAAGCCGACCTTCGACAAAGGCCTGGCGTTCTTTGGCCGCATCATATTCGGCATTTTCACTGAGATCGCCATGGGAACGTGCCTCTTCAATGGATCGGATGACCCGCGGCCGTTCAGTGGATTTGAGGTATTCCAGCTCTTTTTTCAGCTTCTCGTACCCTATTCTGGTTATGGGTATTCTGTCCAATGGGCAACTCCTAAAGGATTCTCGGTTTTCTTTTTCGTCCGGTGAAAGAAAAACAGATCCCCAAGGCACATGCCATTGGGGAATTAACGGTCTCCGGATTCAAACTACGATGATGGATTTCTCGGGCGGGTTTCCCGCTGCCAGATCGACCATTTTTCTACCATCTGGCGATAATGCTGCTGCCGGCCTGGACCTTATCCCCGACAGTCACCCGAATCTCGGTTTCCGGGGGTAGGTAGATATCCAGCCGCGACCCGAAACAGATCATGCCGAAGCGCTGTCCCCGTTTTAGCAGATCGCCGGGCTGTACCGAACAGATGATACGGCGGGCCACCAGTCCGGCAATCTGGACGAATCCCACCGGCTTCCCCGCAGGGCTTTCCAACAGCAGTGCGTTGTGTTCATTGTCCCTTGACGCCTTGTCCAGGTTCGCGGAGAAAAATTTCCCCGGATGGTAGGTCACCTGCCGAATCGTCCCTTCGTAGGGAGAACGATTGACGTGGACGTTGAAAACGGACATGAAAACACTGATCCGTGTACAGGCACCTTCAAAATAAGGCGTCTGGTCCACCTGCGCCACTTTTATCACCTTGCCGTCGGCCGGTGAGACAACCATCCCCTCACCGGTCGGCACCATCCGATCCGGATCCCTGAAAAAATAACAGATGAAACCGGTAACAAATAGTCCCAGGACCGCGAGCACGCCGACGCCGAGCAAGGCGAAAACGGCCGTGGCGAAAGCGGATGCGAAAATAAACGGATATCCGGCCTTCGCCACCGGAAAGGCGGTCTGACTCGGTGGATCAGACCAGTTCGATTGTGTCATTTCATTCTCCCCGGCGTCAATAGTTGCCGGTAAATTCGATTTTCAACCCTTTCGAAGGGCTTTTATATCCAATGCCGGCTACCATGTCAACAGCTACCGAACACCTGAATCCGGGCGTCTGATTTGCGGATATATTCGGGGATCAGCTCCGCGACGGAATCAACATCGTCTCGGTTGAACCGCGCCATGGCCAGCATGCCCACCGATGCGGCCCGGATCACATGTTGTGTCGGATCGGCAAACCGGATGAACGGACAGCGGGCCTCGAACAACTCCTGGTAAAGCAGGGCACCGGAACCGACCAGAACGGCACCTTCAGGCAGTACCGCCGCCACCGTTTCAGGCGAACATACCGACACTGGTTCGGCCGCCGCGTCGGTGCCGCCCATGCCGCCGCGGTACCGGGCGTGGTAAACCTCACCCCGCCGCGCATCGATCATGGCAACCACGGGGCCATCCATCAGGCGGAGTGGAAAAGCAAGCGCCATCAGGCTGCTGACACCCACCACCGGCGCCTGGGTGGCAACAGCCAACCCTTTTGCCGTACCGAGGCCGATTCGCAATCCGGTGAAGGTTCCCGGCCCCCGGGCGACGGCAATCCCGCCGATATCCGATGGATCGCATCCGCACCCTGAAAGAATCCGGTGAATCATCGACAACAGGTGGCGGGAGTGGGTTTTTCCCGCCGTATAAACCGCCTCCGCAAGCAGGTGGTCGCCATTGAACAGCGCCACGCTGCAACTGGTGGTGGATGTGTCCACGGCAAGCAAGTTCATGATCGGCGACCACCGGCAGGCTTCTTTTTCGTCTTCGGGGTCTTTTTTTTAAGCGGTACCGGCTCCAGGGCAATCGCCAGCACCTCGTCCATATTTTGAACGGGGACGAAGGTGAGCTTACGATGGACGTGCTTGGGTATCTCCACCAGATCCCTTTTGTTCTTTTCCGGAATAATTACCGTGCTGATGCCGGCTCGAAGGGCGCCCAGGGCCTTTTCCTTCAACCCGCCGATCGGCAGCACCCGACCACGCAAGGTGATCTCTCCGGTCATGGCCACATCCTTGTTGACGGGCCGTTCGGTCAAGGCCGAAACCAGGGCCGTAGCCATGGCAATACCTGCGGATGGGCCGTCTTTGGGGATGGCACCGGCCGGCACATGGATGTGGATATCCCGGTTGTCGAAGATCTCATCCTTGACGTCGAACAGGTCGATATTGGCCCTGGCGAAACTCAGGGCCGCCCGGGCCGACTCCTGCATGACCTCACCCAACTGACCGGTAAGAATCATCTCCCCCTTCCCGTTGATCAGCGACGCCTCCACATATAACACCTCACCGCCGACCTGGGTCCACGCCAGCCCGGTGGAAAGCCCCACCTGGCTATGCTCCTTGTCCATCTCCGGATAATATTTGGGTGGTCCCAGGTATTTTCCAAGCGAGTGACGGGTCACATGGAACGGGCCCTTTTCCCCCTCGGCAATTCGACGGGCCACTTTTCGACAAAGGGTGCCCAGTTCACGTTCGAGGTTACGCAATCCCGCCTCGGCGGTGTACTCATTAATGACCTGAACGAGGGCACCGTCACTAAACCGAATCTGGCGGGGCTTGATGCCGTTTTCCTTGACTTGCCGGGGAACCAGATGGGTTTGGGCAATAAGTTTCTTCTCATCCTCGGTATAGCCGGACAGGTGGATCACCTCCATTCGGTCCAGCAGCGCTCCCGGAATGGTGTCCGAAATATTGGCGGTCAGGATGAACATGACTTTGGACAGATCAAAACTGAGATTTAGGTAGTGGTCGCTGAATTCGCTATTTTGCTCCGGATCCAGTGCTTCCAGAAGCGCCGAAGAGGGATCGCCCCGAAAGTCGGACCCCAATTTATCGATTTCGTCCATCATGAACACCGGGTTATTGGAACCGGCCTGTTTCAACCCCTGGATGATTCGCCCGGGAAGCGAACCGATGTAAGTGCGGCGATGTCCGCGAATTTCCGCTTCATCCCGTATGCCCCCCAACGAAATGCGTACGAACTTTCGTTTCATGGCATTGGCGATGGCCCGCCCCAGTGAAGTTTTACCCACCCCGGGAGGACCCACGAAGCAGAGGATGGGGCCCTTGCTCTCGGGGTTGAGTTTACGAACGCTCAAGTACTCCAAGATGCGGTCCTTGATCCTGTTCAGGCCGTAATGATCCCTGTCGAGCACTGATTTGGCCTTTTTTATTTCGATGACATCGGTGGTGGATTTGCTCCAGGGCAGTTCCACCATCCAGTCCAGATAGGTCCGCACCACCGATGATTCCGCCGAATCGGGGTGCATCTGCTCCAGCCGGTGAAGCTGCTTGTCGGCCTCCGTTTTGGCTTCCCGGCTCATCCGCGCACGCTTGATCTTTTTCTTATACGCCTCAATCTCTTGGGTGCGTTCGTCCAATTCACCCAATTCCTTATGAATTGCGCGGACCTGTTCCCGCAGGAAATAATCTTTCTGGCTCTTGGATATCTCGTCCTTCACTTCGGACTGGATCTTGGCCTGCATGGAAGACAATTCCACTTCGCGAAACAACAGGTCGTTGACCTTTTTCAGTCGCAGAAAGGGATCGATGACTTCAATGATCGCTTGGGCTTCCTCGATTTTCAACCGCAGGTTGGAGGCCACCAGATCCGCCAGCCGGCCGGGATCCTCAATACTGGTAAGAATGGATCCCACTTCGTTGGTATACTCGCCCCGCAAGGTGAGAATCCTCTCGGAGTATTCCCGCACGTTACGCATCAATGCCTCGGTTTCCAGATCAACCCCAGTCGATTCCGGCCCCTCAATAATTTCAATTTTGACGCGAAACAGGGATCGCTTGCGTACATATTTGGCAATTCTGGCCTTGGCGATGCCCTGGACCAGCGCCTTGACGCGGCCATCGGGCAGCTTCAGCATTCTCAGAATCCGGCTGACCGTTCCGATCTGGTAAATTTCGTCGGATTTTGGGTTTTCAATACCCGGGTCGATCTGGGTTGCCACAAACAGGTAGCGGTCTTTGGCGATCGACTCCTCAATAGCCTTGACCGACTTTTCACGGCCCACAAACAATGGAAGCAGCATATCCGTAAAGATGACCACATCCCGCACCGGCATCATGGGAAGGGTGGTTGGAATGACCGCGTTCGGTTCCTCTTCTTCGATAATACTGATCAGATCATCCTTATCTGTTTCGCCCATTATTGCTCCCGGAGATATCAATACCCATGATCATTGACGGCCCTTCCAAAAGAACCGTATCGCAAAATGTCTTCTAAAATAAGACTTAATTTTTCTTTGACAATGGTAGGCGGGTTCTTTTAAAAAGCGCAAGAGACTTTATGAGAGGGGGGCAACTGTGCCCGGTGATCGAGCCGTGCGCGTTTACAGCGCGGCCAATTCCCATCGCAAAACACGAAAACCGGAGTGATATGACGACCACCTTGCCCATAAATATCGTGGCTTTTATCTTCGGCGCCTGCATCGGCAGTTTTTTAAACGTCTGCATCTACCGCATACCAGCCGGTTTGTCCATCGTTCATCCTGGGTCGAGCTGCCCCCGCTGCAAAACGATGATCCCTTTCTATAACAACATCCCGATCCTCAGCTATCTGCTGCTCGTTGGAAAATGCGGCACCTGCAAAGCCCCCATCGCCATCCGTTACCCGCTTGTGGAGCTGTTGGGCGGATTTTTCGCCCTGGCCTGCCTCCTGTCATTCGGTCCCACGCTGCATGGCCTGGTTGTCTTCGCCTTTATCGCCACCCTGATCGTGGTGACCTTCATCGATCTGGACCACCGGATCATCCCGGACACAATCTCCTTGCCGGGAATCCCGATCTTCTTCCTGGCCGCCCTAGTCATCCCCACCATGACCTGGCGCACCAGCGCACTCGGTATCCTGGCAGGGGGTGGCAGCCTTTTCGTTGTGGCGGGGGTGTACCAATTGATAACCGGCCGGGAGGGTATGGGTGGCGGGGATATCAAACTGCTGGCCATGATCGGTGCCATGATCGGTTGGCAGGGAATTTTGTTTACCTTGTTCGCAGCCTCGGCCATCGGCACCTTGGTTGGCGTGTCGGCCATGATCCGATCCGGAAAAGGCATGCGGCTGGCCATTCCCTTCGGCCCATTTCTGGCCATGGGCACGATTACCTACCTGTTTTTCGGCAATGCCATCATCGTCTGGTATGTCAATATGCTTCGGTAGTGTTCATCCAAAAATGGTATCTTGCGGCGGCCGCCGACTTCCGACCGACGGCTACCGGATGGAGAGCAGGTAGGTACGCAGGTTCATTTTTTTTCCTTTGATGCCAAGCCGATCGCGGATGGCGTAGCGATATCCTTCAACCGTCCGGGTAGAAATGTTGAGCAGTCGCGCGATCTCCCAGGCCTTTTTTCCTTGTTTGACCATGGTGGCCACCTTGATCTCGGTGGGCGTGAACCCCAGGTAATCGAAGGAAAGCTTGCGGCTAAGCGGAGACACTATCTCATTGAGGTTGGATTCCAATATTTCGAGATAGGCTTTTTGTCTGGCATCCAGCCCGCTGCGTTTCATTTTTATTAAATAAGGCCGCAGCAAGGATTTGACATTGTACAGGACTTTCTCTTCCAGGGCCGTGCGATCTTCGTCCCGTTTTTTCAACAGCACCTTGAGTGCCGTGTTCACTTCAGAAAGATTGTCGGTTCGGGTCTCCAGTTCACGGCCCTTTGCCGCCAGCGCTTCATTGCTTCGCATCTGGTCGCTGATATCGAACATGATGCCGTTGACGTAGCTGTCCCGCGGTCCGTTGACGCAGTTGGCGATGACATGCAACCAGCGCCACTGCGCAAGAACAGGATGAAAAATCCTGAATCGATGATTGAATTTGAGGTCCGTGTATCCCTTGACGTAGGCGTAACGCAGGGCCTTGCGGTCATCCGCGTGAACATCGAACCAGCGATCCAGTGACAGCGGCCGGCTGATACCGGCGATATCTTTGGCCGAAGGGCTGACGAAAATAACCTTCAGGCCCCTGGGATGAACCGTGTCGACCGAAAGCCGAAAAACGGCAAAATCAGAAGCGGTCTCCATGAGCAAATTCTGGCTGGCACGGCTCTCTTCCAGGTCTTTCTTAGTTTGCTGCTCACGGGTAATGTCGCGACCGCAGCCGACGGTGCCGGTCAATTTGCCGGAATCGTCAAAAAGCGGCGCTTTGTGAACGTCCAAAACCAGATACTGCCCGCGTACATGCCCATCTTCCACAAACCGACAGGCTTTTTTATTTTTCTTGACGATCTCGTCCGAATCTTCACATACCTCACCGAAGGTGTGCCGTTGGCCGTTGGCACGCTCAAGCTCGGCAAAATAAGTGTCATTCTTGCCAACCACCGCTTCGGGGCTCTTACACATGAGCAGTTTGTTGCACAAGGCACGATTGGCGAACAGGTAGCGGTTGTCCATATCCTTGGCCCAGATCATATCCGGCGCATTATCGGCAACGCGCCGGACCAGCTTGAACAATGCATAGTAATCCTCCTGTCGCCTGGTCACCGACCGGGAAAGCTGTTGGTTCTCCTCCTCGATGGTTCCAATCCGCTTCAATAGTGCATCGCGGTTCATCGTCTTTATTGTAGTCATGTCATTCCCGATCTGCCGGATATGGTTTTTCGACAAAGTTTTTGGACGGCCTTATCGATCGTTCCCTTAACTAAGATATGGTTGCGCCGACGGCACCGGCGGACATCGCCGGTCAGGCGATGCCGACAAATTCAAAATTCATCTTGGCCTGAAACTTCTCCACCCGCTTGAAGATCTCCTTTAACATCGTCTGCTCGATATGCGTGAATTTTTTGGGGTTGATGTAGTTGTCCGGTTTTTGATTGTCGTCCGTCACCGCAGTGATCTGGCGCACAAACCGCATCTGCATGAGAAAACTGTAAGCCTTTTCCAACTCCTTATATTCCTGAACAGAGATAATCTTTTTGATCCTTAGCTGGTCGAGCCGTTCCAGCGTATTGGTCTCTTCGATATTATGTTTAAGGGCATACAGCCTGGCAAAATCAACAATGGGGGTCATTGCGCTTTTGATATCAAATGCATTGCGATGCCGACCTTTGGACTCGACGACAAAATTGCGAAAAAAACCCAGGGGCGGTTTGAAATTGAGGGCATTTTCGGTCATGTGCCTAAAAAAACCAGACCATCCCTTAAGGGAAACAAAAAGGTGTCTTCGCAATTCATTGATCAGCGATGCTTCGCCGAATCCGCACCGAAAATCGAAGAAAATGCTGGCCTGGAGGAGATCTTCGGCCTCGGCGGCATGAATCCACTCGCTGAAGTAGGTCTTCCATTGGGCAAGGGGTTGGCACCACCGTCGATTTTTTGCCATGACGTCCCCGGTACAAAAATCATAGCCGGCTTGGTTCAGCAAGGTACAGGCGATCTCACCGAACTTTCGGAAGTAGTCTCCCACCTCTTCGGCCGCAGCCGGTTCGGGATCCCGATAAATGATGGCATTGTCCTGATCGGTTTTCAGCGTCTGCTCCCGCCGGCCCTCACTGCCCATGATCATAAACACAAAAGGAACCGGCGGCGGTCCCATTTCCTCCAGGGTCATGGACATCAATTTGTTTAAAATCGTGTCGGACACAGTCGTGATAAAGCGGGTCACATTTTTTGCTGTGGCGCCATTTTGGATCAGGCTGCGCACCAGCGCGGCCAACTGATGATGCTTTTCGATGATTTTATCCATGCCGGATGCCATCTGAATCTCCCGAAGTAAAAACAACGGGGACTGCCCCTGGGAAACCAGAATATCCTTGTTAGACAGCATGCCGATGACGTCATCGTTCACATCCACGACACCCACATGCTGGAAATCTTCTTCCATCATCGTCATCATGGCCTCGAACACCAGTGCGTTTTCTGATATCGTTCGAAGCGGCACCGACATGATGCTGCCCACCGGCTTGTCGATGGGATAGCCACGTGCAATCACTTTACGGGCAAAATCCTTTTCGGTGACGATGCCCACCTGCTTCGGGCCTGACGAACGAATGAAGGCATAGCTGCTTTTCCGGACGGCCATGGCATCGGCAGTATCACGGATAGACAGATCGGCATCGCAAAATACCGGATGCCGTGAATAGATCTGGGACAACGGCTGATTGAAAAACTGAAGGCTGTCCTCTTTGGGATGAAGTGTCTTGGCAATAATCGCCGCATAGGATCGGCTGAGCATTCGTTTTCCGAAGGTGTCGGAAAAAAAATCGGTAAAGGCGCTGTATTTCCGGCAGATATCGATAAACACCTGATGGGGCAGCACAAAAAACGTGGAATCTTCGATCACTTCCATGGTGCGAACGGACAGCCCGTCATTCAAGAGCATGGAGATACCCCCGTAAATATCCCCTTCGGACATAATCCCGCGCATCGTCTTCTGACGATTGTCTTCGTAATAGCGTTCTGCGGCACCGTTCTGAAGGATGTACAAATAACCCACCCGAGTCTTTCCCTGAACGAAAAGGACGGTTCCTTTCGGGTATGAAACCCTGGAGAGTGATCCGGCAGCATGCGCTATCTCTTCTTCCGGCAGAAAGGTAAAGGGATCGACGCCGGATAAAAAGAGACGCGCCTGGCCGGCCCGGGCGATCGCATCCAAGGATTTGTCGAATATGTTATGGCTGAAATTGGCCAGAAAATATTCATAAAAAGCCTTGTTTTTGGTGCATACCTCCATGATAACGGTATCGGGGATGGAAATGGCATCGACATCGCTGTCCGCCTTTGTCGTCCGCAGGGAAATGCCCGCATTGAGCATCACCGTTATCCCGCCGAAAACTTCTCCCTTCTTAATGTATCCGGTCAGTTTCCGCTGTTCCTGATCATCCTGATAAAGGGAAAGCTGCCCCTTCATGATCACCAGTACATTTTCAATTCGCGTCTTTCCCTGGACAGACACCGGGTGCCCTTTGGACAGGTGAACCATGGTGGCTTTGGACACAACAATGTCCAACTCATCCTCGGTGAGAAACGAAAAGTGTGGCATTGCCAAAAGAAAACTTAGAATGTCCGGTTTCATCGGGTCATTCCTTTAGAATAAAAGGGGCCCGGAGCGTACCACCATGATCGTTGTCGGCCGCCCGATTGGCCGGTTGCGGGTCGCCGGTAAGATTACCAACGTCCCGGGCCATTGATGTATCGCGTAAGGGGGGATTGGCAGACACGGAGGTAAAAGGAAACCGGTGTTCACCGGTGACACCACCCATGGCCGCATGTCAGATGGTACCACAAAGGATTACCATTCGGACGAAATCGATTGTTTTAGGGTAACAGGGCCATGTTCCGAGCCATGACCCCGAAGGCTTCGGCAATCGGGGAATCCTTATGATGTTGCTGAAAGGAAACACCGGCGTCTCCACATTCCACCATTTTCTGGTCGAAGGGAATTTTTCCAAGGAAGGGAATGCCGGTATCGATGGCCGTTTTTTCCCCGCCGCCTGAACCGAAAAGATCAATGGCCGACCGGCAGTGGGGGCAGGCGAAACCGCTCATGTTTTCAATCAGTCCGAATATTTCCATCTTGACAGTTTTGCAGAAGTTGATGGATTTTCTGACATCCGCCAGGGACACCTCCTGGGGAGTGGTGACGATGATGGCCTTGGCATCGGGAATCGTCTGGGCCACGGTCAACGGTTCATCGCCGGTTCCCGGAGGGGCGTCGATGATCAAAAAATCCAGGTCTCCCCATTCCACATCGCCGATGAACTGCTGGATCGCGGAAAATTTGACCGGACCGCGCCAGATGATGGCCTCATCCTTGGTCGGCGTCAAACACTCGATGGAGACGACGCCCAAATTTTTCGAATAACGCATGGGGTTCAGTTTCCGGTTCGGACCCAGGTCGAGCATTCCGGAAAGCCCTAACATCCTGGGAACGTCGGGGCCATGAAGATCGACATCCATGATTCCCACCTGGTGGCCCAGATCGGCCAGAGCCAACGAAAGATTTACGCTGGTGCTGGTTTTCCCGACCCCCCCCTTGCCGCTCATGATGATGAATTTATTCTTGATCCGACCCAGCGTCCCCTTAACTTCTGCATCTTTTTGGGCTTGCGGGTTGGCCTGCTGCTTCGCTGCTTCCATACTGCCTTGAATTTCTACCATGTTTAATCTCCATATCAGGCCGGCCCGTCAACAGCCGCTTTCATGACCCGCACCCAATCGGCTGGGTTCAATAAACGGCACATCCAAAAAGCGTGGCCGTACCGGTTCGATCGCCTATGCTCCCAAAAAGCGATGGAAGTCGTCCTGCCCACATGCGGGGCAACTCTCCGGTCGACCGGTACCCAGTGGTTCATCCCACCGATGGTTACATTTCCGGCATGCGAACTGGCGCTTTTCATCAACCATTTTGTAGTTTCCGCCATCGATTTTGATGGCTTTTCCGTTAATCAACGCATCGGCGACCGTCTGCCTCGCCTTGTGGAGGATTCGACCGAAAGTCGCCCGTGAAACCCCCATGCATTGCCCGGAATCCTCGTGGGACAAGCTATCCAGATCGGCAAGTCGGAGTGCCTCCCGTTCATCCACAGTAATGCACACTTCAGAAAGATCAACCATGGGGATGCCCCTTGGCTTAAAAAAGCTGATTTTAGGGTTGAATGCCACGAGTCGGTCTTTTCTGGGTCTTCCCATGAGTCCTCCAATAAAGCATATGCTCGGTTATAAACTGTTGGTCTTTACGCCTTCCCTTGTCAAACCGATTATCCTCGGCTGCTTCTGTTTTCAAACGGCAGACCGGCGTATCCGGCCGAAGCGATATCTGTTGCTTCGTGAACGGGTGGAAGCGATCGACGGCATCGCGTCGTCCATATCAACCGTGACGCGGGGGTCCAGTCTTCGAATCAGTGGGTTCCGTCGCCTCCGTCTTCGGGTTGACCAGGGTGAAGTAGTCACGCGTGTCTTTCACGAATAGCCAGTAGGTACCCACGATCGTAAACAACACCACGGTAACGCAGAGCATTGTTGAGATGGTATTGTGGGGCGTCACATAAAAATAAAAAAAATCATTGAGCACAATAAAAAGATTTCCCACCACCACCAGTGCTCTGGCCCATTTTTTAACTGTGAAATGGAGAAAACATAGGCTAAGGCTAACAAACACCATTTTCTTTATTTCGTTATCGACGCCCTCCACCGCCGTCTCGGCCAAGAAAAGCGAATAGAGAAAAATCGGGTGGCAGACCCAGGCCACAACCAGCACGGCAAAGCTTTTTTTGAAACTGGCGGGAGATGCGCTGAAACGAGCAAAATAATCATTCATGACACACTCTTTTTCTCCAAGGGGTTAATATTGCCGGGGGAACACCGTTCACCCGTTTTTCATCCGCCCGGCGAACTCACCGTGAGTATCTGCCCCACATGAATCACCGCCCTGTCAGTCAATTGATTCATGGATCTCAGTTTTTCCACCGACAGATTATACCGCCGGCTGATGTTGAAAAGGGTATCCCCGGCAGCCACCGTATGGGTCTTTTTCGCCGTCGCCTTCTTAACCGGCGGCGGACCGGCCCGTGCGGGCGCCCGCTTAAGCGTCTCTACTTTCTTCATGGTTTTATCGGTTTTCTTTTGCAGCGCATCCAGGCCCATGGCCAAGTGGTCCATTCTCAAAGACATGGAGGCTTCCGATCGATCAAACCGGGTTTTGAACTTTTCAAAAGACTTCGCCTGTTCCCAGATTCGGGTAACTTTTTCATCGACCCCGTCAACCTTTTCCACCTGCTGTTCCAAATGTTCGATTTTCTTTTCCAATTCGCTAATCCGCACCGATTCGGCGGGCCCGGTGATCTTAGAAAAAATAAGCATCACCAGCAAGACCACGACGGCGATGCCGAGTCCCCAGTACAGGTAACGCATCGGGTTTCCCGACAAATTGGCGGGCGCTTTCTGATCTCTTTGTTCAAAGGATACGTAGTCGTCATCTTCATCGTAAGGATCGCCCTTTACGGCATGTTCATCGCTACCGTCGCTGTTATCCTTCCACTGCATCGCCGTTCCTCCCCATCATTCGTTATGCCGCTTGTGAGGGTTTACAAAATGCCCAATAAATTTACTCCTCTATAAACCAAAAGGGCATTTGACATCAACCCCAATTCCGCTGTTTTTAACAGGTCGGTGGCATCGCCTTGCTCATGAATGCAACGCTCAGGGCACCTGGAACGACCGGCTGCATGCGATCATGCCGCTGCAATCGATATCCGGCCACCCGGTTTCGGTTACCTTTGGAAAGCACACTTTAGCCGCCGGCATCGATCTTTTCAGGGTTTTGGTCCGTATTGACCTCACCAAACTTTTCAACTATTGTACGACCATCGATTACCTTTAACCGGCAGGAAGTGACCATGACAGCGCATTCACACCGCTTTATCGAAGAATTCGATGGTTTTATCGGATTCGGCCTCAACCAGGAATCCGACATGGATACGGTGGTCTATTATCTCCAAAAATTTTCGGATGACCAACTGATGAAACTACTCAGAAAACGGCTCACCGACGAGGATTGTCAGACCATTTTTGATTTACTTTCGGGCCTGTTGCGAAAGCACCTCTCTGAAACTGAATATCACCACTATTTTTTAAAGGAGAACCACTGAACCGACGGAGAAAACATGCTCACCGACACACAACTGAAACGCTACGCCGATGTATTGCTCTGGGGCCTTCGTACGGCCAGGAGCAAGCCCTTTAAAAAAGGGGATGTGATCCTGGTGCGATTTAACCTCGATGCCGTTCGGCTGGCGGAATTGCTTGAAAGCCGCCTGCTGCAAATGGGTATGAACCCGGTGCGCCGTATGAACCCGACGCCGGAGATGGAGAGAAGTTTCTTTGACCTGGCCAACCGCCGGCAGTTGGTCTTCGACCCACCCGGAGAAACGGAGCTCTACCGCAACCTGAATGGTTCCATCTTCCTCCACGCACCGGCTTCCATTACCCATCTGAGCACCATCGATCCGAAAAAGATCAGCCGGTTCACACTTGCCAAGAAATATCTGCGGGATATCCTCGAAGCACGCGAACAGGCCGGACATTTCGGATGGACCCTGTGCATGCTTCCCACTGCTGAACTGGCCCGTCACGCCGATTTAACGGAAGAAGACTACGCCAAACAGATCGTCAAAGCCTGTTTTTTAGGCCGCCGGAATCCGGTGGAACAGTGGAAAACCGTATTTAAAAATGCCGGGGCAATTAAAGGCTGGCTGAACAGCATGTCGGTCAAGTTTTATCATATCGAGTCAGCCAACGTTGACCTGAAGATCACGCCGGGCGAAAGGCGCCAATGGATCGGCATCTCAGGGCACAATATCCCCAGCTTTGAACTGTTTCTCTCACCGGACTGGCGGGGGACCAGCGGGGTTTATTTTTCCAATCAGCCATCATACCGCAGCGGAAACCTGGTCAAGGGAGTGCACCTGACCTTTAAGAAGGGAGTCGCTGTAGCCGTGAGAGCCGAATCCGGCGCCGATTTTGTAAAAAAACAGCTCAAGATGGATCCAGGTGCATCCCGGCTCGGTGAATTCTCGCTGACCGATAAACGTTTTTCCAAGATCAACCGGTTTATGGCCAACACCTTGTTCGATGAAAACTTCGGCGGCCGGTGGGGCAACTGTCATGTGGCCCTTGGCGCCAGCTACGCGGACACCTACAGCGGAGATGGGCGGTCGCTCACCAAAGAGAAGAAGGCCCAACTGGGGTTCAATGATTCGGCGCTTCACTGGGATCTTGTCAACACGGAAAAAAAGCGGGTCGTGGCCCACCTGGCCGACGGGCGTCGGACGACCATTTACGAAAACGGGTGTTTTTCCTATTAGGGCCCTTAGACCTTGTACTTGCCGAAGTCCTCAGGAGAGAGTTTTTCAAGATAGTCGGCCCACTTTTTACCCTCTTCGCTGTCATCCAGTGCCTCCCCCGGCTTGCTCGCTTGCGATTTTTCCATGACCTGATCATCGACGAAGATAGGGGCCTTAAAGCGCAGCGCAAGCGCAATGGCATCACTGGGGCGCGCATCCATGGTAAATGAACGCTCTCCGAAGGCGAAATGAATCTCAGCAAAAAACGTATTGTCTTTAAGGTCGCAAATATCGATTCGGTTGATGTGCAGATTAAGCATCTGGGTCAGGTTTTTGAACAGATCGTGGGTCATGGGCCGGTCGAACTGGATATCCTGAAGGGCCGATGCAATTGAGGTTGCCTCAAGCAACCCGATCCAGATGGGTAGCGTTTTATCCCCTTCTTCGGTTTTCAAAAGTACAATAGGGGTATTTGACGCTGGATCCATGGCCAAGCCGGAAATATTCACCTTATGCAGCAATAGTCGTTTCTCCTTTACCCGGTGTGGCGCATATCGGTCCGTGAATCAGCCGTCCCCACAAAGAGTGGGCGTAGACTCCTTCTATCATGATATCCACAAATGAGCCTGTCAACAGTTCTTTCTTTTTCAAAAAGACATCGGGAACGGCAAAATGGATGATGTGGTTGGATGAAGTTCGGCCGGTCCACCGGATCCGGGGGGAAGCCATGCCCGTTTCATCGGATGGCATGGTCCGGCTGGGGCCCTCCACCAGGATGGATCGGACCTGGCCCACCATGGCCTGATGCTTCTTGCGCGTGATGCCCCTCTGAAGAGCCAGCAATGTCTGAAGCCGCTCCTTTTTGACCGGCTCGGGAATTTTTTCTGGAAAGGCGGCGGCCGGTACATGAGGCCGGTCCGAGTAAATAAAGGCAAAAAGTCCGTCGTACCGGACGGTTTCGATCAGGTCCAGCGTCGCCTGAAATTGATCGTCCGTTTCGCCGGGAAACCCCACGATAAAATCCGAGGTTATACTGATATCAGGGCATACCGCGCGTAGCCGTGCGATCTTCTCAAGGTAGCCGCCGCGAGTGTACTTACGATTCATGCGTTTCAAGATCCCATCATCACCGGACTGCACCGGCAAATGAATATGGTGACACAGCTTTTCCAAATGGCCAAAGGCGAGAATCAGGTCATCCGACAGATCCTTGGGATGGGAGGTGGTAAACCGGATCCGGTCCAACCCGTCGATGCGATCCACCCGCGCAAGCAGTTCGGCAAAGCTGCACAACCCCTCCTTGCTTCCGTAGCTGTTGACATTTTGCCCCAGCAGGGTCATTTCACGAATACCCTGGTCCACCCGCATCCGGACCTCCTCAACAATGCGGTCCGGATGACGACTGGCCTCCCGTCCCCGCACATGGGGAACGATGCAGTAAGTGCAGTAGTTGTCGCACCCGCGCATGATGGTGACAAACGCCGACACCTGCCCATCGGTCAAGGGGCCGTACACCGGGCCGTCAAATTCGATGGTATCCGACAGGCGCACATCCACGATGCGGCACCGCGAGGATTCGATACGCCGGACGAGTTCAGGCAGACGAAAAATGGCGTGGGTCCCAAACACCAGGTCCACATGGGACATGCGTTTTAAAATCGCCTCACCTTCTTGTTGGGCCACGCAACCGCCCACCGCGACGATGAGGGACGGATTGGTGGATTTGATTTTGGCCAGGCGCCCCAGGAAACTAAAGGCCTTCTGCTCGGCCTTTTCACGAATGGTGCAGGTGTTAACGATGACCATGTCCGCCGATTCGATGGCCTCGGTGCCGATATATCCCATCGGTGCCAGCACGCCGGCAATCTGATTGGTGTCGTACACGTTCATCTGACAGCCGATGGTGCCGATATATAACAATTTTGATTTCATTGATGGTAAGGGTTCCTTTTGTTCAACCGCCGTCTATCCGTCAATTGTTTCCGATCCCCCGACACCCGTCACACCGGCCGATGAGGCATCGTCGACCGGAACCAATTTAAATTCCCCGGCAAGGCTGTTCATGATGCCCGCCACCATAGTTTCACAACCCGGGGCGATGGTCACCTGCACCATGGATTGCCGGGAATCCAGGGTGGACATGACGGCCACATTGTCATAGGCCTCAAGGATAAACTTAACGAAACCGATCTGGCACCGGTCCAACCGGTAGCAGCGTCTTGTGGTTTCCAATCTCACCTATCACCTGACCTTTCCCATTGACAACCCGAAATTGGCCGGCCAGCCGTTTCAGGAAGATGCATTTTTTCATATTAATCGTTCACGCATCGGATCGACAGCCTTAATTTGGCCGGGTAAGGCTTTCGTTCGCTTTAACAGCCGGTCGATCCTGATCGACATGCCGTTTTTTCGAGCTTGTTCGTAACCGGCTAATAAGATATGCCCCTTCCATGGAAAAACAATGGCAGCTCCTCGATCCGAATCCGGAATCCGTTCGCATCCTGACCCATGAGGTTGGATGCAGCCCGCTAATCGCAAGGCTTATGGCCATTCGCGGCATTGGATCCACGGCCCAGGCCACCCGATTTCTAAACCCGTCGCTGGGCAGCCTTACCCCTCCATTGGAAATGGCGGGCATGCATGATGCTGTCCGGCGAATCCACCGGGCCCTGGCAGACGACGAAAAAATTCTGGTATTCGGCGATTACGATGTCGACGGCGTTACCGCCACAGCAGTTCTCACCGCCTTTCTCCGACGCTGTGGTGCCCGGGTCGGCTATTATATCCCCCATCGGATCGCCGACGGTTACGGCCTGGGTGCCGATTTCATCAAGAACCGGTCGCTGCTTGCCGGTGTGGGCCTGATCATCACCGCCGACTGTGGCTCAGGCAGTGGCCCGGCCATCACCCTGGCCCGGAAAAAAGGCATCCATACCATCGTCACCGACCATCATCCGATTGTCCAACTTCCCGAAGATGCCGTCGCCGTTGTCAACCCCACACGGCAGGACTGCCATACCAACCTTACCCACCTGGCCGGCGTGGGGGTGGCCTTTTACCTGGTCATCGCCCTGCGCGCCCATCTGAGAAAAACAGGATTCTGGAAAAACCGTCCTGAGCCGAACCTGAAACAGCTGTGTGATTTGGTGGCCTTGGGTACCGTCGCCGATGTCGTTCCGCTGATCGGCGAGAACCGGGCACTGACGGCAGCCGGCCTTCAACGGATCAACCAGGACGCCCGGCTCGGCATTGCCGCATTGATGCACATGAGCGGGTCGCCGGACGCACCGGTGGACGCGGAAGCCATCGCCTTCAGGCTGGCGCCCCGTCTCAATGCGGCCGGCCGCCTGGCGCACGCCCGCATGGCCTGCGAACTGCTGCTTACCGAAAACAGGCAAAAAGCCACCCGCCTGGCCGGTACCCTTTGCAGACTCAACAGCCGACGTCAATCCATGGAGTCCGCACTTCTGGAATCGATCATGGGTCGGTTGGCGGGTCCCCCCGACCGGTTGGACCGGCCGGTGCTGGTGATGGACGGCGACCGCTGGCACGAGGGAATTCTGGGTATCGTCGCCGCCCGCCTGGTCCGGCAGTTCAATCGGCCCGCCGTGGTGATCAGCACCAAAAACGGTATGAGCAAGGGCTCGGGTCGCAGTATCGACGGCATCAATCTCTCAGCAGCCCTCGAGCAATGTACAGATCTTCTGGATCGCTTTGGGGGACATTCCCTGGCCGCCGGACTGTCCCTTAAATCCACCAATATCAATGCATTCAGAGCCCGACTGGAAACCATTGTGGGTCGGATGGCAGCCGATCACCCCGGTGGACCGGCGCTGTCCATTGACGCCCGGGTTCCTTTAGACGATATCACCCCGGAACTGATGGACAACCTGGATCGCCTCGGACCATTTGGTCAGGGCAACCCGTACCCATTGTTCATGGCTGCCGGGGTTCGAATCCACGCATCCAAAACGGTCGGTGAGCGCCATCGCCAAATGCTCCTGGCATGCGGGTCCGGCAAGGGGGGTAAGCTTTCGGCCATTCAGTTCAACGTGATCGGCGACCCGTTGGTGGCCGACCGGTTTGAGAGGATCGCCTATCGACCACAATGGAATTACTGGAAAGGAAGAAAACACCTCCAACTGATGGTCGAAGACACCCAATCCTGATGCCGCTTTCCCCGCAATGCCGGACCGTGCAACCCTTTGTCTGCATCCCCATCGCAACAATTTTTAAATCGTCATCTCCTTTTTTTGCTTGCAATGGACCGAACATCTTCTTTATAAGGAGAAACTGAGAAGGCGTTCGACCAATCCATTAACAACAGGTGACCCGCATGGCAAAAGTGTTTAGACCCAGCAACCGCGAATCCAGCATTCTGTCTAAAATAGAGTCTTCCAAAGAGCATGCTCGGCGGCTTGCCATCAATTTGGTGAGGGACGATCCGGCCCGGTTTGCCGGTCCTGTTGCCATGAAGCTGGTGGAAGACCACCTGGTGGAAACCACCAATAAAAATGCCATGGAAGAGCAACTCGTCAAATGTTTGGAAACCCTTTCCCACGCCGATGAGTTCGACGTGGACTACCAGATCGCACCATTCCGGAACCTGGTCCAGCAGCCGAACGTGGTCAGTCTCTACCTCACCGCCTTTGTTATTGAAAAGTTGATCAACCACAAATCCGTGGTGGACATCTTTGGATCGGATGCGGACATCTACCTGTGCATCCACAAACAGGTTGCCAAACTCCTTCCCTGAGCCGCTGCATGGGCCCGAGCATCCTTCCGCGACTGGTCAATGGCCCTTTTGAAGATCCGGCCCTGTTTGTCTCCTTCCGTCACGAAAACCGGGCGCTGCTGTTCGATCTGGGCGATATCGCCGTCCTGGCCGCCCGTGATATTCTCAAGATTACCCATATCTTCGTCACCCACACCCACATGGACCACTTTGCGGGATTCGACCGCGTGCTGCGCATTATGCTGGGTCGGGACAAGGATCTTTTCCTGTACGGTCCCCAGGGATTTCTGGCCAACCTGTCAGGCAAGCTGGCCGGTTACTGCTGGAATCTGGTTGGGAATTATCGGAACCGATTCATCCTGCATGCCACCGAACTGCATCCTGACCGGGCGCTGTATTGCCGCTATCCCTGCCGAAGTGGATTTTTAGCCGATCGCCGCATCCGGGAGACAGGCTTTTACGGTGTGGTCTTAAGCGAACCGGCCCTGACCGTACGGGCCGTCCATCTGGACCACGGGACACCCGTCCTGGCATTTTCCATGGAGGAACGCTTTCACATCAACATTATCAAATCCGCGCTGGACCAACGGGGACTTCGACAGGGTCCCTGGCTGAAGCGGTTCAAGGCCATGATCCACGGCAATGCCGACCCGAACACGACCATTGAAATTCCGGCATCTGAAAAGGGGAAGGCCGTGGTAAGTGTCTCTTTGGCAGATCTGAAAGATGCCATCGTGCACATTTCGCCGGGTCAGCGCCTGGCGTACATTGCCGATGCGGCCGGCACCCCGGAAAACATGCAAAAAATAATCGCCCTGGCCGATGGGGTGGACCATCTGTTCGTGGAAGCGGCATTTTCCCACATCCACCGGGAGATTGCCCGGCAAAAGAAGCACCTTACGGCCCTCCAGGCCGGTCAGCTGGCCCGGACCTGCCGGGTGAAACGGTTCAGCCTGTTTCACTACTCCCCCCGCTACTCGGACTGTCCCGA
>DEIP01000158.1:0-9100 GCA_002352605.1 Desulfobacteraceae bacterium UBA2771 | reverse complement strand
GGCGGGGCGAAGGTTTCCAGAATCCGGTAATAGGAATCCCGCCTTGCCGGTATAAAACCGGCCCGACGAATAATTGTGACGACATTGTCCACACTGGCCTTGCGGTCGTGCCCGGCCTCTTTGTGGACATGTTCTTCCACCAGTACCCCACCAAAATCATCGGCCCCGGCCAGCAGTCCCAGTTGTCCGGCCGATATACTCTCCGAAAACCAGGAACTCTGGACGTGGGGGAAATTATCCAGCACGAGCCGGGCCACCGCAATGATCCGCACGTATCTGGCCGGGTGGGCAAGCTGTTTCACCCGTCGGGACAACGGTGTCCGGCCCGGCTTGAAGGACCAGGGGATGAAGCTGGTAAAACCCGCGGTGCGATCCTGGAGTCCTCGCAGCCGCAGGAGGTGGTCGATAATGTCTTCATCGGTTTCCACGTGACCGAACATCATGGTGGCAGTGGTTGTAAATCCCATGCGGTGGGCGGTTTCGTTAACATCGAGCCACTGGTCGGTAGTGGCCTTTCTCGGTGCGATCACCTCCCGCACCGATTCGGCAAGGATTTCGGCACCACCTCCCGGGATGGTCCGAATTCCGGCATCCCATAGGGTCTGCAGTACCTCGGAGACGGAACACCTCTCCTTTTCGGCCACGAAGGCGATCTCCGCCGGACTGAACGGATGGATGTGCACATTCGGACAGACGCTGCCAATGGCGGCAATGTAGGCCTGCCAATCTTTCAAACAGACTTTCGGATTGTGGCCGCCCTGGAGCAACACCGTGGTCGCCCCTTTGGCTGCGGCGGTTTCGACCTTTTCCGCCAGCTCGGATGGTGTGAGCAGATACGCGTCGCGGTCACCGGCCTTGCGGAAAAAGGCGCAAAAGGCGCATCCGGTAACACAAACGTTGGTGTAGTTTGGGTTGGTGTCCACCACGAAGGTGACCCTGCCCTCGGGAAACCGGCTAACCCGTTCCCGGTGAGCCAGGTTCATCAATTCTCCCATGGGCAGTTCGGTAAGCAGGGCCAGTGCCTGGTGTCGGTCGTAGCGTTGTCTTTCCTCGGATGCGGATCGTGCTGTCATGGGTCTGCGTGTCCTGGCTGTTTTGCCTATCAGGGGTTTTGAAAAAGGGGCGCCCGGCCGAACGGTTCGATTTCCCGTAAAAACCGTTGCTGTCCCCGGATATCTTCTTCGTTCAGACACCGCCTGATCGCACGAAAATAACGTTGAACCAGATCGGGAGGGATGCTCAGCTTGCGGGCCGCCCGGGAAACGGCCCGGGCCACGAGAAGGGATTCTTTCTCCTTAAAGTCGTCAAGCCACCGGCCGATGGCCGTCTTTACCGATTCAGGGGCATCTTTTCTGACCACCCAACGGGCAAAGACAAAAGGCAAACCTTGGATATCGAGCCACTTTTGGGAAAGATCCGTCACATGGGCGAATCCATCGTCCACCCGCGTCACCGCGCCTCTGATCAGGGCACGATCACCGATGAGCAGTTCGGCATCCGGCTGTTGGCCGTCGGGAGCCAGGCACGGTAATCGACCGAATCCGAGCGTGCGTCCCAATAGCAGGAAAAGCAACCGCACGCTGGAAGCCGAATCGCCGGTAACCCGAAGGGTTCTCGGCGCATGCATCGCTTCAAAGGGAACGCACGAGAAAAAAAGCACACTCATGGATGGCCCTTTGGCGGCAATACCGAAACGCCCCACCATTTCCACCACCCCTTTCAGCCGGGCCAATCCCCCCACCGGAACGGCGGCGGCCACCACCGCGCCTGTCATCAAGGCCCCAATGCTGGCACTGGGCACCAGTGGAACAAAATGGCATCCTGGTGGCACACCCAATTGGCGGTAGGGGGCCATATTGGTATACGGGATCATGGCTACCGGGACACTCATGCAGACGATCCTATCGGTGAAAAGGAACCGTCCCGCTCCACCGGTCTGAATCCGGCGGTATTGATGGTTTGCACCATCTTGTCCCGGGCCAGCCCCACCGGCGTGGCGGCACCGGCCAGATGGGCGATCTTCTCTTCGCCGATGGTGCCGTCCATATCGTCGGCCCCCCAGCTCAACCCGGCCGCCCCGGTTTCCAATCCGGTCATGGGCCAGTAAGACTTCAAATGGGGGATATTGTTCAGCACCAACCGCGAGATGGCCAATACCGCAAGGGTTTCCAGGGGGGTAGGTCCTTTTTCGATAAAATTGCCGACTCCCGGCTGAAAGGGCAACGGAATAAAGCAGGAGAAACCGCCGGATTGTTCCTGGGCCCGTCTTAATATCAACAGATGTTCAATGCGCTCTTCCCAAGTGTCGCCGAATCCAAACAGCATGGTGGCGTTGGTGGGAATCCCCTTGCCGTGAGCCAGCTGGTGAATGCGTACCCATCCCTCCGGGCTGGTCTTGTTTTTCCAGTGCTGCCGGTAGAGCCTTTCAGAGAAGATCTCCGCACCACCGCCGGGCATGGCGTCCATACCGGCGGCCTTGAGCTGATCCAGCACCGCTGATTCGGGCAGACCGACGGTTTTGGCAAAATAGTCGATCTCCACGGCCGTATAGGCCTTGATGTGAAGACCAGCAAACCGGGAGCGCAGGGATCGGACCAATTCCAGATTTCGTTGGAAGGGCCAGATCTGATTCAGTCCGCCGACGATGTGCACTTCGGTGGGGCAAAGCCGTTTCACCTTTTCAATTATCTCCGCTTCCTCCAGGACGTATGCATGGGGCGCATTTTTTGAAGCTGCGTAGTTGCAGAACGTGCAGCCGCTGCCGCAGATGTTTGTGGGGTTGATCTGCATGTTGAATACATAGGTGGCCTGCCGGCCAAAACGCCGCCGACGGTTGGCCAGGGCCGCCTCCCCCAACCGGTGGAGGCGGTCCGGGGTAATCGCTTCGGCCAGGCAATAAGCCGCTTTCCGGGAGAGCCGCTCGCAGCGGGATCCTTTTTCCAGCGCCTGCTCGAATATGAGGTTACCCATGGCAAATGGCGCCTGTGCGTGTCCATCCATAATTATATCCGTTCTTACGCATCCCCGGCTATGCGACCATGGGGGCCAGGGCGCCGGCGATACCGGCAATGGTGGAGATAGGGAAAAATCGTTGGGGTACGGGAATGGCGGGAACGTACATCAGCGCAAGAAAAACGGCTGACGTGGTCAGTGACAGCCAACTCACCGCCCCCCCCCCCACACGCTGAACCACCACCAGCAGCATGCCCCAAGCAATCAGGTGAATTGCCGCCGCCACCCGAAGGGAACCGGCGGCACCCATCCTGGCCGGCAAACTGTGGATGTTGTTCTGCCTGTCGCTGTCGACATCCATGATCGCATAGACGATGTCCGCACCGCTCATCCAGCAGAAAACGAAACCGGAAAAAAGAATCACCGTCAGCGTAAAGCGCGGATGACCGGCGGCGGCCACACTGGCCCCAAGCGGCGCCAGCGCCAGACAGAGTCCGATGCCGAAATGGCAAAGGGGGGTAAAACGCTTGAGCAGTGAGTAGCCCAACAGCGGCAACAGGGGAATCGGCCACAGGGTCAAGCACCAACCACCCAAAGCCCAGCAGGCCGCCAGGTAGACCCCCAGTCCGACAGCAGCGATGCCGAGGGCCATGGTTAGGGTCATTTTTCCGGCAGGCAGTTCTCGACCGGCAGTACGCGGATTCAATTGATCGATGCGCCGATCGAACACCCGGTTCATGGCCATGCCGAAAATACGGGCGCCCACGGCGGCAACAACGATCAGCAGCATCACCGTGATCGTCGGAAAATGGTTTCCCGCACCCAGCCAAGCCCCGGTGAAAATCAGGGGTAGGCTGAAGGCGGTATGCTCGATCTTGGTAAAGCTTAATATATTCTCTAAAGTCGCTTCGGGTTTCATGGCTGTTTATCGATGATGGTTGTGGACAGTTCACGGGCCAAGGCTTCAGCAATACGCCCGGATACCCAATCGATGTTGCGGACCAAGTCTTGCCTTCCGGTCTCATCGGCACTGTCACTGATTCCTTTAACCATGGCCCAAGCACTGCCGTAACAGCTGGCCACACGGGCCACGGCAGCGCCCTCCATGTCTGCCAGTTCGCCGATGCCGGCCAATTGCGCCCGCTGTGCGGCGTCGAATACGGGCCGGTCACAGGTGACCAGACGGGCCGGTTCCAAGACACTGAACCACCGCGAATTGCCAACCACGGCCTGCGCGGCCCGGCCGAACCGGTCGCGGTCACCTTCAACGGCGCTGTCGATTCGAAAAAGGTCCCCGACGGACCAGCGGTTGTCGAAGGTCAATCGGCCGCACAAGCCGGCGTTGACCAGCATCGATGCCCGGTGGACCAGCACCAGGTGGGTTGCCGCCATGGCCGCCGCCACTTTGCCCATGCCGCTGATGATCACGATGCTGGGCGTGTGGTTAGCACCGGCCGTCCGGAAGGTCGAAAAGGGCCGGGTGGCCAGTGGTTCGGCGGTGGTCTGCAACAGAAACGGCGCCGCTTCCGGCCGGGTGGCATAAACGATCCCAACCATCAGAGCGCACCGGCATCCCGAGCCATGCCTTCCAGGGTCTCGATGGCTCGGCGACCCTGGGCGGGAAGCGCCAGGCTGAAGTCGTTCACGAAGGTCTGGATATGCGCCTGAAGCACCTTCTCATCCATCTCCTGGGCATACCGCCGGATATAGGGCATCGTCTCCTCCGGGTGGGCCATGGCCCGGCGGATGCTTTGTTTGACCGCCGTATCGATCTGATCGATCAACGGGTCTCCCAGGCGTTTATTGGCGGCGATGCCGCCCAGGGGGATGGGCAATCCCGTTTTTTCTTCCCACCAAGCCCCCAGATCCACCACCGGCACGAATCCGGCCGCTTCGAAGGTAAAGCGGCTTTCGTGAATGATCACCCCGCAGTCGGCCCGTCCGGATGCCAATTCACCGAAGATCCGATCGTAGGTGGTAAATCGACCCTGGCGCGCACCCGGTGCCCACAACCGGAAAAGCAGGTGCGCCGTGGTCCACCGGCCGGGCAGGACCACCCGGCAATGCCGGATCTCCGTTTTACGCAGCGCTTTTTTGGCGATGAGCACCGGTCCGCAGCCAAAGCCCATGGCCGCACCGCTGCTAAGCAACCGATAACGGTCTTTGGCCTTAAGCCAGGCGTAAAAGGAGAGTTTGGTAACATCCAGTATGCCTTCCATGGCCAGATCGTTCAGGGACTCCACATCGGTAAGCAGCGGCGTCATCCGGTATCCGGTCACCCCCACGTCACCACCGGCAATGGCGTTGAACATAAAGGTGTCGTTGGGACAGGGGGAATAACCGAACGTCAGTTCCTCAACCACGGAAATATCCTATCAACGGCGCCCCCATCAGTTCCTGGAAAATTTCCGGCCATTGCCGTTGTTGCGGCGCCCGTTGAGATCGCTGTTTCGCATGGCGGCGGCGGCATCGATGCAACGGGTCTGCACCGCCTCATAGCCGAAGATGGCGTTGACTTCACGGATCATGGCGTCGCAGCAGCGGATACGAAAGGCGTCATCCATGGAGACGACGGCTTCGGCCTGATCTTTAAGGCGGACGTGCACAAAGCCCTTGCAGGGACCCGGGTATCGCTTCAGGGTCTGGTGCACCCGCATCAGGGTGTCCCGGCAGGTAGTCTCGGGGTTCACGACCAGCCGCACCTCCACGGTCCAGATTTCTTCGGCCTGGTCTATGGGGATGATGGCATCGGCGAGAATTTTGACCCCGTTTTCCTCCACCTGGGCCTCCCCCTGCACCAGTATCGCCGTATCCGATGTCAACAGATCCGCGCAACCGGCGTAGATCGAAGGGAAGACCACCACCTCCACGCTGCCATTGAGGTCTTCCACCGTGGCAAACCCCATGAGTTCTTCCTTGCGGGTACGGATCACCTTGGAACTGCTGATGGTTCCGCCGATGCGAACCGCACACTTGTCGGCCACCTCACGGATACTCAGGGCATTGACGTTGGTGAATTTCTCCAGGGTCTCCTTGTAGCGGTCCAGGGGGTGCCCGGTGACATAAAAACCCAGCGTCTCTTTTTCCTGTTGCAGTTTTTCCCGATCATCCCACTCGTCCACGGATGGAATGGCCGGAAGATTGATGGCCGGGTCCGCTCCGCTGCCGGTGTCGAACAGGCTCATCTGGGCGCTGTTTTTCTCACGTTGAATGCGCTGGCCATAATCCAGGGCATCCTCCAGCACCGCCATGAGACGGGACCGATATAGGCCTGTGGAATCCAGCGCCCCGCATCGGATCAGGCTTTCCAACACCCGTTTGTTCACTTTGGTCAGGTCCACACGCTGGCAAAAATCGAACAGGGATGAGAACTGCCCGCTTTCTTCACGTTCCTTGATGATCAATTCCACGGCGGCTTCACCCACATTCTTGACCGCTGCCAGGCCGAAGCGGATGCGGCCGTCGATGGCGGTAAAGGTCGTGCTGCTCTCGTTAATATCGGGCGGAAGCACTTCAATTCCGTGGCTTCGGCACTCGTTAATAAACTTGACCACACCGTCGATGGTGTCGATTTCACTGGTGAGCAGCGCCGCCATGAACTCGACGGGGAAGTGGGCCTTGAGGTAGGCCGTCTGGTAGGCAATCAAGGCGTAGGCGGCACTGTGGGATTTGTTGAAACCATAACCGCCAAATTTCTCGATAAGATCGAACAGATCAGTGGCAATGGTCTTCTCCACACCGTTTTCCACCGCACCGTCGATGAACTTCTCCCGGTGTTTGGCCATCAAGGCCTCAATCTTCTTGCCGATGGCCTTGCGCAGACTGTCCGCATCGGCCATGGAATAACCGGCCAACACACCGGCCACCTGCATGACCTGTTCCTGGTAGACCATGACCCCGTAGGTTTCCTTGAGGATCGGTTCCAAGGAATCCACCGGGTAAAACACTTGCTTGCGGCCGTGCTTACGGTCCACGAAGTCGTCCACCATGCCGCTGTCCAGCGGACCGGGACGATACAGCGCGACCAGTGCGGTAAGGTCGTCGAAGGATTCCGGATGCAACCGGACCAACAAATTTTTCATGCCGCTGGATTCCAGTTGAAACACACCGGTGGTGTCTCCGGCCTGGAGCAGGGCAAAGGTTTTTTCGTCGTCGAAGGGCAGACCGGCCAGATCCGGATCAGTTTTCCCCTGGGCGGTAATGCGCTTTACGGCGTGATCGATAACGGTCAGATTGCGCAATCCCAAAAAGTCGAACTTCACCAGGCCGATATCCTCGACCTTCTTCATATCGAACTGGGTGACCACCTCGCCCTTTTTTCCCTTGTACAGGGGAAGGTACTCCACCAGGGGTTTGTCGCCAATCACCACGCCGGCCGCATGGGTGGAGGCGTGGCGGGAAAGCCCTTCCAGGGCCCGGCTGATGTCGATCAGTTCGGCAATGCGCGGGTCCGACTTCACCATCTCCGCCAGCTTGGGCACTTCCTTCAAGGCCTTGTCGATGGTCATTTTCAGGCTGTCTGGGATCAGCTTGGCGATGACATCCACCTCCGCCAGAGGAAGGGCCAGGGCCCGTCCCACATCCCGGATCACCAGTTTGGCCTTCATCTTGCCGAAGGTGATGATCTGGGCCACGTAGTCGCCACCGCCATAGCGTTCAACCACGTAATTGTAGACCCGCTCCCGGCCGTGGATGCAGAAATCCACGTCAATATCGGGCATGCTGATACGCGACGGGTTCAAAAACCGCTCGAAGATCAGACCGTGCGCGATGGGGTCCAGATCGGTGATGAATAGGGAAAAAGAGACCAAACTGCCGGCGGCTGAACCGCGGCCGGGACCCACCGGAATGCCTTTCTCCTTGGCGTAACGAATAAAGTCGGCCACGATGAGAAAATAGCCGGGAAAACCCATCTCGATAATGGTCTTGATCTCGTATTCCAGTCGTTGGCGATAGACGGCTTCATCCAGGTCCGGATGCTTTACCCGGACCACCGCCATGCGGCGTTTATAGCCATCACGCACCTGCTCATCGAATAGTTCGTCGGCCGTTTTTCCCGATGCGGCATCGAACTGGGGGAAGTGGTAGGTCTTGAAGTCGAATTCGATGTGGCAGCGGTCGGCAATGGCCACCGTATTGTCGATGGCACCGGTGTAATCGGCAAAATAGCCTTTCATCTCCTCGGGGGATTTAAAATAGAGCTGATCGGAATCGAAAACGAACCGGTCGGCGTCGGCCATGGTCTTCTGGGTTTGAACACACAACAGAATCTCGTGGGCCTTGGCGTCTTGCCGGTTGAGGTAGTGGCAGTCATTGGTGGCAACCATCGGGATCGAAAGCCTGCCGCTGAGTTCGACCATGCCCTGGTTGACCTTTTCTTGGGCCGCAATGCCGTTGTTCTGCAATTCCAGGAAAAAATTTCCCTCGCCGAAAATCTTCTGGTAGTAGAGGGCCGCCTCCTCGGCCTTGTCCATCCGGTTGGCCAGAATGTACTGGGGGATATCCCCTTTGAGACAGGCGGAGAGCGCGATAATGCCTTCGGCGTAGGCGGCAAGCACCGCCTTGTCGACGCGCGGCTTATAGTAGTAGCCCTGCATCTGGCCGATGGTGCTCAGCTTGCACAGGTTTCGGTATCCCTGCTGGTTTTCGGCCAACAGCACCATGTGGCGGGTCCCCTCCCGGTCGAGGGGGGTCTTGTCGGCGAGGGTGCGCGGCGCCACGTAGCATTCGCAGCCGACGACGGGATTGATGCCGGCGGCGGTGGCCTGCTGATAAAAATCCAGCGCACCGAACATGGTACCATGATCGGTGAGGGCCACCGCCGGCATACCGTATGCTTTTACTTTTTTGAAAAGGTCACTCAGCCGAATGGCCCCGTCCAACAGGCTGTACTGGGTATGGACATGCAGATGTACAAAATCGGAAGTAGCTATGGTCATGATTTAAAATTTGAAACGTTTGGGATTGGGGATGAAATATGGTTCACGATTCTTGGTTTAGGTGGTGTCCGTCCGGAAATGGTAGATTTTGGTTCAGGCCAAGGCCGCAGCGATGTTGAAACCGGAGGCATAGCAGTGCTACGTCAAGGATTTCAACTGAGCGAGAACGCCGGCCTGGGCCGAATGATGCCATTTGTGGATGGGTACCA
>DEIP01000076.1 GCA_002352605.1 Desulfobacteraceae bacterium UBA2771 | reverse complement strand
GACAGGTCTCTTGCACCGATAGTCCTGGACATGGCTTCTTGCCACTTATATATAATCTGGGTTTCTTCTGGATGATGCATAGGTTGCTTGAAAACCTTATTTAATAAGTTGATATGTTTAAATTGTAAGTAGTTGTGTCCTACTAGTATTTATATCGTTCACACAAAAAAAACCTGAAATTTTCTTTATTGCTGGTAGGAAAATTATAAATTAAGCATTTTCTAATATATCGTCCGGCAAATTTTGACGTTATATCATGGAATATTCCGGTTACTTATTGAAAAAGCATGAAAATTTTAATTTAGTATAGCCCAGACCTGATGCGTCAATCTTGACCTGATGCGCAAAAACCACGATGATACGCGGCTCCTTACGTGCGCCACGCGTTTGTGGTTGCGATTAACGACAGTTGTAAAGAAAAAATAAGGAATCACATGAGCGACGCGGACAAAAAACGACTTCTACGTGAAATGATCTTTTACCGCCGTTTCGAGGATCGTACCTTCGAAGCCTATATGGAACGAAAAATCGGCGGATTTCTCCATTTATATTCAGGCCAGGAAGCCGTTGCCACAGGTGTGCTCGACATGGCCAATGTGGGCAAGGGCCAGGAAAATGACTATGTCATTACCGGTTACCGTGACCACGTCCATGCCATCAAGACCGGCGCCCCACCCCGTGAAGTGATGGCCGAACTCTATGGCAAAGAGACCGGCTCATCCAAAGGCCGCGGCGGCTCCATGCACATCTTTGATGCCAGCCAGAACTTCATGGGAGGCTATGCCCTGGTGGGTCAGCCTTTCCCATTAGCCGCTGGTCTGGCGCTGGCTTGCAAGCACAAGGGCACCAATCAAATCGCCATTTGTTTCCTCGGTGACGGCGCCAATAACCAGGGCACCTTCCACGAAACCATGAACATGGCGTCGGTTTGGAATCTGCCGGTGTTGTTTGTCTGTGAAAACAATGGTTACGCCATCGGTACCCATATCGATCGCTCCACTGCCCAGCTGGATCAATACAAGCGTGTGGATACAGCCTATAACATGAAGTCCAGTCAACACGATGGTATGGACATCGACAACGTCATGGCAGCGGCCAAGACTGCTATCGACTTTGTGCGTAACGAACAGAAACCCTATTTTATTGAATTCATGACCTACCGTTTTCGCGGTCACTCCATGTCGGATGCCAAGGGCTATCGTACCAAGGAAGAAGAAGCCGAATGGGAGAAGCGCGACCCGATCAAGATCTACAGCAAGAAACTGATCGATGCCGGTCTTATCAAGAAAGCCGATATCAAGGCATGGGAAAAAGAGATTGATGAGGAGATCGAAAATGACATCATCAAGTTTGCCGAAGAAGCTCCGGAGCCAAGGGTCGAAGATCTGAATAAATTCGTACTGGATGACAATCCTGATCCACGCTGGATTGGTCCTTTACAAAAATAATATATTAAAGAGGTTAACATGGCAGAGACTGCTTACTGGGAAGCGATTCGTCGCGCCCACGATGAGGAAATGGCACGAGATCCGATGGTGATTGCCATGGGTGAAGATATCGGTGTCGCCGGTGGTACCTACAAGGCGACCTCCGGTCTGTATGACAAATACGGTGAAACACGAATTGTCGATTGTCCCATTTCGGAAAACTCCTACACCGGTATTGGTATTGGTGCTTCCATGGCGGGGATGCGTCCCGTTATTGAAATAATGTCGATTAACTTTGCCTTATTGGCACTGGATACCATCGTCAATGCGGCGGCTAAAATACGTTATATGTCCGGTGGCCAGATAGCCTGCCCCATCGTCATGCGTACACCGGGCGGTACCGCGCATCAGTTGGCGGCGCAACATTCGGCCCGTCTGGCACGTATGTTTATGTCGACGTCTGGTTTGCGTGTGGTCACGCCGCGTGGTCCACTGGATGCCTATGGCATGCTGAAGTCGGCCATACGTTCAAATGATCCGGTGATCATTATTGAACATGAACAAATGTATAACCTCAAGGAAGACATCCCTGATGAAGAGTTCTTTCGCCCGCTGGAAGGCGCCGAGGTGGTGCGGGAAGGTTCGGATATTACCCTGATCGGTTACAACTACAGTGTGCATCTCTGTTTACAGGCGGCGGAACGTCTGGCCAAAGACGGCATCAGCGCCGAGGTCGTCGACCTGCGTTCACTCAAACCCATCGACCGTGAGACCATTCGCAAGTCAGTGGAAAAAACCCATAAGGTGGTGGTGGCAGAAGAAGATGAGGCCCCGGTGGGTGTCGGTTCTGAAATCATCACCGGCATCATGGAAGACTGTTTCTTCGCGCTGGATTCCCAGCCCGTGCGTATCCATGCCGCCGATGTGCCTGTGCCCTATAACGCCAAACTGGAAAAGGCCGCCATCCCGAATGCGGATGATGTTTATCAGGGCGCCTTGAAGGCCATGGGTAAGATATAGGAAGTATCGAGTGACGAGTTACGAGTGAGAAGTAACGACGTTAAAGAAAATAAATATCTCGTGGGGAGTTGGTGAATTAAACAATCTATCGGCTGATTGTCCTTACCACTCGCTACTCGAACCTAGAAACTGTGAATTTATGTCTGAACCGTATGTAATTAAAATGCCCCAGCTTTCCGACACCATGACCGAGGGTATGGTGGTCAGTTGGGAAAAGAATATTGGCGACAAGGTCGAGCGTGGCGACATCGTGGCGACCGTCGAGACCGACAAGGCCATCATGGATGTGGAAGTTTTTCGTGAAGGCTACCTGTCCGGCCCGATGGTCGAAGTGGATTCCACTATCCCTGTGGGTGAGGCCATGGCCTATCTGGTGGCCAGTGCCGATGAAGTGCAAGCAGAAGGCGCTGCCCCCGTCGCCGCTGCCTCACCTACCACAGAAGCGGAAGCTACACCGGTAGCGGCACAGCCTGTGGATGAGACCCCGGCGGATGCCTATACCGTCAAGATGCCCCAGTTGTCTGACACCATGACGGAAGGGGTGATGGTCAGCTGGGAAAAGAATGTTGGTGACAAGATCGAGCGGGGCGATGTCGTCGCCCAGGTCGAGACCGACAAGGCCATTATGGACGTGGAAGTCTTCCGTGAAGGTTATCTGTCAGGTCCGATTGCCGAGATCGACAGCACTATTCCTGTCGGTGATGCCATTGCTTTTCTGGTGGCTGATGCGGGGCAGGTTCTCGATAGCAAACGGACTGCCGTTGCGGCAGCTGCACCCGCAGCGGCTGAAAAGCCCAAGTCACACCCAGCGGGGACCGCCCAGGCCAAGACCCGTGTGCCGGCCCAACCTCACGGGGCGACACCGGCGCCGCGTCCATCCAGCAAGAATGCCACGCCCTATGCACGCCAGTTAGCGGGTGCTCACGGTATCGACCTCAACAGTATTCCGGGTACCGGTCCAGGCGGGGCTATTATCGCGGCAGATGTACTGAACAGTGACGTGCAGAAGACCTCCACCAAGCGCATCTTCCAGGTGCCGGGTGAAGGCCGCACCATGACGGCGATGGAAAAGGCAGTATCCCACAATATGGAATACTCCTTGTCCATGCCGCTGTTCAGAGTCACGGTCCATATTGACCCGAGTGCCCTGAAGACCGCCTCCAAGGCCAAAGGCTTCTCTCTCACCGTGACCCTGGCCAAGGCAGCGGCCCTGGCGATTGAAAAGCACCCCATTGTCAATGCCGTTTATCAGCATGAAGACCGGATTATTGAGCGTAGCCAGGTCGATATCGGTATCGCAGTCGAAACCGAGGGCATGGGACTGGTGGTACCGGTGTTACGTGATGTGGTGGGTTCCGACCTGGGTTCCCTGAGTGCGAACTGGAAGGACATGGTGGATCGCGCCCGCGCCCGCCGTCTGAAGCCGGATGAATACTCCAATCCGACCTTTACCATTTCCAATATGGGCATGATGGGGATCAGTCAGTTTGACGCCATCCCGTCGCCCGGTACCTCGGCGATCTTTGCCATTGCCACCCTCGGTCCGCAGGGCATGCCGGTGACCATTACGGCCGATCACCGTATCGTCAACGGTGCCGATGCGGCCAAATTCATGAATACCTTTAAAGAGCTGGTGGAAAGCCCGAGCTGGCTGGATTCCGCCGCTGTGGCCGTCGCCTCGACAACCACCGTGGCCAGCAGTGGCTTTGAACTGCCCAAGGGCAACTGGGACTACGATGTGGTGGTCATCGGTGGTGGCCCGGGTGGGGAAGACTGTGCCCGTGACCTGATTGAACACGGCTTCAAGGTGGCCATGGTGAATGATGCCCCCTTCCCGGGTGGTGAATGCCTGTGGCGTGGTTGTATCCCTTCCAAGGCCTGGCGTGCGGCGGCCGACCGCATTCGTGACCGCGGCCACGACAAATTACTGGGTATCAGCGGCACCAACAAGCCAGAGCTTGACTGGGGCAAGATGGAGAAACACCGCCGTTCTGTCCTCGAAGAACGCGGCAAAATGGCTCTCAATACCGATAAGGGCGTGAAAATCGATGTGATGCAGGGTTTTGCCCGTTTCGCAGATGATCACACGGTGTTTGTCGACACCGGGGGCAATCAGAATGACCCTCATACCCGTGCGGTTGAGGGCGATGCCAAAAAGGGTAAGAAAATTAGCTTTGGTGTAGCGGTGATTGCCACGGGTGCGCCGCCCTTTGTGCCCCCCATCCCGGGCGCCCATGAGGGAGTCGCCAGTGGCGCTGTGCTGACCTCAGACACGGTCTGGGGCCTGAAAGAACAACCCAAGCGTATTGGCGTTATTGGCGGTGGTGCGATTGGCTGCGAAATGGCACAGATCTTCCAGGATTTTGGTTCTAAAGTAACGCTGCTTGAAGGCAACGAGCGCATTCTGGCCGAAGTCGAGCCGGAGGTGGCCAAGCAACTGACCGCCATTCTCAATGAAGACAAGAACCTGTCTATCGAGACCGGCGTCAAGATCAAGGAGATCAAGGGCGAGCCTGGCAAGATGAAAATTGTCTATGACGGTTGTGATGGCAAGGTACACAATTTTAGTTGTGACTACGTCATTATGGCCACGGGCAAGCGCCCGGTCCTCGAGCCCCTGCAGCTCGATAAGGCCGGTATCCAGACGGAAAAGGGTGTCATCAAGGCGGACAATCGTTGCCGCACCAATGTGCCGCATATCTTTGCCGTGGGCGATGTCATCGGTGGCCTGATGCTCGCGCATACCGCCGGTCAACAGGGCCGGGTGGTGGCGCATAATATCGGTGGCGAGGCCCATGTCTACGACCAGGACAAGGATTCCGGCGTGATTTTCACTCGTCCCGAGGCCGCCTTCGTGGGGCTGTCTATGGAACAGGCCAAGGCCAGGGGTTTCGATGCCGCCGAGGTCAAGGTGCCCATGAGTGTGGACGCCAAGGCCATGATTACCGGCGAAACCCTGGGGTTGATCAAACTGGTGGCGGACAAAAAATCCCATCAAATTATCGGGGTTCACATGCTGGCTGACCATGCCGACACCCTGATTGGTGAAGCCGTGATGATGGTTTCGGCCAATCTGACCCTGGAACAGGTCGGTCAGGCTATCCACCCCCATCCTACCCAGACCGAGTTGTTTGGTGAGCTGGCCAGACGTTTGTCATCACGCCTGCGCCGGTCTGAAAAACGGGCGGCCAAGGCCAAATAGACCGTAGTCGGTTCCGGGCATCGATCCGGAACCGCTTCTTTACATTATCCCGCCATGACTGGAATGGAACTTGCTTTCATTCTGGCGTATGAAACTCTCTTTTCGATATGCACGGCTTTTGATGCTGGTTCTGGTATGGCCAGCCGCTGAGGTATTGTCTGCGCCCAGCCGTTTTTCCGGCCAGGTAGATCCTGAACAGTCTATTGCCCGGGATGACGATGCGGAAGAAAAACCGGCGCAAGTGGCCAGGCTGAGTCCTCCCCCCAACGCAACCGGTTTTGTTATATCAGAACAGGAGGCGATTAAGCTGGAGGAACAACTGGCTAGTAAGGAAGCGGAGACCGAAGACACCCAAGCGGAAGTCGGCCAGGCCGAAGAACCAAAACCGCGTCGTGATATGTCAATCTCCGAGGCCTTAAGCCGGGATGAATCCGATCCGTCAGGTACTATGGATGATGCCGGGCAGGAGGTCATTGAATGGGTCGGCAAGGATCGGCGTATCAAGCGGGTCAAGAAAATTCCGGGCACGATCTATCTCCAGTCACGCAAGCCTGCCAACAAGCTGATTATCACCGATGACTACCACCATTCCACCACGGAGTTGCTGGGCACAGCCGAAATTCGTCACTATGGCGCCCGACCGGAAGAGTCGAAATGGTTGTATTCAGGCTCCAAGTTTCTGTGTGAGTTACGTCACCCCATACCGGGCTTCGGTTACGCCATCATGAAACAGGGCGTGAGTGAACCCTTGCAGTTTCTTGTCGAGGCAGATGGCTTGATAGGCGGCTCGGGTGAGGCCCGTATTCAATCACGCCCACCGACCTGGAAGCGATTTACCCTCGTCAAGGACCTCGGAATTATCTCGGTTGAACCCAAAGACAAGGTGCTGTTTTCGGTTTCCAGTGAATGGGTCAAACGCTTGATGCTGGAACTTCGGGACGGTATGCAACCGACGATCTCTTTCTGGGACGATGATACCGGTGGCGAAGATGTGGTGCTGACGGTCTCCTCGTTTAATTTTCAGAAACACCTGCCGGAATTTTCAACGTGCCTGGGTAATCTCCTGCCGTATTCCTTCAAGGATGTACGCAAGCGTACCGTCTACTTTGGCTATGACAAATACAAACTGTCCGCGGCGCAAACAGAGCGTCTGAAGAAGGTAGTCGAATACGTGAAGCTGGATGAAACGGTGAAAAAGGTCGATATCACCGGTTTTTCAGACAGTGTCGGTTTTGCCCGTTATAACAAGACCCTGGCGCAGCGACGGGCCAATGCGGTGAAAAAATATCTGCTGGCACAGGGCCTGCCCGCCAGCAAACTGGCGGTCAAGGCAAAGGGCGAGAAGGGTAAAAAGCATTCCAATCGCACGGCCTCAGGCCGAAGCAAGAATCGTCGCGTCGAAGTGACTCTCATAAAATAACCGCTAAAGCACCCTCATTTCCTACCATTCTCGGGTAGAATCCTAAATCAATCAGTTGACCGCTAATCAAGTACTCTATCAATGTGATAAATCAAGATTCAGTTGGCCTGTCAGCGTTCAGGGCAAGGCG
>DEIP01000086.1:2247-9365 GCA_002352605.1 Desulfobacteraceae bacterium UBA2771 | reverse complement strand
TTATTTTTGCGCGAGCCCTTACTTCACCACGACCACATCCCCACGCTGCAGCAAAATATTCTCCTCCAGCAAATAATCTTCGGTAACGGCGTTGTAGTTGAATGGAATCACCAGGGTCCGGTTTTCGGTCTTCCTGAAGATTCGGATATCCGCCTTGTCGGCAAACAGGTTCAATCCGCCCACCATGGACAGGGCCTGCAGCACGTCGATATTCCGGTTCAAGGCGATGGGGCCGGGACGGTTGACCTTGCCGATGATGTAGACGACCTGGCTGTTGACCTGTTGGACGATGACGCTGAGTTCCGGTTCGGGGATGTAACGCACCAGTTTTTCGACCATGTCGGATTTGAGCTGTTCAGCGGTTTTACCCTCAGCGAGAAACCGCCCCACCAGCGGAAAAGAGATCGACCCGTCCGGCAGCACCACCACCTGGCGTGAGAGGGCCGGATCCTTCCACACGCCGATCTCCAGCACATCACCGGCACCGATGGTGTAATCGGCGGCCGCATCGGCCAACGGCCGAACAATAGGGACTGCCGGGTCCTCGGACGCCGACGGCACCCGGGCGGCCGAATCACCGTGGGCACAGCCGTTGACCAACAGCGCCCCCGCCGCGGCAAAAATGACCCCGTGGCCGACCCGTCGCATGAACCGCTTGGGTCTGATCGCTTTCATCTCAAGTTCCCCGAATTTTCTTCAGCAAGGCTTCCGCGTCGGTTCTTTCACGAAAACCGCCGTCATCGGCCAAGGCCGTTTCCAGACGCTGACGGGCTTCAACCAACCGGTTGTCATCAACCAGCACCCTTGCCAAGTGGTAATTGATTACCCCGTTTTCCGGATGCTTTTCAAGGGCTTTTTCAAACGTGGCGACGGCCATTTCGTGGTTGCCCTGCTTGTAATACACCCACCCCATGGTATCGAGTATGGTGGGTTCCTCGGGCTTGACCTTTTCCGCCTGCTCGGCCAGTTGGATGGCCCGCTCCAGGTCGACGGCATCTTGAGAATATTCAGCCAACAAAAAAGCGAGGTTGTTGGCGGCGGCCCACCGCCGTGGATCCGTCTCCAGGGCCTGCTCATAAACAGCCTTCGCCTGGTCATGCTCGCCGTTTTTCTCGTGAAGAAGGGCCAGTGTCATGAAGGCCCCGGTGTTCTGCGCATTCTGGGCAATGGCCTTTTTCAGATTTCCCATCGCTTGTCCTGTTTTGCCCTGGGAAAGATAGAGCCGGACCAGGTTGTCGTGAGGGACGTTCCACTGGGGACTCAGTGCGATGGCCTTTTTCAGGGATTCTTCGGCAGCATCCGGTTTTTTACCGGACAGTTCCACTTGTGCCAGCAGGTTGTATGTAAACGCATTGTCCGGATAGGCGGCAATTTTTTGATCGCACCGCTTTTTCGCCTGGTCGAGTTGCCCCCCGTTTGCATACGCTTTTACCAGCGCCGCCAGGATGGGCATGGAATCGGGTATTTGGGCATATCCCTTTTCAAGGATGGCGATAGCCTCGTTGTGACGCGCTTCCTTTTCGAAAAGACCTGCCAGCTTGAGGTAGCCGGCGGGCACCGCGGGTGCATCGGCCACCATCTTCTCGTAGTGTTCACGAGCCTCATCGATCCGACCCAAAAATAGCTTGAAATCGCCCAGGTCGCCTCCGGCACGGATATCCTTGGGATCGAGTTGGGTAATCTTGACCAGTTGCTCCTCGGCGGCGGAAGTATCCTTTTGGGCCATGTAGATCCGCACCAGTGCGCGGCGGAGCGCTTTTGCACCCGGATTTTTCCTCACCCCCTGGTTGAGCGCATCGATGGCCAACGCATTCTCATCGTTCATCAGATGGGCCTGGGCAAGCATCAGATGACCCTTGATATTTTCCGGTTGTTCCGCCACCACGGTGCGGAACGAGGTAACCGCATCGGCGCCGCGCCCGGCGGCCAGATGAAGATGTCCCTTGACGAAATTGGCATCCACGCTCTTGGCATTTTCCTTGAGCACCGCGTCAATGAGTGCCTCGGCCCGGTCGGATTCGCGGCGCATGATGTGAATGCGCGCCATTTTGGTTTTTGCGGTAAGAATCCCCGGATCGGCCGGGTCGCGCGAAAGGGTGAGGCTATCCTCGAGAATTGCCATGGCCTCGTCCGGATTCTTCCGGGCCACAAACAGATCGGATAGCGCCTCCCGTAATTTGAAGCTTTTGGGAGTACCGGCGATGCCGTCACGAAGCATCTGTTCGGCGAGGCCCACTTCCTTTTTTTGGAGGTAAAACTGGGCGGCGACAATGGTATGGGTCTCCCGATCAGGCGCCAGCACCGCCAGTTCATCGAGTGTTTCCCGGGTCTTGCCCCGTTGATCCGTTTTCCAATAGAAATCAGCCAACGCCAACCGATGGGAGATAACATCCGGCTGCAGGTCGACATTCTCCTTCAGTATGGTCGCAGCCGCCTCAGTTTGATCCCGTTTCAAGTATAAAGCCGCCAGAACCAATCGCAGGTTCATGGCCTCCTTGTTCTTTTCGACGCCTTCAACCAGTAAGGCCTCAATTTTGGCTGCATCTTTCTGTCGATGATAGGTGGCCGCCAACGCCAAATAGAGTTCCGGTGCCGTCTCCCCTTCCCGGTAAAGCGTTTCCAGTATGGCTCCGGCGTCCGCTTTCTTTTTTTCCCTCAACAACAAGGCGGCCTGGACCAACCGGGCGCCGTTGTTCCGCGGCGCTTTGGCCAACACCCGTTCAATTGTCTCCCTCGCCCGATCGTCGGCCCGTGCAGCCATAAAAATCCGGGCCAGTTGGACCTGGGCCGCCAGAAGATCGGGGTCGAGTTCCACGGCTTTGCTGAAGCGGGCATAAGCCCGCTTAATCTCTTTGTTCTTCATATCGACCCTGCCGAGCATGTAGTATGCGTCGGCATACTTGGGATCGATTTGCAGGGCATTCTTGAATTCCAAGGCGGCTTTGACAAAATCGCCTTTCTCATACAACGCTTGGCCCCGGTTGAAAAATTTGGCCTTTTTCTCTTCTTTGGAACCGCAGGATGCGACTACGAATGCAAGTGTGCACATCAGAAAAATTGAAAGTACTTTTTTAAGCATGGTTACCGGTCCTTTATCCTTTTTCATTAAGATCATATCAATTGACCACCAACTTCGGATCCTGTCCGGGAAAAGCATACGCTTTTGAATCGTCTTTTTCGCCGCCACCCGGCTTCGTCGAGTCTTTCCGCAGGCGATCCGGGTCCTGTCGTTTGGACTCGGCGGCGGCTTTGTCACGCCGGTAACCGGGTACCAGGTTGTCAAACACCGCCAACAACGCCGCTTCGTCACACCGTCGGATCAGATCGGCAATTTCATCGACGCTGTTTTCAATTTCATCCGGTTCGATGGAATTTGATTTGGCCGCCCGAATCCGGGGATGGCTGGTTTTCGTCAGGGCTTCACCGGTGTTGAATAGCTCTTCGTACATTTTCTCACCGGGCCGCAACCCGGTAAATTGGATCTCGATATCCCGATAGGGCCGCTTTCCCGACAGGGTAATCAGTTTTTCGGCCAATTGCATGATTTTTACCGGTTGCCCCATATCGAGGACAAATATCTCGCCGCCGTTTCCCAAACAACCCGCCTGGAGAACCAATTGGACCGCCTCGGGAATCGTCATGAAAAAGCGAACGATGTCCGGGTGCGTGACGGTAAGGGGTCCGCCTTGGGCAATCTGTTTTTTAAAGATCGGGATGACGCTGCCGGCGCTGCCCAGCACATTGCCGAAACGAACGGTCATAAACTGGGTTTGGCTCTCGTGGTTAATTCCCTGAACCACCTTTTCGGCAATGCGCTTGGTCACCCCCATCACATTGGCGGGATTGACCGCCTTGTCGGTGGAGATCATCACAAACCGTTTGACCCTTGCGGCAGCGGCCGCTTTTGCAAGATGATACGTTCCCAGGATGTTGTTGTAAGCCGATTCGATCGGCGCGGCTTCCATCAGGGGGACGTGTTTGTAGGCCGCCGCATGGAAAACCGCCTCCACCTGCTGTTCTTGCAGCAGACTGATCATCCCCGGACCGTTGTTGATGGATGAAATCACCGCATGCAGATTCAAACGGGGAAAACACGTGGTCAATTCCAGAACAAGATCGTACAGGCTGTTTTCCGACCGTTCCACCACAACCAGTTTCCGGGGGGCATATCCGGCGAGCTGGCGACACAGTTCGGACCCGATGGATCCCCCACCACCACTTACCAGGACCACTTTGTTCTTGACATAGGCCTCGATGGCGTCCATGTCGGTGTGTACCGGCGGCCGCTCAAGCAGGTCGTCGATCTCCACTTCTCGAATATCGCTGATACTGACCTTCCCGGATAAAAGTTCGTCGATATGAGGTACGGTTTTAAACGGGATCTGCAATGGGGTGAGCGCCTCCACCACCCGGTCGATAGCCGTACGTAAAGCCCCCGGCCAGCAAAAAACGATCGATTTGGCCCCGCGCAAGCGTTTGGGTTTGGCAATGACCTGTCGGATAGAGTAAAGGGGAACGTCGCTGATACGGGTGGCAACGGCTCGTTCTATTTCCGGGTCCAAAATAGCAAGGGGACGATAGGTACCGTCCGTATCGCTGAGAAATTCTTTCAGCAGGGGTTGTACCTTTTTCAGAGGACCCACCAGGACGACATACTGGATGGTTTCCAATGGCCGCGTCTGGATGAGGTTCTCGCGGATATTGCGCACGACAAAACGAACCCCTCCCACCATCACGATGCACAAAATCGATTCCATGACATAGTGGCGGTCGCTGATGCATCCCCGCCCCCATATCATGCCGAAGCCGTAGAAAAACAACGAACTGATGGCGGTGGCACGAACAATGTTGACCAGGTCTTCGAAGCTTACGTAACGCCAATGGCCTTGAAACAGATCATAAATTTCATAGATGATCACGCGGATGCCGATCAGGACCATCAAGGGTACGGCCAGGACCTCATATAACGCGAAAAATGCCGGCCTCCCCTCGCACAGCACGAATGCCGCATAAAAACTCAGCGCAAACAAGACGACGTGCAACGGCAGAATGAGTACCATTCGGTAGGGCAGACAAGCGTTGATCACCTTTTGCACCACCGGTCTGCTAAAGACTTTGTATAACCGATTGTATGTCCATACGATGGGGTCCACGGCGGGGTACCTTGCATTTTTTTTTGAGGACGGCGGAGGACGACACACCGAGTGAATTCCTTCGTCTTACGAAGGAAAAAATGTCTCCAGCTCCCGGCTGGTAAAAAGGACGAATTCATCCAGGATCTTGCGGGCATCGGCGACGGTTTCCCGTGGTGCGATCGAACGGACGAGGCGGACCAGGGCGCCATCGGTGCGTCGCCGGAAAATTCCGTCCCAGACCATGTAAAACTTGGCCAGGTATTCATTCGTAAAATTGCGGCCCCGGCCCTGGTACCAGTAGTAAACCAGTTGGCGATGATTGTCTTTGGAGATCACCAGCTCGTTGAAAGCAATCTCACCACCATAGATCGGTTGATCACCATCGTTTTTCACCTGTCGAACATGATTCTGTTCAATAAACCAACCCGCTCCGGGCAGACACAGCTTGGGAGAATGAATGAAATCACCGGCTTTTCGCTGATATTCGTAGTAGGCCGAATAGAAACTGACCGGTGGGCTCCCATCCTTTTGGTAGTTGACCTGCACATAGTCCTGACCGCCGACCCGCTCCCAGATGAGCGATTCCATCTTACGGGTTTCTCCGGCATAATCGCCGTAGTGTCGGGGAAATTCCTCCAGTGGTCTGATGAGCGGCTTCGGCGACACCCGCCCCAGGTGAGCCACCGCCACCGGTGAGACCAGAATTAACGCCACGGCGACCACAACCGGATGCCACGAAAGTCGTTTCCGCGTGTATTTTTCTTTGCCCGGGAATACGCCGGTTCCCTTTTTTTCGTTTTGGGGAACCTTGCCGGGCAGGAAGCGAAGACTATAATTCAGCAGGGCATAGAATGCGAAACAGAGCATGAACACCGCCCAGCCGGAAAAATCGTGGAAGAACCCTTGCGCCGCCTCCGTTCCCCAATACATGGAAATGATGCCGGTTCCGGCAATGCGAATGACGTTGGAAAGAATAGCAATCGGTATCGAGGCCGCGATGAGCAGGATCCGTTTCCACAACACCGCCTCTTTACTCCACCAAAACGCGAACAGGATGCCCAGGGTAAAAAGCGGCAGGATGAATCGGAGACCGTTGCAGGCCTCGACCACCTGAAACTGGGAAAAACCCATATCGATCACATTTCCCTCGCGATAGGCTGAGATGCCCAGTAGGTGCAGGATGTTGACCGATAAGGCGGAAGACAACAATTGCAACGGGAAGGTAATGTTGCGGTAGATAAACCCGGGTAGCGGCAGCATCAAAAAAAGAAACAGCAACGGGAAACGAATAACGGTCGTCACGGCATATCCGTAAAGCAACCAGATGGATCCGATCAGCATCATGATAATCGATACGCGTGTGGTGAACAGTTCGGCACCCAGTTCCCCGATAACGAACAGACCGACTGCCGATATCAGTACCGACAACGCGCGCCAGTCGCTGTCGATCTCGACTTGGGCCAATTGACTGCGCTTTTCCCAGATTAAATAGAGTGAAATGGGTATGACCAGTAACCCATGTGAAAAATCGTCATTGTTTACCCATTGCCGCACCAGTGCGTTCATCGTCGGCCAGTATGATAAGATCCAGCCGGTGAGAACCACCGCCAGCGGCAAATACCAGTGTTTGAAGTCTATTTCCTGCTTTAACATGCCGATACTCACTTTCTAAGAGTGTCCGTCCAGAAAAGATAACTGTTGGAAATAATTAGGGGAATCTCCAACGATGGCATCGTGCATTGTCCGGTCGATACGCTTTTCATGACATCGCTTTATTACGGCAACGACGCGGTTCATGTCACCAATGGTCATCGCCGTCCCCGACGGCAGACACAATCCACGCGCAAAAAGATCCTCACTCACCGCCCCGCCGACCACCCGGCATGGGTAAGCGTCCCGCCTGTTTCTATCGCGCTCCCGTTCATCCGGGAAACATCCGGCCTTCGACGTTGCGCCTCCCGGATCGAGCCGCGGGCATTGCCG
>DEIP01000086.1:0-2128 GCA_002352605.1 Desulfobacteraceae bacterium UBA2771 | reverse complement strand
CCCGTATGGGGCTTCGGGCATCAATTCGATGCCCGGCGTCCCATGCAATTGTCGACGATAATAGTCGAATATCTCTCTTTTACGTCTGACGCGATCGCTAAGGGTTCTCAGTTGTCCGATCCCGATGGCCGCCGAGATGTTACTCATTCTATAGTTATACCCGATGGTGGAATGCTCGTAGTGTGGTGCCGGATCCCGGGCCTGCTGAGATAAAAACCGTGCCTGTTCGATGAATGCCGCGTCGCTCGAGGCCAGCATGCCGCCGCCGGAGGTGGTGATAATCTTGTTGCCGTTAAAGGAATAGATGGCGGCCTTGGCCCCTTGGCCGGCGCCGTTTCCCCGGCAGCCGGCCCCCAGCGATTCGGCGGCATCCACCACCACGGGCACATCATAACGCTTGCATACGGCATAGATGCGCTCATAATCGGCACATTGGCCGTAGAGATCGGTGGGCACCACCGCCTTTGGAAGCCTGCCCGATCGACCGCATCGCGCCAACTCCGCTTCCAGCAATACCGGGTCCATATTCCAGGTGGCCGGATCGGCATCGATCAACACCGGCGTGGCCCCTTGAAAAACGATGGGCGTGACACCGCCGATGAAGGTCAGGGTGGAGGCACATACTTCATCACCGGGCCCGATCCCGAGATTGCACAGGGCCAGATGCATGGCCGCCGTGCCGCTGGTCAGTGCCACCACGTGGGGGATCCCCACCACGTCGGCAAAGGCCGCTTCAAATGCATCCACCATGGGTCCCAGGGGTGCTATGTAGTTGCTCTCGAAGGCGGCCTTGACATAATCCAGTTCACTGCCGTTCATGTGGGGTGGTGATAGAAAAATTCGCTTTGGCTTGGTCATTTTCGTTTTTTCAACCCTTCTATGTTTTGATTTAAATCCGTTTCCGTCGACGAAATAGGCGAATCATTCATATCGCACCTCAAAAAGCAGATGTTTCCGCAGCCATCCGGACCAGCCGGAGGAGCGCATTTTCACCCGCTCATCGGTGCCTCCGGAGTAATACAGTCCGCATTCCACCAGGCTTCCCCACAACTGAACCATCTCGTTGTATGCCATTTTCGTACATGCGACTTTGTCTTTCCAAGCATGTGGCGATGAATAACGGGTATCCACCTTGTGGATGCCGATGCGACAACCGGAAGTTAACGTCATCAACTTCAACAGAAAATAGGAACGGGGCATGTGATAGTCGGAGGTCACCAGCAAAACCGATTCGAAGCCATGTTCATCGATCAACTTCGCCGTATGGCAGGCATTCATGAAAGTGGTGTCGGCCCGATCTTCAATGATATAGGCGGCATCACCGGGCTGCCCGTAGCGCCGTTCATAGAATCCGAGCAGTAGCCGGTTTGCCGGACTGACGATCAGTTTCGGGGCGACATCCGACTGCGCCAGACCGTAACCGCGCTGGATGCGGTCGTTACTGCCGGCGAAAACCACGATGGCATCATGGTCTTCGTATTCGGAAGAGAGGTTGTAAACCCAAAGAAAAAACGTAATTTGCAGGAAAATAAGCCATAGTATGAATAAAATGGCCGTCGAAGTGAATTTTATTAAAGCCCTCAAAAGAAACGAGACTATGAATCGGATTTAATTGTTTTTGCCGGCACACCAGCGGCAGTCACTCCCGGAGGCAGATCACCAATGACCACCGCACCCGCGCCAATGGTCGAATGATCACCGACCGAGCAACGATCGATAACCTTGGCGCCCGTTCCCCAAAACGACGCCGGACCGATTTTCACTTCTCTCGAGATGTTACAGGTGGGCATGAAAGAATAACAATCCCCTATCTCGGTCTCGTGTTCTACCGTACAGGCAAGGTTTAAGATCACATACCTTCCGATGCGAATATTGGTGGTTAGGGCTCGCGCAAAAATAACTTCACATTTTCGCATCTCAGCTTCAGCCCATCTTTGGCTGATACCTCACTCTCAAAAGTCTCGAAATAGCTCGCTATTCCTGTGGTTTTGCTCTCTCGGATCAGCAAAACCTGGACCAAATCTGAGCGCCAATTCTGCGAAGTTATTTTTTCGCGAACCCTTAGGTTGTGTTATTCCTTCAGCGCCCCTTTGAATTGCGGTTTTCGTTTTTCAAGAAAGGCGCGGCT
>DEIP01000036.1:44837-71434 GCA_002352605.1 Desulfobacteraceae bacterium UBA2771 | reverse complement strand
AATTTATTGTAGAGTCCTTGCGGGAACAGCGGAAACGGACGTGGAAAGGAAATGGGGACGACTTTGTTTTTCTGAATAAACAGGGACGTCCTATCCATCGGCACACCATGAATAGATGCGTCATCAACCCGACCCTGGAAAAATTGGGTATTACAACCCGCATCAGCATCAAAGACACCAGGGCATCATTTGTCACGAACGCAATGGATAATAATGAGCGGATGAGTTACGTCCAGAAACAGGTCGGCCATACCACAACCAGAATGATTGTGGACCATTATTACCGGTATGTGCCTGCCCCAGATGATGGAGCAAAGCTTGAAAACGCTTGGAATTCTACCAGAGTAAGGTGGCGTGAAATTGTAAGTATTTGAAAAAACAACAAAACAATGGTGGAGGCGGCGGGAGTCGAACCCGCGTCCGAAAATATTCCACACAGATATCTACATGCTTGTCCTGATCTCTAAGTTTCACCTTCGTCAGTCTCCATCAGGCAGGGTACTTCAAAGGCTATCCTGCTGGAAGTTCGCCGTTGTTGTAGCAGGCATTCAACATTGGCTATCCCACTAGTCGACGTTCTATCCAGGTTCGCGGGAAAAACCCGGTAGAACGGTAGCACTAAGCTGCTACGGCGTAGTTATAATCGTCAGCGATTATATTTATTTCCCACCGGTTTTACGAGTCGGCAGGAGCTCGGCATGCAATCTGGTGCTTCTTTATCCCCGTCGAAGCCGTTTCGCCCCCAAATTTTTAAAGAACAATCTTGCCTGTATATTAACCCTCCTGTGCGGTGATGTCAATTCGGAAGCCCCCAACTAATTAAAAAAATGGATCTTCGCTTGCGCGGGGATGACAACAACAAAGTAACATCTTTGAAAAATGGACGTTTGCGTTCTGCGTTGCATCGATGGCCACATGAAACCCGTATGCAACTATCGACACGCCTTGAACACGAACAAAAATCCGGCACCATCTCCGTAGGTTTTATTATTTCCAAGGCCATCAACCGCCGATCAACGTCTCCACGGATGTGTATTCCAGGTCGAAGGCCTCAGCGACAGCCTTGTGGGTGACCTGGCCCGTGATCACATTGGCCCCCAGCTTAATTTCCGCATTCTCCTGCATGGCACGTCGCCAGCCCTTGTTGGCAATCTCGACCGCATAGGGCAGTGTGGCGTTGGTCAGTGCCAGGGTCGAGGTTTTGGCCACGGTTCCGGGCATGTTGGCCACGCAGTAGTGCACGACCCCGTCCACCACGTAGATGGGATCGTCGTGGGTAGTCGCTTTGGATGTTTCGAAGCAGCCGCCCTGGTCGATGGCTACGTCCACCAGGACCGATCCCTTCTTCATGGTCCCCAGCATCTCCCGGGTCACCAGGCGCGGTGCCTTGGCGCCGGGGATCAGCACCGCACCTACCACCACGTCGGCCACCTTGACCAGTTCGCGGACGGTCGCCGGACCGGACATCAGGGTGAAACAATTGGCTGGCATCACGTCGTTCAGGTAGCGCAGCCGGTCCAGGTTCATGTCCAGCAGGTACACCTTGGCGCCCAGGCCGCAGGCCATCTTGGCCGCATTGACGCCTACCACGCCGCCGCCTATTACCACCACCGTTCCCGGATCCACACCGGGAACGCCGCCCAGCAATACCCCGTGGCCGCCCTGGGCCATCTCCAGGTACTTGGCCCCTTGCTGGATGGCCATGCGCCCGGCTACCTCGCTCATGGGGGTCAGCAAGGGCAGGCTGCCGTCGGCCTTCTGGATGGTCTCGTAGGCGATGCTCACCGACTTGCTCCTAATCAGGGCGCAGGTCTGGGTTTCGTCGGCGGCCAGATGCAGGTAGGTAAAGACGATCTGCCCTTCGCGGATCAGGTCGTACTCGGGGGGCAACGGTTCTTTGACATGCATGACCATGTCAGACGTATCGAAGATCTTCTTGGAAGTGTCGATCATCTTGGCCCCGGCTTTCACGTAAGTCTCGTCGGCAAAGCCGCTGCCGGCACCTGCGCTTTTCTCCACCAGCACCGTGTGCCCGTTGTGGACCATCACCTCCACGCCCGCCGGAGTCATGCACACTCGGTTTTCTTCCGTTTTGATCTCTTTAAGAATACCGACAATCATGGTCCCTCCTTTTCAGGGTCAACGAATTGTGTGTAATTTAACGATACAGATCAGAAACAAATTCTCTTCAGGCATCTTGATATCCATGAGGACCCAATCGGGCCGATGGGCTGCCGTCATCCGGCAGGATTGAGGGCCGTTGTCCGCCTCGATGATGGTTCGGTGAGATTCTTTCAGGCCTGCGTCGATACCCGTGTTTCCGAGTCCTGGGCCTCCTTCTCATTTTCGGCCGGCTTGGCTTTGCGGCGCCATTTGATGGGTTTCCACAGGCCTTCTTTGGAAAAGCAGCGCCATCCCCAACGCAACCATGACACAAGGCTGAAGGCCAGCCAGAGGGACCAGGCCAGCATGAGCAGGCGGTAGACCCACCGGGGCAGGCTTATCACCCAGGGGGTGGGCATGGTTCCGCCAATACGGTCCTGGGTCCAATTCAGTTGAAAACGCGTGGAGTGGTTTCCGGCGATCTGCATGTCCGGAATGCCCAGCAGGCCCCGTTCAATGGCGCTGTAAAGCGCGGACAGGGCGGCAAGGGTGATGAGCACCGTAAGCACCTGGGTAAGATTGAAGGCCAGGGGCTTGCCCGGCGCATCCGTCCGGCAGCGGCATCCCAGGACCAGCAGCCAGCCGACAACCAGTACGGCAAAGACCGCCGGTATCTGGGTCAGGCCGAGACCCAGCAGCATCCACCCGCTGGTGCGCAACGGTGTGATATCCGTTTTTCCAAGACCAAAGGCGGCGACCATCACCACGATTACATAGCTCCAGAAGAGCACGGCGGGCCCCAGCCGAGGCCCACCGGCAAATAGGATCCAGCGGTGGTCGGGCATCTGAAAAGTAACGGCGGCATTGACGGCGGCATCACCCACGTTTACCCGGGGGGCCTTGATCAGGTTCATGGAATCGTTTAACTGGAGCCATTTTACATCCACCTTCTGCGCACCCGGCTCAAGTGGAACCGTCACCAGTTGGCCGTCCCGGCGGATGGGCAGGCTTTTGCCGTTTAGCGTGACGCTCTGCAGGTTGGCCTGGTCCGGCAATTGGATCTGATGGCGCCCGCCTCTGCTGGACCGAATCCCGAGGGTGAGTGTTGACCGGGATAATCGTTGCCCCGGGGTCAGTGTCAGCCGGGAACGGTCTATGGTGATGGTCCGGCCGGATACCGACTCGGGTCGCGTCACATCGATGGACACCTGTTCACCCGGCCAGGGGCGCCATTGCGGCTGCCAGTTGCGACCGGCATCCTGGTGATGCACCATCGTCAGGCCTGAGATGGTGCAGTGCCACATGGTCGCGGCATCCAGGGTCCAGGTTTCTGTCCAGGGCACATCCCTTGGCGCCGCCAGGCGGATCGTCGGAGTAATGGGAATGGTCGTGGAAAACTGTGCATCCGTCTCCTGCGGACCCATTGTAATCTGAGCAACACCCGCTTTTACCTGAATGCCGGCGGTGGTCAACGAGGCATTTTCCAACAGCGCGATGGACAGCCGCACCGGATCTCCCGGTGGGGTGATCCGCCGGATGCGGGTGGTGACTTCCCACTGGATTCCCAGGTGCAGGGTGCGCGCCACATGGAAAAAGGTGGGAATATCGGATTTGGGCATTGCGTTGTGCGATGCGCTGTCTTTCTGCAGGCGGGTCAGGGCAATGGTGGCGTCCATCCTGCCGTCGGGACCAAAGCCACGGGCCTGCCATCCAACGCCTGCGTAGGTACCCACATGGGGCACGATGGGAAAGGCGATGCGAATCTCATCGACACGGCCGGTCGTTCCGGTCATCTTGATCTGATGAACCCCTTGGGGCAAAACCATCCACAAGTTTCCCCGGTCGTCCCGGGCGAGGCTTTTCACCGGTTCATTGTTCAGGGTCAGTCGGTTCGGACGCCAGGTTTCCAGGGTGACCGGCAAGGGTATGGCCGTGTCCACCTGAGCATGCACCTGCATGATCAGGCGCAGCTGGTCGGGGGTGGCGGCCAGCTCCAACCGGCTCACATCGGCGCAATGGGGCAGGCAGGGCGGTGGTTCGAGCAGCCGTCGCTGAAGTTCTTCCAGAAGGGGCTGGGGGGGAAAGGCATGGTTACTGGTTTCGGCCCGAAGCGACTGGACCGGCACCAGGAGAACCAGCGCCAGAATCAGCGCTGAGGCACTGGCCGTTACCGATATCGGAAGCTGTCGGCGCCAATTGCGCAGGTCCAGGAAGACCACGATCAACAGAAACAGCAGCACGACGCGAACCAGTCCAAGGACCAGATTCATGGTTGGTGAAATCAGCCACAGGCGAATTTGTTGGGTACGGTCCACCGGCCCGTTCCAGTGCAGCTGCACGGATTGCCACTGCCACGCCGGCAGTCCGGGACCGGTCTGGATCAGGGCGTCCGGATCCGATAGAAAGCGGGGCCGGTGGGATGTTTGTCTCTTTTCAGACAGTTGGCTTTTGTGCGCTGTTTTGCCGGCCCGTTTGAAGGCCGAAGCGGGTTCGCGCGTATCGGTCATCTGCGTCTCCACGCGCATCCCGGCCCCGGGAACCGCCGGCCACTGGTAGTCCCCATTCCCGGTCGGCACCAGTTGCGGATAGATGGCCGTTCGGACTTGCTGGACCATGAAGGGCAACGCAATGACGATGAGGGTCACCACCGCTCCCGCCCCCCACAGCTTGACCAGCTTCCGGAACCAGCCGTTGGGCAGGTACTTCAACAGCGCGGCCACCGCCAGCAGGTGAAGCCATACGTGGCGCGGCGAACCCGGTTCGTGGAAGGTTAACACCAGTGTCAGCAGGGCCAGCAGGCCGGTTGTCCGGTTGCGGACCTTATACGCGCTGATGGCGATGACCAGCGCCAGGAAAAAGTCCAGCAGGTTCCAGCGTTGAAGCCAGGCCCCGTGGGGTATATCTGCGCCGGTGGTGGAAAACAGCGTCCATCCCGGCGGCAGGTGCAGCGTACCGGTCACATTCCGAAAATCGTGGTCCCAGCCCACGGCCGGCAGGGTCGACGATGTGCGTGCCAGGCGGCTGTCCGCTTCCAGGGAAATTTTCCCGTGGCGCAGCTGAACGCCCGGGGAGGGCCGATCTCCCTGAAGGGTGATCAGCTGATCCCGGCCATCCACAGCCACACGTCCCAGGCGCATGGGGTCACCCATGGACAGGTGCCAGGTTCGGCTCAGTGTGCCGCTGATGCGGTCATGGATAGTAAACCCCGACCCATCAAAATCCAACCACCAGGTGCGTGCAAGGTCCAGTTGGTCCGGCGCCGGATCCGGGTCCCCCCTTCGGATTTCTTCAAAAGTGAGGGCGCCGCCGGGCTTGAGCATGTAGGCGGGAAAACCTTTCCATTCGTCGGGCATGCGGGTCCGCGCCGGCTCAATGGTCGGCGCCCCCAGAACCTTGACCATGCGCAGGTGATTAACGGCTTTGAAGGACCATATCTCATCGCCATAGCGGCCTTTTCCCGCGGAAAGGGTCTTGGCCGGACCGTCCAGTCGCGCCGTCATCTGGATGTCCCAGCGGCCGGGTCGGGCCTGGACCAGCAGGTCGCCATTGTCGGACAGGCGGGCGGGCAGGGGACTGGTGATTTTGATTACCTTGCCGCCTTCGGGCAGCAGGGCGGCCAGTCGGATTTCGCGCGTCCTGCCGGAGACCTGGAGCATGATCCGGGTGATTACTCGCATGGGAATATCATCTTCGATGAGTCGGAAAAGGGTGGCCGTCATGGTGTCTTCACGACGGGCGGTGCCGCCGTTACCGTGGAAACGAAGCCGCCCCTGGGTATCCAAATCCGGTTCGACGATTTCACGGCCGTCGACCATCAGAGACAGGATCCCCGTGGAAGCCGGTACCTGAAGCATTTCAGGCAGCCTTTCCCAGATGAAGGCACCGTTGATAAGGTGGTCACCGGGTTCCAGTCGGATACTGGGCCGACCGGCGCGGCCCGTCACCGGCAGGCCATCTTCGCCGATAGTTACCGACACGGGCCAATGGGCCGTGTCACCGGGCAGGGTCACCCAGGTGGGGGCGAACACCGTCACTTGCTGTTTGAACAGAGCGCCCTGGGCGCCTACATCCATGGCCAGCCACGTCGGCCACCAGCAGCGGCGAATCGTTCCGTTGTCAAAATGGGCCGGGCATTTCTGATCCGACAGGTCGTGAAGGACCCAATCTTTCCAGGGTTCCAGCGTAGCGGGAATGTCCGGTACCGGAACCGGTGCCGCGGCCGCCATTAACAAATCAGCCCAGCAAACCACGAGCAGAACAACAAGGAACGATCTTGCGCGAATCATCACATCTCCGAGTAAACGTATTAAAATGATTTTAACCATCTCATTCGGTAGTTTGGTTTTGAAGCGCGGCATGGGCCGCCGCCAACCGGGCGATGGGCACCCGGAATGGCGAACAGGAGACGTAGGAGAGCCCCAGTTCGTGGCACAGGGCAATGGATATGGGATCGCCGCCATGCTCGCCGCAGATACCGCATACCAGATCCGGTTTGGTGGCGCGTCCCTTTTTTACGGCCATGTCGATGAGCTGGCCCACGCCCTCCCGATCCAGGGTGGCAAAGGGATTGGCCGGCAGGATGCCCGATTCCATGTATTCGATGAGAAACCCTGTCTCGGCGTCGTCCCTGGAGATGCCGAAGGTGGTCTGGGTCAGGTCGTTGGTACCGAAAGAAAAGAATTCGGCATGCTCGGCAATCTTGTCGGCGGTGAGGGCGGCGCGGGGCAGTTCGATCATGGTGCCGAACTTGTAGGGAATTTCCAAACCCTCTTCGGTCATGACTGCCCTGGCCTCGGCCTCCAGCTCCGCACGCTGGCGGATCAGCTCGTTGACGTGGCTGGTGAGGGGGATCATCACCTCCGGATGCACATCGATGCCCTCTTTTGCCACCATACAGGCCGCCTCGAAGATGGCTCGCACCTGCATGGTGGTCAGCTCGGGAATGTAAATGCCCAGGCGTACCCCCCGCAGGCCCAGCATGGGGTTGACTTCCCGCAGGCTCTGGGCCCGCTTGCGCAGCCGTTCCTTCCGGCGGATTTCAGCCAGCAGCGCATCGATGGCGGCCATATCCGCGGCATGTTTGAGCCGGATCTTCAGGTCGGCCAATTCGGCGACCAGCTCTACCAGGTCCGGTAAAAATTCATGCAGCGGGGGATCGATGAGGCGGATGATCACCGGACGTCCGTCCATGACTCGAAAAAGTCCGGCGAAATCCTGTCGCTGGAACGGCAGCAGGGCGGCCAGTGCCTCGCGCCGATCCACGGGGTAGTCGGCCATGATCATCCGCTGGAAGTGGGGCAGACGGTCGGTTTCGAAAAACATGTGCTCGGATCGGCACAATCCGATGCCCTCTGCCCCATATTCCAACGCCCGTTGGGCATCCCGGGGATAGTCCGCATTGGCCCACACCCCCAGGGTCCTGAATCCATCGGCCCAGGCCAGCAACTTGATCAGCCAGGGGTCTTTGATGTCCGGCACCATGGTCTCCAATGGGCCCTCATAGACCACCCCGACCGTTCCATCGATGGAGATCCATTCACCTTCATGGATGGTTTGGTTGCCAACGGTCATCAGACGGTTGGCAAGGTCGATGGTGATGGCTGAGGCCCCTACCACCGCCGGCTTGCCGAACTGCCGGGCCACCAGTGCCGCATGGCTGGTGCGTCCGCCCCGACTGGTGAGAATCCCCTGGGCGGCCAGCATGCCGTGGACGTCGTCGGGCTTGGTCTCCGGCCGAACCATGATCACCTGTTTCCCGTCGTTCTTGGCCCAGGCCTCGGCCATATCCGCATCGAAGGCCACCTGCCCCACGGCCGCACCGGGAGAGACGTTGAGGCCCCGGGCCAGCAGTGTGCCCCCGGCGGTGGCCTTGGGCTCGAACTGGGGGTGGAGGAAGAAATCCACCTGATCCGGTGTGATCCGCAGCACCGCCGTTCGGCGATCGATGAGCCCCTCCGCCACCATGTCCACGGCAATGCGCACTGCCGCCTGGGCCGTTCGTTTGCCGTCTCGGGTCTGGAGCATCCACAGCTTGCCCCTCTCGATGGTAAACTCCATGTCCTGCATATCCTGGTAGTGATTTTCCAGCAGCTGAGCAATGCGTTCGAATTCGGCATAGGCCGCCGGCATCTCCTCTTTCAGGTGGGTGATGTCTCGGGTCATGCGGATGCCGGCCACCACATCTTCGCCCTGGGCATTGGTCAGGTAGTCTCCTTCCAGGTAGCGCGCTCCGGTGGAGCTGTTGCGGGTCATGGCCACACCGGTAGCGCAGTCGTCACCCATATTGCCGAAAACCATGACGACGATGCTCACAGCCGTACCCAGGTTGTGGGCGATGCCGGCGGCTTTGCGATAATCCACCGCCCGTTTGCCATTCCAGCTCTTGAACACCGCTTCGGTGGCCATTTTGAGCTGTTCGATCGGATCTTCGGGAAAGTCATGGGTGGTGTAACGGTGGTAGAGGGCCTTGAATTGCTCCACCACCTGTTTCCAGTTGTCTGCCGACAGTTCGGTGTCATGGGCTACCCCGGCAGCCTGGCGGGCAGCCGTGATGATCGCCTCAAAGGGTTCGTCGTCGATGCCCATGACGACGCTGCCAAACATCTGGATCAGCCGCCGGTAGGCATCGTAAACAAAGCGGGGATCATCGGTAAGACGGATCATGGCCGTCACCGTCCGGCGGTTGAGGCCGATATTGAGTACCGTATCCATCATTCCGGGCATGGAAAACTTGGCACCGGATCGGCAGGAGAATAGCAACGGGTTGTCTTCATCGCCGAAGCGCTTTCCCGTTTGGGCTTCAACTGTCTGAAGTGCTGACGATACCTGGTCCCACATGCCCTTAGGGAAGGTGCCTCCGGAGGTGAGGTAGGCATTGCAGGCTTCGGTGGAAACGGTGAATCCGTGGGGAACTGGCAACCCGATGCGCACCATCTCGGCCAGGTTGGCCCCTTTACCGCCCAGCAGCCCTCGAATGGCATCCCAATCTTCTCCCACAAGGCCTTTAACGGCATCCTGTTCGTCAAAGCCAAACACCCATTTTTTTGTTTGCATGCCCACCTCCGTTTTTTACACGCTACGTTTTTCCAAACCGCTAAACCTTTTAACGATTGACAAAAATACGCAAAACAGTAAAACCAACCGATATTTAAGCAATTCATCATTGTGGCGACGATCTACACGATGACGGCAACGATTAAGAAAGCGATCCATCCTATTGGAAAAGGAAGCTTACCGCTCCGAGACAGAGTTGGTTCGGGGGGGATCCCGAATCACTTCATGAAATGAGATGATTTTATTCGGTTGGATAGGAATTTGCAAATTTATTTCGTGGGCAAAAAAGGAAACGGTCGATCGGAATGACACCGATCAACCGTTAAGGAGGAGAACAGATGAAAAATTATTAGGTTGACTATTACTGAAAGCAAGCATCTTGCCAAAATCAATCTTTATGGTTATGAAACAGCCAAAAAAATTTAAAATCGCAATGATTTTAAGTCCATATACTAATTTCCCGCATCACACCGTTAGCTTCCTCGGGACGGAAAGGGAAAAAAATCGATGAAAAATGTTCAAGATTATAAACCTGCCGGAATTGGAAAAAAGTGTATCTTCTTGATATGACAATTGATATCGCTTAAACTTTAAAAGTTTAAAAATATGAACCTCCGGTCGGAGAGAATCGAGTTGGGTAGTAATTTATTGAAATAAATGTATTAATAAGGTTTCCAATTTTGAACCGCCTCGCCTGGCGCTACGTTCAATCTGGGAAGGCTATACCACAATAGGAACAATTTGCCACCAAAAGCGTTGTTTTAATGTTGTCGATAATGCCCATTCAGACACGAGATAGGTGCTTAAAATTATCATACGGATCATTTTTAGGGCGGCCGATCTACATCTTCGATCGATTGGTTGCTGTGGCATGGGGCAGGTAAGGTACCTATTTTGTCATCTGAACCGGGGTCTCTGCCTTGACAAACGACAAATCGCACCCATAATTGTTCATCGTTGTTGCTGTCGAACTAATTATAACCATTGATAAAAATTTATCGAAGGAACATTTAGGAGAGCCCATGGAAGCAAAGCAGGAAACCTATCAGTTTAAAACTGAAGTGCAGCAGATGCTTAACCTGATCATCAATTCCCTCTATTCAAACAAGGATATCTTTTTGAGGGAATTGATTTCAAATTCATCGGATGCCATCGATAAAGTCCGATACAAGGCGGAGACCGAGCCGGGTATCCTGGGTAACGACACCGAATTTAAGATTCAATTGAAGCCCGATGCCATCAAGCAGACCATTGAGATTTCAGACAACGGCATCGGCATGACCCATGACGAAGTCCTGGAAAACATCGGTACCATCGCCAAAAGCGGCACCGCCGGTTTTATGGAAGCCCTGGAGCATGCCAAGGGGCAGGAGACGCTGATACCGGAGTTGATCGGACAGTTCGGCGTGGGCTTTTACAGCGGCTTTATGGTTGCCGACAAGATCACGCTGGTCACCCGGGCCGTCGGTGCGGATGCCAACCAGGCCGTCAAATGGGTCTCCACCGGTGACGGGTCCTATAGTGTCGAAGCGATCGAGAAAACCACCCGGGGTACCACCATTACGCTGGAATTGAAAAAGAAGGAAAAGGACGACAAGGATTTCACCGACCAGTGGACGATCCGCAACATCGTCAAGCAACACTCCGATTTTGTCAACTACCCCATCACCATGGAGGCGGAACGCGATGAGCCGCTGCCCGATGAAGAGATTATCAAGGATAAGGACGACAAACCCATTGGCGCCACCACGCGAAAGGTAATGCGTGAAGAGACCCTTAACTCCATGAAGGCCATCTGGACTCGTAATTCCAGCGATGTCAAAGATGAGGAATACGAAGAATTTTACAAGCATTTGAGTCACGACTGGAACCCGCCCATGGAGCGGTTACATCTCAAGTTTGAAGGAACCACCGAGTACGTCGCCTTGCTCTACATTCCTTCCAAGGCCCCCTTCGACCTGTTCACCCAGGACCGCCGCCACGGTATCCACCTGTACTCCAAACGGGTGTTCATCATGGACGATTGTAAGGAGCTGATGCCCGAATTTTTCCGTTTCGTGAAAGGCGTGGTGGATGCGTCGGACCTAAACCTGAACATCAGCCGCGAGATTCTGCAGCAGGATCGCTTGGTGCTCAACATCCGCAAGAATCTGGTCAAAAAACTCTTTGATCTGCTGGGAAAAATGGATGCGGAAAAATACAATCCCTTCTACGATGAATTTGGTGCCGTGTTGAAGGAAGGGATTCACACCGATCCGGCCAGCAAGGATAAGATCGCCCCGCTGGTGCGCTATAAGACCACCAAATCAGAAGACAAGTGGGTGTCTTTGGATGATTATGTGAAAAATATGAAGGCCGACCAGAAGGAGATTTTTTTCATTACCGGCGATAAACTCTCCGCCCTGCTCAACAGCCCCCACCTTGAAAAGCTGAAAGAGAATGGTTTTGAAGTGCTGTTGATGACCGACCCGGTTGACGAATGGGTGGTGCAGTCATTGACCGAGTATGACGGTAAGCCCCTGAAGAGCGCCGAAAAAGGTGATCTGGATCTGGATACGGTGGATGATGATAAAAAGGAGGCCTATAACGCGCTGTTCGGCTTCATTAAGGGACACCTGGAGAATGAGATCAAGGAAGTCAAACCCTCCTCGCGGCTCAAAGATTCGGTATCCTGTCTCTCCGGGGACACCTGGGACCGGAGCGCCTACATGGAAAAACTGCTCAAGGCCTCCGGGCAGGAAACACCTGATACCAAGCGAGTTCTAGAATTGAATATGGACCACCCTGTGGTGGAAAAGATTAAAAGTCTCTTTGAGAACGACCGGGACAATCCCGAGTTGAAAGATTACAGCCTGCTTTTATTTGACATGGCCTCGGTCAGTGAAGGCGGAAAACTGACCAACCCGACCCGTTTTTCGAAGATGGTGGGTGATCTGATGGCCCGGGCCATGGAATAAGGGCCCCGGAAATAAAAAAACCCACAATCTTACCTGTCCTTTTGCCCGTGTCCTGCGTTGCGTCGGCGGCCACATACGACCCGTATGCGACCGCCGGTACGCCCCGAACACAAACAAAAACCCGGCGCCAACTCCGTGGGTTTTATAAGGTTCACGATCCTAAATCACCGGCAAAGCCGCCCGGTAGCGGGCAGCTTGGCCGGTCGGGTACCGACGGTTAGTCCGTCACATACTTGAAAGAGAGATTCACCCGGGCACGAAAAGCCGTTACCTTGCCGGCTTCCACCTTCATATCCAGCTTGCCGACCTCCGCCACTCGCAGATCCTTCAATGACTTGGACGCGGTTTCCACGGCATTTTTAGCCGCTTCTTCCCAGGATGTGGGGCTGGTTCCCACCAATTCGATGACTTTGTAGACACTTTCGCTCATAACTTCCCCCTTTTGGGTTTCCGGTTAATTCAACGGAACTCCGCCGAAACGACCCGTTCATCTCAACGGTTGGTGCTGGAGCCAGGAAATCGCAAATCGCAGTGGCAGCCATCGAGGCAAAGCAGGCCACTGGAACTGGAGCCGTCGATATCGATAAAAAGGCGGTGAAAATAAAAAACGAAATATGAAACGAGTAATCATAATTTAATATGGGTGGGCCGGTCGGTCAAGTTAATTTTATATGACGGCGTTGCCGCCGCATTGAAATGTCGGGAAAAAACCGGTAGTATCACCCGTCGGGAAAGTTGTTAACCCTTATGCTGATGGTGAATGGCGTTTAATCAAAGGAGAGATCGCACCCCATGAAGCATGTGAAGTGGCTTTTTCACCCCATATTGGTGTTTATCTTCTCCGTCACTGCGCTGGTGGTTTCGCTTTTTCTTTATATTTACTGGTATATCGAAGTCAGCAGCGGTCTTCGGTCGGCGATGGAACGGTTCAACCTGGAGCAGGAGCGGGTGCTGGCCGCCGACACATGGGTGGTGATCCTTGTCTTGTGCATACTGATCGGTAATATATTGTTGGGCATCTTCATCATTTTTGTGTTCAGCCAGAAAACCATGCAACTGTACCGGATGCAGAACAACTTCATCAACAATTTCACCCATGAACTCAAAACACCGGTGACTTCCCTTCAGCTTTATCTGCAGACCTTTTCAAGGTACGAACTCTCGCGGGATGATCAACTAAAATACATCCAGTACATGCTGACCGATGTGAACCGCCTGACCGGAAACATAAACCGCATGCTGAACCTGGCCAAACTGGAAAGCAAGAGTTATATGGGCGGGTTCGTTGTCTGTGATATGGCCAAGATGGTGAACCAGTTCCTGGAAGAAAACGCCCACCTGTTCAAAGACTGCCGGATTGCCGTCCACAGCCCGGAAAGCACCATCCTTTACCAGCGTATCAACCGGTATCTGTTTGAAATGCTGCTGATGAACATTCTGACCAATGCCATTAAATACAATATTGCTGAAGTACCGCAAGTGGACATCTTCATCGAACCGATGCGCCGCAAGACACACGTCCGGATCAGGGACAACGGTATCGGCTTCGACCGAAAAGAGATGAAAAAGATTTTCCGCAAGTTTTATCAGATCGGCCGGTCGGACAACATGACGGCCAAGGGAAGCGGTCTTGGCTTGCACCTGGTGCAAAATATCGCCCGTCTCCACAAGGGAAAGGTGCTGGCCGAAAGCCCGGGACGGGGCAAAGGCTCGACTTTTACCCTGATTTTGCCGGCCCTGGAATAGACCATCCACAAACGGCCTTCCTCACTCCAAAAACCATGGACGTTTTTTTGCGTGTGCAAGATCCGTAATCGTGGGTAATAATACTGCGCGCCGTGTTTCCATGTCGGGCTGACAGAATATATATTAATCCTATTAATTCAGTTAGGTATATTCTGGCACACCTCATGCTTGTGTCTATCATGTTTGCTCATTGACAACCTCGTCACAATGAGAAAAATAAAGGATAGCGCTGTGAATAAGACTCGCACCATAACGGCATTCGTTTCCTATGTATTGATTCTATTTATTGCGGTCTTTTGGGCCATATCCACTGGAATTCAATCCACTTGGACGACCATGGAGAACATCCCTTTTGGCAAGATGCTTCTTGTCTTCTCCCAGACCTTTTTTGCCGTTCACCTGGCGATTTTTATCTGGCGCATCGTGCTTTGCCTCAAATATAAGTCCGTGGCGCCCTGCGATAACCGGGCGTTGCCGACCTGTTCGGTCATTGTTCCGGCTTACAATGAAGGACGCCAGGCTTTCGATACCATTCAAAGTATCGTTTTAAGCGATTATCCGGCCGAAAAGATGTCCATTATCGGTATTGACGACGGCAGTGAAGATGACACCTGGCATTGGCTAAAAAAGGCGGAGATGGCATTTCCCGGTCGTGTTCAGCTTTTCAGGCAGCCAGCCAATCGAGGCAAACGGCATGCCCTGTACCGGGGCTTCGAGCACGGGAAAGGGGATGTGTTCGTGACCATTGACAGTGACTCCAACGTGGACCCCCAGACCCTTCGCCACCTTGTGAGTCCCTTTGTCCGTGACGCTCGCGTGGGAGCAGTGGCCGGCCATGTCCGCATCCTGAACCGCCTGGAGGGGGTCATTCCGAAAATGCTGGAAGTGGCCTTTGCCTACAGTTTTGATTTTCTGCGGGCCGGCCAGAGTGTCATCAACTCGGTGATGTGCACCCCGGGGGCGCTTTCCGCTTACCGCCGTGATGTTGTTCAGAAAGTTCTTTATGAATGGGTAGATCAAAAATTCTGCGGCCGGGCTGCCAATATCGGCGAAGACAGGGCCATGACCAATCTGATTCTCCGAAGCGGCTATCACGTCCTGTATCAGCGGAAAGCGGTCGTGCATACCACCTCCCCGCTAACCACTTCAAAGCTCTGGAAAATGTTTTTGCGATGGGCCAGAAGCAATGTCCGCGAGACCCTTGTGATCAGCCGGTTCGTCTTTGGCAGGTTTCGTCAAGGTGGTGCGATCGGACTGCGAATCAACGTTCTTCTTGGCTGGATGAACATGACCCTTGGGCAGGTAATGCGCCTTTTAGGAGTAGCACTGCTGTTCTATATGCCGCTGGTGGTTGGACCCAAAATCGTGCTTGCCGCCGCAATTGCGTCATGCGCCCCGGGTATTTTTTATTTTATCCGTTATAAAAGCGAACATGCGATCTGGGCGTTACCCTACAGCTTTTTCTGGATGACTTGCCTAACATGGATCAGCCTTTATGCACTCATTACACCCCATAAAAACGGATGGATGACCCGGAATCTCGAATCGCCCACGACGATATGGGCCCCATCCACGGATCGAGCGTCTTCCCTCATGCCGACACCCTATCGTTGATAGGGTGGCTTGATGCCATTTTGCCCAATGAAACAGCCTCTTTTCGAAACAACAATTAAGGGTTCGCGAAAAAATAACAGTCCGCCTTGGATGGACCGGATTTCGTTTTCCCCTAAGCCTGTTTTCGACTCCCCGTCCGGGTTTTAGATATTTAAAACTTGCCTACTTGAATGCATTGGGCGCTCCCCCCGAAAGCGATTCCGTCCCATAAATGATCAATAAAATAGTCGAACCGGCTTTATAAAACGTGCTGAACGGACGATATATATGAAAATAGGAATTTACATGCGGCCGAGACGCATATATGGAGATAGCGCTTGTGTCTCGACAATCATGCCGTTACAGCTGGCCGTTTCCGGTTTGCGCCGTGAACGTAATTGATTATTTTATAGTTATTTTTCTTTTATGGAGTACCTTCGATGTTTTGTAGAAGCAATCTGGGCTTATACGCGATTAACATTTCAATGTTAATTTTTCTGGTATTCTGCATTTCCTGTGCGACTCCGGTTAAACAAGATGCGCCCTTTACCAACAGCCACCTTTTTGCCGAACACAGCATGATGAAAAGACGCCTTCCGCTTATCGAGAGAGAGAACGATATCCTCAAAAAAGAAAACCATCAGCAGAGAACAAAGGTTCAGCATCTGGAGACCCATAACAAGGAACTGGTCTTAGACCTGGCCGCCATAAACGAAAAGTACGCCAAAGATGTGGCTGCCCTAAACGAAAAGTACGCCAAAGATGTGGCTGCCGGTGAAGAACAGGTTGCCAACCTTCAAGAATTAATCCAAACCATAGAAAAAGACCGCACCGAAGATATGGCGACGCTCAATGAAAAAATGCTAAAACAAAACGATGAATTTATGCGGCAATGTGAACAAATTATTCAGAAAAATGCCAAAAAAGAATCCATGTTGTCCCACCAGATTGAGGATTTGGGGAAAACTTTAAAAAGCAAAGCGTTGAAATTATCATCGCTTAAAGCAGCCAACCGTGAGTTCTCAACAAAACTCGATGAGGCAAACGCCTTGGTCGAAGCGCTAAAAAAAGCATGGGATAAGTCATTGGACGAACTTGCATCGGTCAAAGCCGCCAACGCCGATCTGATCAAAAATTTGAATGAATTCTTCCAAAAGCTATCAGTTGACCAGAGTCAAAACGAATTGAGAAATTGATCGGTTGACGATGCCTGGTGTCACATTGATGACCAACATGCTGATTTTGATTATTCGTAAGGTTTGCTTCCAATGGGTCTGGGCACTTTTTCCGATGTTTTTAATGCTCTCAACGTCTGCCATGGCCGATACACATCTTTCGTTATTGTTAACCTCAAACCTTCAGGGAAAATTTTCCCTGGACACCAAAGGGCAGGAGTCGAACGACCCCCTGCTGCTGCTGGCACAAAATATTGTTTCCGAACGCAAGAATGGTATTGATCTCTACCTTGATATGGGTAACGCTTTTTACCCTGGAATTCTGTCCAAGTACAGTTCAGGTTCCATCATGATGGATTTTCTTGAATTTTTTTCGTGTGCAGGGGTTCTTGTTTCTTCCAAAGACATTCAGATCGGTACAAAAAATCTCGAGTTTCTGCAGAAAAGTAAAGCGGTGCGGTTATTATCATCTAATATCGTACAAGGGGAGAAATCGATATTCACCCCCTGGTTTGAAGTCGACAAGGGGGGCACACGCATTGCAATTATAGGTATATCCTCAAAAAAGGTCCGATTCGATATCGCCGAAAAGGACCTTTATGGTTACAATCTGGTTGAAGAGGAAGAAACCCTTGGACCTTATTTGAACGAGATTCGTGAATCCGGCATCGAGCACACCATTTTGCTATCCGGTCTGAGGCTCAAGGATACCGCCGCTATTCTGGCGAGGTTCCCGGATATCGGGATGGCGCTCTGCGGGGGTGATTATACAGGCCGTTTTTTTGGTGGCAAGGTCTCCCGGGTGGATCTGGCCGACGGCAGATCCATTGTGATGATGGGTGACCACGTCGACTATTATCGCCTCGAACTTATCCTTGATGATGGCATAAAATTACAAGCCCTGTCCCCCAAAAAAGCGGACCCAATCCCCAATTACGATGTTTTCTATCACGAATTTAAAAATCGTCTTGCCCTCTGGAAAGAAAAATTTCTGGAGGATGAGGTCCAACTGTTTGCAAGCCTTAAAGCCGCTGAAACCGGGGTGGATGATTTTCGTTTTACACAACTCTTGCGTGACCGATTCGATTGTGAGTTGGCCGTGGTCGAAGAGGGTACCATCCACCCCCTATCGGTCAACCGGGAGATAAAGCGCTCGGATTTTTTAAGCATGGTCAACCGGGACTACCATATTTTTCTTTTTTCGTTGACTGGTGATGAGTTGCGCAAGGTGCAAGCAGAAGAAGAGGGGCTCGTGATTACGGGCTTGGATACTGAGAAGATCAGCATCCAGGGTTACCCGTTGGTAGGTCTCCGGCCATATCGCATGGCGGCCTCGCAGCCGGCCGTGCAAAAGATAAGTCGTCTGCTGCGCAAAAAAATCGCCTATACCAATACCTGGGTGACCGTTTCGGACCTCTTGAAGGACGATCTTAAAAATGAGTGTGTCGTATTGCGTAAGGACTACGATTACTTGGATCGGCGTTTCAGAACGACGATCGATGCCTATCTATCAAATTTCATAGACAACAGCGGTGTCAAAAGAGGAGACAATATCGAGATCCCACCGGGCCAGCCGAACCATAGTTATAACAAGTGGGGTCTTGAAAACGAAATCGATCTTACCATCTATAATAAATATCACCGATTCCTTTTTACGCCCTATATGCTCTACAGCCGCCAGAACGATGATTATTTAAACAACATTTTAAGAGGCACCTTTTTATACGATTATAATTTGAACGAAGCCATCAGGCCCTATAGCAAATTTCGGTGCGATACGGTTGTTGAAGCTGTGGACGGGCTGCGCCCGGTCCTTCTCAGAGAAACAATCGGCGTTTCCGCACTGTACCAATATATCAACGGAAAACTTGGTTTCGGTTTTGAAAAAGAGGTCCAGGACCCCACCAACGCCGCCATTTACGGTGTCGAATTGATCGTGGGAGCCAAGGTTCCCTTCCTATCCCATTTTAGCTACACGTTCGACCTGGACGCCTTCACTGGTATTCGGAACGAGGAGAGCAGTCATTGGCAGATCAGAACCGAGGTCAACAATACAATCTCGGCCAAAATCAACGCCCATCTGAGTTTATCGTTTCGGCATAAATATTTCTATGTGTACGAAGAGGTGACCGGAGAATATTATCAGGTTTCCCAATTTATCACATCGTTGGATTTAAATAACGACTGGAAGTTCTGGTAACTGAAATAAAAAGCATCGGGATGATAACCGCATCGAAGTCTATGGGTAATGACGCGTTTAATCGTTATCATCCTGAAGCATTTAGAAATATTATTCGATGGTGAACCCTAGAAGGGAATATCATCCTCCTTATCATTCTGGTAGGGTTGCTGGGGGTAACCCTGGTCTCCGTAGCCCCCGCCCCCGCCCCCGCCCCNNGCCCCCGGAAACGCCCCCGGCAACGCCCCCGGCAACCGGCCGGGAGCCGCCCCCGCCCCCGCCGCTGTCCCGGGACCCGAGCATCTGCATCGTCCCCCGTATGTCAACCACGACTTCGGTCGTATAGCGATCCTGCCCGTCCTGGCCCTGCCATTTGCGGGTCTGTAGCTTGCCTTCGATGTAGACCTGCTTGCCTTTGGACAGATACTGACCGGCGATTTCGGCCAGAGCACCGAAGATGACCACGCGATGCCATTCCGTTTTTTCCCGCCGCTCGCCACTGTTTTTGTCTTTCCACGTCTCGGTGGTTGCCATGGTGAAGTTGCACACGCCTTTGCCGTCCGGGGTGTAGCGCACTTCAGGGTCTTTTCCCAGGTGACCCACCAAAATCACTTTATTAATACCACCTGCCATACGTTACCTTCCTTTCATTCATGGGCGTTTGATTACCGCCTGTTGATTATCATTATCGGTTCTTGGTCAACCATGCCACCAGCCGTCCGGCCAGCGGTTTTTTAGCCCGGATGGCCGCGTGGGGGCACACCTCCAGGCAGCAGTAGCAGCGGATGCACGTGTTGGTGTTGAACGATATTCCCCGAATCGTGTAGGAGATGGCTTCGGCCGGGCAATACTTCCAGCACTCGCCGCAGAGCTTACAGGCCTTGTTGTCCGCCACCGGCTGCTGAATGACGAACTTGCGCATGAATCGGCCCAGACGCTCCGGCCCCATGGTGAGGGTGCCCAGCTCGGGGAACTGAAAGTCGTCCAGTATGGTCAAATCGCCGTCGATATGAACGCTGCCGTCATACAGCCCCATCTCCCTGGCGCTGCGATGGGTTTCAAGATTGTCCGGATCCAGCCCCACCTGAAGGCAGACCACATGATCCACTGCATGGGCGCTTTTTCCGCCCATCAGCAGACCCAGTTCCCGGGGTGTCCCGCTCTTTCCCGGTCCCTGACCTTCCATGGCCAGGATGCCGTCCATGATGGTATACTCCGGACCGACGGCTTCGAAGATGCTCACGATCAGGCGCCCGAACACCTGCCGGTCCACCCCCGCGCGCAGATGCCATTCGGGTTTTTTCAAGCCCACAATACAGCCGAAGAGATTTTTAACCCCCAGGGTCAGCATCATCTGGGTGTGGGTCTTGAGTTTGGCCAGGTTGACGACCACGTCGGCCTGCATGGCATCCTTGGCCACATCGATGGTGCCGAAAGGTTCGCCCACATCCACCGGAATTGTTTTCTCGAAGGGCTTGACCGTCACGTCTAAGCCGTTAAGCGTTTCCGCGTAGCCGCCTTTTTTAAACAGCTTGGTGAAGCTGCCCGTGGCCGGGCTGTCCGATATCTGGACCCGGGCCCCTTTTTCCAGGGCAAACTCCGCCGTCGCCTTCACGATCAACGGATGGGTGGTCAGCGCCTTTTCGGGTGCCGCCGGAGCCAGAAAATTGGGTTTGATCAATACCCGGGCACCGGCGTCGATTGTCGGCGCCTCCCCGGATGCCAGCATCTCGAAGACGATGGGCCGAATCACCTGGTAGTCGTAAGCCGCTTTTCGGATGATGACGGTGGACATGGCCGTGGGTGCTTTCTGAACGACGCTGATTGACATGAGCAAGCGAACTGATAGGGTGCCTTCGTCAGGCAACTTAGTATTGATGCCGCGCTTAATCAACCCCAACGTTGCATAAAAAAATGGCTAAAAAAGATCCTGTTGACGACCATGCATTTAACAAGCGGGTTCGGCGCCATGTTGCCGGTCGGGTCCGGGCATACTATACCATCACAGCCCCGGGTTTCGAGGATTTGTGCCGGCGGGAATTGATTGGCCTGGGCATTGACGACCGCGACATGGAAGTTGCGACCGGTGGCGTGACCCATGCCGGGCGCTTCGTGGATTGCCAGCGGGCCAACCTGCATCTTCGTACGGCCACTCGTATTCTGATGCGCATCGACACCTTTTCCGCCACGAACGTTCGCCGGTTGGAGAAGAGATCCGCCGAGATTCCATGGGAGCTGTTTCTTCCATCCGGGAGCCTGCCCAATATCAACGTGCGTAGCCGGCTATCGCGGCTCTACCATACAAAAGCCATTTCCCAGGGCCTGCTGGACAGCATCGACCGCCGGGTCTCTGGTTGGCCCGGTTCAGCCGCACCACCGATCCTCCAGACCGTGTTCGTCCGCGTGGTGGAAGACCGGTTTACCCTCTCCCTGGACAGCAGCGGAAACCCGCTTTATAAACGGGGGATGAAGCAGGGTCCGGCACGGGCACCCATCCGGGAAACCCTGGCGGCGGCCATTCTCATGGCCGCCGGTTACGATCCCAGGCGGCCGTTGGTGGATCCCTTGTGTGGATCCGGCACCTTTTCCCTGGAGGCGGCCATGATGGCCAAACGGATGGCGCCGGGAGAAAAACGCAATTTTGGTTTCATGGGCTGGCCGGCGTTTCGTGAGGGCCAGTGGGCTTTTTTAAAGCGGGAGGCCCAATCGCATGTACTCAGTTTGGATCGGCCAATAATATTTGCCTCGGATATTGATGCGGGTGCCTGTGGACGGCTGGCCGCTACAGTCGATGGCAACGGTTTGTCCGATGCCGTCAGGGTGATGCAAAAGGATTTTTTCCAATGCGGGGCCAACCAGTATGGCGGCGATCCCGGGCTGGTGGTGATCAATCCACCCTATGGTATCCGCATCGGTTCGGCCAAGCAGGCCGACGACCTGTTCGACGGTATCTGCCGGCACCTGGTGAAACGGTTCAACGGATGGACGGTTGCCTTGATCGTCCCTGGGCGGGCGCTGACCCGTGGGTTGCCCTTTCCGGCCAGACGGCTGCCGCTGTTGCATGGCGGATTGAAGCTAACGCTGATTGTGGGGACCATCAAGTAGAACGCGCCGAGGCAGAAAAGGCCGAGATCCCGCGTATTTCGCCCTTTTTAAGGGTCATGTCCCATGGGCCGGCCTATCGACATGCCACCCACCGCGAGCAAATTATATCAGGACGCCGCAAAGCGGGTTTAAGCTAATTTTAATCCCCCGGCATTCCATATGGCTGGTCAGGATTTTTTCTTCAGCTTGGCCCAGGCATCCCGAAGGGTGACCGTTCGGTTGAACACTAGGGCTTCGGGCTTCGAATCCTTCGAATCCACGCAAAAGTACCCCATCCGTTCGAACTGGCAGAAATAATCCGGCCCGGCAGCCGCCAGGCAGGGCTCCAGCTTGCAGCCGCACAGCACCTCCAGCGCATCGGGATTGATGAAATCCTTGTAGGTTTTACCCGCTTTCTTTTCGTCCGGGTTGGCCTTGTCGAAGAGGCGATCGTAGAGCCGCACCTGCGCGTCCACGGCGTGGGCCGCCGATACCCAATGCAATGTGGCCTTCACCTTGCGTCCGTCCGGGGCATCGCCGCCGCGGGTGGCCGGATCATAGGTGCAGCGCAGTTCGTGCACCTCACCGGTCTTTTCATCCTTGATCACGTCGGTGCAAGTGACAAAAAAGGCGTATCGAAGACGCACTTCCCGCCCTGGTCCCAGGCGAAAGAATTTTTTGGGCGGGTTTTCCATGAAGTCGTCCCGTTCGATGTAGATTTCGCGAGAAAAGGGGACCTTGCGAACGCCGGCCGCCGGGTCTTCGGGATTGTTCACCGCCGCCAGTTCGTCCACCCGGCCCTCGGGATAGTTTTCGATGACCACCTTGAGGGGTCGCAAGACGCCCATGACCCGGGGGGCCCGCTTGTTCAGGTATTCGCGGACGCTGTATTCCAAAAGAGCCACGTCCACCACGCTGTCACGTTTGGCCATGCCGATGCGGTTGCAGAAGTTGCGGATGGCTGCGGGGGGGTACCCCCGGCGTCGCAGGCCACAGATGGTGGGCATGCGCGGGTCGTCCCACCCGCTCACCCGGCCCTCCTCCACCAGCTGGATCAGTTTGCGTTTACTCAGCACCGTATAGCTCAGGTTCAGCCTGGCGAACTCGATTTGCCGGGGGTGGCAGGGTGCGTCCACGTTATCCAGCACCCAGTCGTAGAGGGGGCGGTTGTTTTCGAATTCCAGGGTGCACAGGCTGTGGGTGATGCCTTCAATGCTGTCGGACAAGCAATGGGTGAAGTCGTACATGGGATAGATGCACCACTGATCGCCGGTGCGGTGGTGACTGGTTTTGCGGATCCGGTATAAGGTGGGGTCGCGCATGATCAGGTTGGGGTGGGCCATGTCGATCTTGGCCCTTAGCACCCGGGTACCGTCTTCAAATGCACCGGCACGCATGTGTTGGAACAGATCCAGGTTCTCTTCAATGCTGCGGTTGCGCCAGGGGCTGTTCTTTCCCGGCTCGGTGAGGGTGCCGCGATGCTTCCGGATTTCGTCGGCGTTCAGGTCATCCACGTAAGCTTTGCCGGCCTGAATCAACCGGACGGCAAAGTCGTAGAGTTTTACGAAATAGTCCGATGCGTAGTGCAGGCGATCATCCCAGTCGAAACCCAGCCAGCGAACATCTTCCATGATGGCATCCACATACTCCACCTCCTCTTTGCTGGGGTTGGTGTCGTCGAAGCGCAGGTTGCAGGTGCCCTTGTAGGTGTTTGCCACCCCGAAGTTCAGGAAGATGGATTTGGCGTGGCCGATGTGCAGGTAACCGTTGGGTTCCGGGGGAAACCGGGTGGCCAGCCGGCCGTCGTTTTTATTCGCCTGTAGATCCGTTTCGATGATAGCCGTGATGAAGTTGGATCCCATGGTCGTTTCGTTTTCGGTCATCATATTTTTCCCCAGCAGATCAAGCGGCCTGAAATGGTTGTCCGATTCGGACTGTTGCCTCGGAATTCGTATTCCGAGCGGCCTTGAATATGTCAAAAACCACCAGGGGTGTCAAACCGATAGTGGTTGATTTTTACTGACGATCAACTTTAGTATCAACTCGACAGGCGAGCTCGGCCCGGGATCAAGGGAAAGGACGATTTCCCGGCAATTCAAGGATTCGGGGTGCAAATCAGGCTTGATGGAAACGTTTTCGTGAAAATATTAGACCAGACCCACGATCAGTTTGCCGATCTCTTTCGCCGGCGCTACGGCAAGGGCACGCATTACAGTACCCCGCTCTACCACCATGTGATGAAAATCGGTAAAACGGCGCTGGATGGGCTGGCGCCCTTCGACCGGTTTCCTGAATTGGCCGGGCAATTGGAATCCGACCTGATGCAGCCGCCGGGCCGACTGGTGAAGCAGGTGTCCGACGGGGGCGTTGTCAAATTCGTCACCCGGTTAGCGGATGACCTGGATATCGAATCGGTGGTGATTCCCATGTTCAGGCGCCACAGCCTGTGTGTTTCCAGCCAGGTGGGATGCCGCATGGGCTGCCGCTTCTGCCGGACCGGAAAGATGGGGTTGCTCCGCAATCTGACCGCAGAAGAGATTGTCTGGCAGGTGTTTGCCGCCCGCCACCGGTTGGGATTTAATGTTCGCAATGTTGTGTTCATGGGCATGGGCGAACCGTTGGACAACCTGGACAACACGATTCAGGCCATCCGTGTGCTGACGGATCAGCGGGGGCTGAACATCGCCCGGCGCTATATCACCGTTTCCACCGTCGGACTGACCACCGGCATCGACCGCCTCGCCCGGTTAGACGGGCCACCCGTGAATCTGGCCATCTCCCTCAATGCGCCCGACGATGACATACGCTCCCGGCTCATGCCGATCAACCGATCCATTCCGATGGCCGTGTTGAGAGATACCCTGCTCGGATACCCGCTGAGCAAAAAATCTGTATTTTTTGTGGCCTATGTCCTGATTCAGGGGGTTAACGACCGGCATGAACATGCCGGGTCCTTGGCGCGATACCTGGCTCCCATGAAGGTCAAGCTGAACTTGATACCCTATAACCCGGCACCCGGTTCCGGTTTAAAACCCCCGTCAGCCGAAACCTATGAACGATTTCACGACTGGTTGGTGGCGGAAAAAATCTTCGTTAGACGACGCGGAGAAAAGGGTGGCCGCATCCAGGCGGCCTGCGGTCAGTTGGGTGGACAATACCGGTGATGGTGCGATCGTTGATAAATGATTACTTTTTTTCCCATTTTTGTGAAGTCTTCACCACAATTTAGGCGAAGTAAAGACCCCTTCTAACATTTTTGCCGGGATGTGTCTCGCGCGTATGATAATTCATTACAATTAATTATAGATACTTAACCGCTTAACGGGAATTCTCACAATCAACAATGCTGTTTTGGCACCAAGGTTGCTTTTACACTGCTCGACTGCTCGCAAGGCGTGGATCAGTTGAAAAAAGAAAATACTTTTACATAGCAGGAGCATTAACCATGAAAAAAACGATATTCTTAATTACGCCGATCCTTCTTTTGGTGGCCTTTCCCTTGTTCGGTTCCGGGGCCTTTGCCGATTTTATCGGTAAGCGCCCTATCCCCATGGACTTGATGCTAGAGCCCGTTAATATGCTCCTGTTTGGGATCGGCCTCATGTTTGCCGGCAGCAGGGCGTGAGAACGATTAAAAGATGCGCTTTGCGCAGCCTTGAATTGATCCGATAGAGAACTTCGCTTGCGCCGGGTCCGGAAGGAAACCGATTGACCTGCCGGCGGTATATCCCTCCAATAACCGAAGGGGAGATCATGAGCCAACCCATGATCTCCCCTTCATTTTTCACATACCCTGTCTGAAATGCGACTCACGCGTCTATCGACGGTTGCTGATAGCGGCGCTTAATCCTTTAGCGGGCTATCGGTGGCTTTACCCGAATGACCGTTGGTCTGGTACGGTTCATAATCGAATCGTTGGCCGCCGATGGCGGCTTCGATCATCAGGCCGCCCTTGGCATGGACAAACACGGCCATTCCCTTTCTATAGCTGTTGCCCGCCTGGGTGCCGGTAGCCGGGCCTGCGCTGGCACCGGCTGTTGTGCCCATGGATCCGGCCTGCGCCTGTGCACCGGCTGTGATGGCCACCGCGGATGCATTGATGTCGAACTCGAAGCTTCCACTGGTAAAATCATCGAAAGCGCGTTTATCTTCGAAAAATATGATTTCGCTGAAGGCCTGTCCGCCTATCTGAAATCCCATGGACATTTTGGTCAGGGTCGCTGTTCCTGTGGCGGTACCGCCTTGAAATACCTTCCCTTTTCCATAAGCGGCCCCAACGACGATGCCCCCTTTACCGATGGTGGGAAAAACCGAATATCCAAAAGCGGAGGCGAAAAACGGCTGGACGGCCGCAGATTTTTTAAACACTGCGATGGTGTCCGCATGGCTGTCAGCAAGGATCGAAACAGGAGCCATAACCATCGTTACGAAACCAACGGTCAGGATTGAAAGACGGAGGCGTTTCATGTTGCTACCTTTCGAGATCAGTTGAAAGAAAAGGGACAGATCTACTGAACCAATATTTGCTGCCGTGCGTGTTCAGCGGCAATCCAGTTTGATAGATCCATGGCTCGTGGTCCTAAGGACCCGTGGCTTCAATTTAGCGCATTTTCAAAAAAAGGCAATCGGCCGTTGGCATTTTTCTGCTTTTAATCGTATCTTAACATGGTCTTGGAATATGCATGCAGATCCATTCGGCGTTAGGGC
>DEIP01000036.1:15829-44713 GCA_002352605.1 Desulfobacteraceae bacterium UBA2771 | reverse complement strand
GATCGATACCGTTGCCGCTGAAAAGCATGACGCTTAGAAGGATCAGGATGACGACGGTCAACAATCCGTTAGGCGAAAAAAAGTGGATGACGGTTGCCTCGAGCCTCGTGGTGACCGATTCGAAACGTATTCCCATTGCTCACCCCCTGTTTGACGCGATTGCTCTCAACATCGCGTCGTTATTGCGGATGTTATGCCGTGGCGACCGATCGTGTCGCAGAAAGCCTGCCTATCTCGAGATGACTATAGCCCATCTCAACAACTATAGAAACAAAATTCTTTGAATGGTATTTATCGAATAGGCTTCAATCAAATCCCCATCAGGGAGGCACACATGGCGTTGAAAAATGGGGATATGCCCAATATTGGTCCATGGCGCGATGTTGCCCACAGGCAACGTCTTGCACAATGGCAAAGAAAAAAGGCAAAAAGAACTTGTCGCACGAGAGTCCGCCATTTTTGGGATTGGTGCATTTCCAAATTGACATTTAGGCCCCCTTTGACGATAATGAAAAAGGGTGCTTGCGCCGTCCGCCATTGAACCTGCGACCCGCATTGGTGAGAAACGCGTTTTTCCGAGTTCCTTACTGAATCGCTTGCCCCTTAGCCATCTGAAATCCGTACAACGCATCCTGACGTTTTTTCGGGTCTGTTCCAACCGGACGGGCCGCGCCGGCACACCGTAGTGGTTTTAAAAACAACCCATGCCAAGGAGGACCGCTCATGGCCACGCTTAAAATTTTGGTTCCGTACAACTTTACCGGCAACGATGAAAAAGCCATCGACCTGGTTATCGATAGTTTTGGCCGAGAAAGGGATGCCGAGATAACGCTCTTTCACACTTATGTTCCGGTGCCCGACATTGAAGTCAGCGATAAAACCGTAATGGCTCGGCTCTCAGGCAATATGGCCTACTTACGGCAGAGGATAAATGAGCTGGAGACAGCCATCGCAAATGCCGCGGAACGATTGATCGATGCCGGATTCAAAAAAGAAAATGTACACTATACGTATACACCTCGCCAGAAAGAGACGGCCCAGGAAATAATTGATCTGGCGATTCGAGGCGAGTTTACGGTCATTGTCTTAAACCATAATCCAAGCAAAATCAGGAGATTTTTTACCGCCAGTGTTTCCAAAAAGGTCGCAAAGGCACTGATGCATATGAAGCTCTATATCGTCGGTTAGCCGGTTTGCATTTGGATCATCCATCATTAAAATTAGGAGTGACCCCAAATGGCTAAAGCAAGTAAAATCAGTTTAGAAATCTACCAATTGTTTGTTCAAACCATCACCGAGTCCAATCACCTTGATGAAATGGCCGATAAGCTGACGCAGCTCCTGGTGGGCTCGTTGGGGATCAAAGGCGCCAGCCTATTTATATTAAATCCTGAACTGGAAGAACTCGAATTGCTGTCCAGCACCGGCCTGAGCATCGATTATGTAAAAAAAGGGCCCATCTTGGTCGATAAAAGCATAAAAATCGGGTCCAATCGTGAGCCGGTCATTATCCGGGATACGGCCACCAGTGATCGTCTCCAATACCCTGAGAAAGCGGAGCAGGAGGGGGTAAGGGCCATTGTCTCTTACCCCATCATCGTGCGGGGTAAAATCATCGGCTCTTTGCGTCTATACCACTCGGAACAATGGCAGCTAACCCAAGAAGACATCCGGTTTGTGGAGGCGCTGAGCCAGACCATCGGCCTTGCGCTGTTGTGTTTCCGGCTGGCCAATGTCGTCGGCAACGTCAAAGAGACCGTGAACGACATTCACCCGGTATGGCTGTAGCGGCTCCTGGTCCGGGGTGTTGGTGACGGGAATCGGTCTGGGGGCGGACCGAAAGCGCCGATTAAAACCGGAAACGGATGGCGCCGGCGTGGTGAACCAATCGAGCCGCAACCCATTGATACAGCGGATTAAAATTGGAAGCGAATGCCTGCACAAAGGGCATTGGATCCGCCGTCATCGGCCACGGTGCCGAAACCGTCGGAACGATGGTGCAGCCGCAGCAATACTTCCCACTTGGCCGTGGGGGGGCCAAGGGTCAATTCACCGAACCAGTAGATCAGCCAGTGGCTGCTGTCGTCGTTTGTTTCAAGTTCAATTTCCGGGATGCGGGTGGCGTAGGAGGGGCCGATCCCCCAGGCCAGGCTGGTGGCCAGGTGGTCGTCCCAGGGAAACCGGTGCCAGCGCAATCCTATAATGGGCAGATTGAACTCCCAGTGTTCCTGCTCCCCGAAGTACTTTCCCGCCTGCCCCTCCAGTTCCCAGGAAAGCCTGCTGTCGAAGAAACGGTAGGCGGTCCATGAAACCGCCGCTACGATAATCGTGGCATCGGCAAATTCCGCCCCGGGAGTGAAGGTGCCTTCCCATTTTTCTCTGGTCAGTTGGCCACCATAGGCGGCCACGGAAAAATCCTGCGCCGGCGCGACGGCGGGGGTAACACCCAGCAGGCATACCATCAGCCCAACTCGTATGTGCCTTTTTTGACGTTTTCTCATTGGCCGAGATTAACATCTCACCGCTTGCCGATCAAGTCTGCCCGGCCGGCATCGTGAGGGTCGATAAACATGCCACCCCTATCAGGGCCTTGGAAATAATAAAATCCACAATCTTACTTGTCTTTTTGGCCGTCAGTAAAACCGCGTGCAATCCACTGGAAAATGGCCTATGATAAACTTACTTTACGTGATGTTCGGCGGTTTCAGCCTGCGTGACAAACAGACAGCCGAACACGTCGAAGAAAAAACCGGTGAGTTCGCCGCTTTAGGGCTGGTGAACGTCCCAAACCGGTTAATCCTCGGAATTGTGCGTTCCTCGGTATCTATTCTGGAGTCGGTCTGATGGGTCATGCGATCAGGCCTTCTTTTTCAGAGAGACATTACGGGTCACTGCGCAAGGACACAAACAAAGGAGATGTTTCTGATGGAAGGTAACATTAAATGGTACGACGAAAAAAAACGATTCGGGTTTGTCACCACCCAGGAAAACGAAGATATTTTCCTGCATGTTTCGGGCATCAAGGAGTACGGTCATTTCGGCCTGCAGCGCGATGATCGGGTGGAATTCGAAATCAAGGAAACGGCCCAAGGTAAACAGGCGGTCAACCTAAGACCCGTCAAATAAAGGTTTTTTTGAATCAGCAGGCACCCGTCTATCCGGATAGGGTGCCTTTCCTTTTTCTCCCGCCACGATCGATTCTTCTTACCGATGATTGTCGAGCGTTATCGTCGATACGGATCCGCGGTGATGGCATAGCGGCGCATGATCTGCTGCAAGGCCTGGCGTTCCAGTCCGCAGGCTTTGGCCGCCTGGGTGACATTGCCGCGGCTCTGGGTCAGCATATGCCCGATGTAGGCGGTATTGAAGGCGCTAAGATTGATCTCTTTGGCCACCTTGTAGGGCAGGTCCGGAGATGGTGTGATCTGCGTGATTGCCCCGGATGCGGGTTTTCGCCCGATGCCCACGTCTGGGAGCGTAATTTCATCGGTGGCCGAAAATAGAATTCCCTGCATGATCAAGTTTTCCATTTCACGCACATTGCCCTCCCACCGCCTGTCGGCAAAGGCATCCATCAACGCTGCTGAAAACCGCTTCAGGGGCTTATCCAGCTTGGCGCAGTGTTTTTCCAGCAGATGCTTGGCGATCAGGGGGATGTCCTCCACACGTTCACGAAGCGGCGGCAGCCGGATGGGAAGGACGTTGAGGTGGTAGAAAAAATCTTCACGGAACTCTCCGGATTTGATTTTTTCCGACAACGGGTGGTTGGTGGAGGCGATGATCCTGACATCCACATGGATGGGCCGGGCGTCGCCCAGGGATTTGATCTCTTTTTCTTGCAGCACCCGCAATAGTTTGGTCTGGATGGTGGTCGTGATGTCCCCGATTTCATCCAGGAAGATCGTGCCGGTGTGGGCTTCCTGAAACAGGCCCTTTTTATCCCGGGTGGCATGGGTAAAAGCCCCTTTCCTATAGCCGAATAGCTCACTTTCCAGAATCGGCTCCGGAACGGTGGGGCAGTTGACGGCAATAAAGGGGCGCTTGCTGCGGTTGCTCAAGGCGTGGACCGCCCGGGCGGTTAGATCCTTGCCCGTCCCCGACTCACCGGTGATCAGCACGGTCAGATCATTATTGGCGACCATCCGGATGGTTTCGTAGACCCGCTGCATCTTGGGGCTGTTTCCAACCAGTTCCTGAAACATGTCCGTGGAGTGGCACTCATTGTGCAATCTCAGGTTTTTTTTGATCAGGCGGCTGCGTTCGAGGCTTTTTCCAGGCGCATCACCAGCGCATCGTGATCGAAGGGTTTGGTGATGAAATCGTAGGCCCCCCCGCTTCATGGCTTCCACGGCCATGTCGATGTGTCCATAGGCGGTCATCATTACCATGGTGACCGCTTCCCCCCGGTCGCTTTTTACCTGTTCGAGGAGTTCCAAATCGATGATTCCAGGCATCTTGATGACGGTCAGCACCAGGTCGTAGTCGGTACTGCGAATCAATTCCAGAGCCGCTTTTCCGGAAGATGCGGTATCCAAGCGACGGTTCAGTTCCGGTTCCAGGCTCCGTTTCAGCAGGGTGAGCATGTCCGGTTCATCGTCGACGATTAGAAGGTTCTGGGTCATGATCTATCTTCCTGAAAAGGGGGCGGTAACGGCTAAAGACAGGGTAAAGGCGGCGCCTTTTCCCGGGTTGTTTTCGACCGTGATGTTGCCGCCATGGCCTTTGCTGATTCCGTAATTGACCGAGAGCCCCAACCCCGTTGCCCTCGCCGGTGGGTTTGGTGGTAAAAAACCGGTCGAAAATCCGGGGAAGACTTTTTTTCTTGATTCCCTGACCCGGCTGGCGGTTTCATCGAGGCTGGTGGTGATTCTAATCGTTTCATTGCGCGCTACCGCATGGATGGCGTTCATCAACAGGTTGATGAGTACCTGCTTGATTTTCTTCTCATCCATGAGAACGGGGGGTACCCTGGGGTCGACGGTGGATTCGATATGGATCACCGGGGTGATTCCGGACGGCTGCATCTGCTGCCGCCTGTGCGTTCGGGTTTGCCGGGAGGTGATCGGTGCGCAGGCGTTGAAAATGGAGAAACGAAAGGGCATTAATTATGTGACGCCACGGGAGGAGGGGACCTGCATCGGATGCGGCACCTGCGCCAAAATATGCCCCACCGGGGCCATCCAATTGGTGGATAAGGGCAATGTGAGAACCATCATGATCCGGAATGAAGTGATTGGCCGCCACCCGCTGGAGCGATGCGAAATGTGCGGGCGGCTGTTTTCGAGACCGAAGTTCCTGAAGCATGTAGAAAAGCGGGAGCATGCCGAGGAACAACCCGATGTGAAGGACCATCGCCAATATTGTCCCACCTGCGCCAAACGCTATTCGAGAAAAGCCCAGCGGTTAACCGTGCCGGTTTTTTCCAAACCGCACGGCTACAAGCCGTAAAATGAAAAATTGCCTGAATAGAATCAAAGAAGATTGAGTGATTGGACCCGTTGCTCCAGATAAATAGGTATTTAAACACACGGCAAAAAGCTTGCGTTGAATTTGTAACACTATGAAGATATTCAGTATCTCACTTGAACCCTCGAATCCTTGGCCCCTCGAACCCAAATAAAAAAAAGCCCCTTCCAGTCTGGAAGGGGCTTTTTTCTGACGAAATGTTTCCGGCGTTTAGATTTCCAACCAGGAGTCCGAGTACAGGGCGTTTCCGAGGATGACGTCCACGGTCTTGGCATAGTCCAGCAACTCTTTGGAGAGGCTGCCGCGATCGGGCTCGGTGCCGTCCAGCATGCCGTAGATCATCTCCACGATATCCTGGCGTTCGCCCTTGCAGATGGCGGTTTGCTGCTCGTCGCGCGGATCGGTGATGATCGATTCCATGCCGCATTTCATAAGCATCACCGTGTAGGTCTGGTTCAGGATGGGGCGCAGGTGATCGGGCGGTCCGTTGGAGATGTTGGAGAGGCCGCAGGTGCTTTTCGCTCCCGGGGCTATATCCAGAACCATCTTCTGGAACTCCATGAGGCTGATGGCCTGGGGCTGCTGGATGTTCACCGGGGTCACGATGCCGTCCACCCAGATCTTCTCGTTGGGGATGCCGGCTTCGTTGGCAAAATAAAGCAGCTCCACGCACAGGGCGGCACGCTCGTTCTCATCCCGGGGCAGGCCGTCGGGGCCCCACATCAGGGCGACGAAATCGGCGTTGTATTCGGCGGTCATAGGCACCATGCGCTCGTAACGCTCGGGGCGGCACATGATGGAGTTGACGATATGGGGCGTTCCGGTGGGGATCTGTTTGATTACCTTCAGGGCCGCTTCGATGGCGTCGATATTGGAGGTGTCGAGGGCCAGGGGCAGATCAGGAACCACGTCCTGAACCACCTCGACCACCCACGGCATCAACTCGTGGCCGTCCTTCTTGGCCGGTCCCAGGTTGATGTCGATGTAGTCCATGCGTTTCTCTTTTTGGAAAAGGGCCTCCTCCTGGATCGGCTTTGGATCCCGCTCCTTGAAGGCGCGGCCGATCTTGGTGGAAATGACATTCAAACTCTCGCCGATTAGTAACATACAAATTTCCTTTCTTTTCTCGGCATCATGCTCCGGCCGGTTCCGGCCACGAATGACGCTATTGCCAACGTAAGGGCCGGCGAGCCGGCCAGGAAAAACAACGGTCAGGGCGGACCCAATTCATGTCCGTCCTGACCGTTAGATCACACAGGGATCAGGCTCTGAGGAAGCCGGGGATGTGTGCTGCCTCCCGGGGACCGACGGTGATGGTCCAGCCGGGCAGTTCCTCTTCCACGTCGCCCACGATGGAGGCGGCATAGCCGGGAATGACCAGTTCCTGATGCTTGATCTTGTCGGTGATGCCGCTTTTTTTAACGAACATGCCCACATCGTCGCCGGCGAACTTGCCGGCCGCCCAGGCGGTGAGTACGGACAGACCCTCGGAGTCTTTGATGAGCAGCCAGGTGGGTACTTTGCTGGCCTCGATCTCACCGGACACGATGAAGTAGGTCAGGGCAAAGTTGGTGGTCACCAGCAGGCGCGAATTCTCGTCGGGGTTGTTGACGGGGTAGATGCCCTCGGTGACGGTCATGGGCCGTTGCGGGTCGGTGAAGATATTGAGGCGTTCCAGCAGCAGCGGGAAGATAGATTCACCGGCAAAGTCGGACAACACCACGATGCCGCCATACTTGGCCACGAACATGGCGCCCAGCATGGACTCCACGTCTATATTCCCGGCCATTTCACACGGCAAGGAGATGGTGGGAAATCCCATGGTGCGATTTTGGTCTTTCAGGGCGGACCGGCGGATGGCGATCATATCTTGATGGCACTGTTTGGGTTCCCGTGAGCCGGGATCGAGCACCAGGTCTTTGATACCCATGCCGGTGAGCTTGTCCGACAGGGACGCCAGGTTTTCGACGGAATCGGCCTTGATGGCCAGGGGCAGGTCGTTCTCCTTGGCGATGGCGCCAAAGGCGTCGGCGTTGGCCTCGGTGGCCGCGTACATCAGCGGTCGCTTGAAGCCGGCCGCCGCCACACCGGCCTTCATCACCTCGGCGTCTTCGGTCATCAAAATTACATTGAATTCCGATGTTTCGGCGATCTGTTTGGCCACGGCGGCGAAGGCGTCGGCATTGCCGCCGACATCTTTCACGGCTACCAGTTCCGGCCGCAGGTTCAAGCCCACGCGTTCGAACTGCAGGGCGTTCCAGCTTTTGAGTTTGGTTTCCAGGTCAGTCGCAGCGATGTCGCTGCCCACTTGAGCTGCCAGCAGGGTGGGGTTGAAAAATGTTTTCTCATGGCGGTACTGAACGGTTTCCCCACCGGTGGTTGCCTTTCGCACGCCCTTGCCGATCACGACGGGGCGGATGGGGGGAGCCGATGCCTCGGAGAGTTGCGTACGGGCTTCGTCGGAAACGTAGGGGCATGCGTCCAGCTCGGCCTTGCCGGATGCCAGGTTCATGGCAAAGGCAAGACAGGTGGGTACCCCGCATTCCTTGCAGTTGGTCTTGGGCAGGAGTTTAAAAATCTGAATACCGGTTAATGCCATACTATTCTCCTTGTCGGTATGGGTGATCCACCCGATCCAAAAGAGCGGGGAATCGGTTCATCTGTGGTACGGGGCGGGCGATGTTGCCCGCCCCGTCGTCTTGCCGGTTAGCCAATGAGCGGATCCATGGTCAGGGCCGGATGGCCTTTTTCCTGGAGGAAGGGCAGAATCTCCTCCTCGGTGATTCCCACAGTCTCATCGGCGATCATGTCATAGAATCCGTCTATACCGTTTGCTTCACCGTATTTTTCGATACGTTCTTTGATCTCTTCCTTCAGGATTTTGGGCATCCAGACCATACGGGCCAGACCGCCGTCACCCTTGATAAATTTTCCCTGGGTGATGTTGAACTTGGAATGGCCCACGAAACCCGGCGATGACGCGCCACCGCCCATGACGCCGGCCAGGGTGGTGAACTTCATGCCGCAGGGGGTTTCACCGGCGTAGTCGCGGCCCACGGTCATCACGCCGTTGCAGGATGGCAGCATGGCGGCGATGCACTCGCAGCAGCCGCAGGTGGTCATGGGATCGACCACCATGGAGTAGAAGTTGTAGTGGGTGACCGCCCCGCGGGAGGCCTTGTAGACGAAGTCGTTGACACCCTTCCACTGGCCCATAACCGGATCGATGCACTCGCCCTTTTCGATGGGCTGGTTGGGTCCGGTGGGGTTGATCTCAAAAGAGGCCTTGCAGTCCATCCAGTTGTAGGCGCCGCACAGGCCGGTTCTTTCCGGGCTCACCGAGCAGACGTGGTTGGGGGCAAAACTCTGGCACAGCGTACAGGAGTAGAAGGTTTCGACATCTTCGTCGGTCATCTTATCCACCCGCTCGTCGCGCATTTTGTATTCGGCCCGGGCACGTTTGGTGAGATCGTCCACATCCTTCTTTTCGGTGTAAAGGGTGATCTGCACCTTGTCGAGGATATTCCCGAAATCCTGGTGAAACTTGGCGTGCAGGACCACACCGATATCTTTCAGGCTGAAGCCCTTTTCGATGGCGGCCTTGCCCACCCGGATCCAGGAGATATCGCGCTGCCCGATATGCATAACACCCTGGATGTAGTTGATCAGGTGATGGATCTGACGTTCGATAATCGGTTCGAAATCAGGCTGGAACTCGCGGCCGGCGATCTGAACAAAAATACCTACCGGCAGGGTTTCCCCCTCCTTGAGATCGGTTACATCCTTGCCGACTACCACCACCTTGGCGTCTTCGATCTCGTTCATCTCCGCCATCTTGCAAAGCTCGGTGCACTGGGTCTTGCCACCGCCTGCCTGGCAGTGTAGATCGGCTCCCCTGACCCGCTCGCCCTCATAGGCCGGGCCGAAGGCGCACGGAATTTCAACATCGGAAACAAGGGTTTTAAGGCCACGGACTTCAACCGACTTGGCGCAGATCTCATCATGGGCAATCGGGGCCACAACATGCTCGTACGTACAGATACCCGTGGGCAGGATCTGGGTAATATCGGTGTCGGCGATGGTTGGAAAACCCCAGTTGACACAACCGGCGGCGGCAACGCCCCACTCGGTACCCACATCGCCCAGGGCGTTGACAAATGCAAACACCCGCTCCTTGTTGTACATGAGAATCTTTCTGTAGTCGCCCGGCTCAACGCCGCCGAAGGCCATGGCCACCCGGTTGGCGAACCCCAATGCGAAAACCGCAGATGAGATGTCGGGTCCGAAGCAGGCGATGCGTGTGCCCCACCCCACCTGCACCCCGGCTTCGATCAGCTGCTCGACCAGGGTGGTGTTGTTATGATTGGCAGCCAGGAACATGTATAGGCCGCGTTGCTGGTAATCTTCGATGATCATCTTGGCGGTTTCCGGATCAGGGGCGGAGCCGACGATGGCCGCAAAACCCGGAGCTGTGCCGTCCACGAACTCGACCCCTCTTTTCCTGAAGATCGTATCGTCGGCAGCACCGGTCCAGAGTTTTCCCGCTTCGATATCCGGATCTTCGGCATGGAGATAGAAATCAGGCTCGTTAAGATACCTGAGCGCTTCTATGATCTCAAAGGATATGATGCCGGCCATACCTGCGTCCAGCAGCGGACCCAGGAAAGGAAGCCAGTTTTTACCTTTGATGTGGGCGGGAAGAAGACCCTGTGCGATCTCCAGGGGTTCCTGCAGATCTTCTAATGTTTCGACTTTGATCCCAAAAAGTGAATATATTACCGGCAGAAAATAGCCGGTGTTGGGAAATCCCACCTTGGTATCCGCATCATAGGTTGCGAGCGCTTTCTGTAATGCTCCTTCGGCCTGTGAAACAACTTTATAACCGCCCTGGATGGCAGCAAATGCGATCAATCTTGACATTTTGTTCCTCCTTCGTTGAGGATTTCATATCTGTTTTTTATCATTCGGAATCCATGATCCTGATGATACCTAAAGTGCCTGACGATCGGCAAAATCCATCATGACCCGATCCCTGGCCTTGTCGATGCCGAGTTCTTTGCGTTTTTTATCGATATGGGCAATCATCAGATGGGCATGCTTGATCGGATCCTGCTCAGCACCCCACATGCCGCCGTAAAGTTGTTCAAACTCCTTGCAGATATAATCGTTGAACACCGGAGCCCCCGTTGTGGGCAGGTTACTAAAAACCGTATAAACACCGGATGCGACAAAATAATGGCCGATCGATATGGCTTTCTCACTCATCCACTCAGGTGCGCTTCCTGCGACAGGCCAATCGCAGATATCATTTCCCAGTCCGCCGGCTTTCACCACCTCTGTCGCAGCCAGAAGTATGCGACTGTTGTCCACACAAGAACCCAGATGGAGAATAGGCGGAATACCGACGGTTTCGCATACTTCAGCCAAACCGGCGCCGCAGTGCACCGCCGCGGATTCCGGTGTCAACAGTCCTTCCATGGCGCAGGCGATTGCCGTACATCCGGTGGTAAGGACAAGCACATCGTTTTTGATCAATTCCTTACATATGGTTATATGATCATAATTGTGCCTTGTTCTGGCGTTATTGCACCCGACGACGCCGGCAACACCGCGGATGCGTCCGTTTATGATGTTGTCGTTGAGGGTATAGTAGGTACCGCGGAACGATCCCCCCAGATGATACTCCGTGGATTCAACACCAAAACCGGCCACGACGGGTGCCTTGTGCTTCGGAATCATGACCTCTGCACCGCGGTTTTTAAAATTGTCACAGGCCAGTTTAACGATCCGCTCGGCATCTTCTATGGCATGGTGCTCGTCAAACTCGATATGGATCACATCCTCCTGCTCCATTTTGGCGATGGGATGGGTGGTGATTATCTTGGTGTGGAAACATTTTGCAACATTGGCAATGTTCTGCATGATACACTGGATATCCACCACCATGGCATCGACTGCGCCGGTGATGATGGCCAGCTCCTGCTGTAAAAAGGTTCCGCACAACGGTACGCCGTGGCGCTGAAGAAGTTCATTGGCCGTACAACAGATCCCTGAGAGCTGGATTCCGTTGGCACCCTGTGCTTTGGCATAATCTATTATTTCCTGCTTCTGGCAAACGGCAACGATCATCTCCGACAAGACAGGCTCATGGCCGTGAATAACGATATTTACGAGATCTTCCTTCATGACGCCGAGGTTGGCCTCGGACTGGACCGGATAGGGAGTACCGAAGAGAATGTCCTGAATGTCGGTGGCCAGCATGGAGCCGCCCCATCCGTCTGCAATGGCCGCCCGGGTGCCCTGTTTCATCAGGTTTTTATAATCCTGGTCAACGCCCATATGGGTACGGTGCATGATCTCGACGATCTCCCTGTCAATATTTCTAGGAAGCACGCCCATTTTTTTCCAGAGTTCATAACGGGCCTTGGGCGCCTTTTTCAAGGTCAGGAGCTCTCCTTCGGGTTTGCCCCATTCGTTCAATGCGGTTTCTGCGGTTTCAACTGCGATTTCATCGATATCCCTGTCCAGCACTTCCCCGTCCACCTCAACAGTGGTGGCAACTTCAAGATATTTGGCGACTTCAAGGAGTTTATCAATATCTTTAATCTTATAAGCCTCCGTCTCTTTTCGTGCCGCGGACAAAAAGACTTCTGCAACACAGCGCCCATGATCAGAGTGGGCCGCTGCGCCGCCGGCTATCATCCTGATAAAGTTTCGGGCGGCAATCGTGTTGGCTGTGGCACCGCAAAGGCCTTTTCTTGTGTCTTCTCCTTCAATGCCGCCTTTGGGGAGAGGCAGACGGCAAGGTCCCATGGAACAGTTTTTACAGCACGTGCCCTGAACGCCTATGGCACATTGCTTCATGGTCAGGGCCCTGTCAAATATGGTTTCAACCCCGAGTTCATGGGAGCGTGCGATCATCTCCTGTGATGCTACATCTATGGAAGATGCAACCGGATCAGCCAGTTTCGGAGCCTTGGCTACCTTAGCTTTTTTTTCTTCTGCCATTTGAGGTTCCTCCTCATATTAGTTACTGAATTTATAGTTTGGCCGCTATTGATACCAGCGATGCCTCATCGTCTAATCTTCTTAAATTTAGATGAGGCAGACCTCTGGGTCTTGGCCGCCGTCATGGTAACCTTTTTATCCTTGGTTGCGGCATCCTTTGCCGCCCTCTCTTCACGTTCCTTCGCTCTCTGCTGCCTCATGGCATCTTCTTCGGCCTCACGCTTGGCAACCGCTTCGGCTTGAGCCTTGACTTCCGCATCGGCCTTTGCTTTGGCTTCGGCCTCGGCTTTGGCCTTGGTATCGGCCTCGGCTTTGGCCTTGGCCTCAGCCACAGCATCGGCCTTGGCTTTTACTTCAGCCTCGGCTTTGGCCTTGGCTTCCGCTTCCGCTTTGGCCTTGGCTTCCGGGTCTTCAGGCGGTGCGGCCGGGGCAGCAGCCGGAGCCGGCGCGGCCTTCTTTTCTGCGGCCGGTTTAGCGGCCGGTTTGGCGGCAGCTTTGGGTGCGGCGGCAGCCTTGGGTGCGGCGGCGGGTTTGGCCGGTGCGGCTTTCTTCTCTTCCTCGATGGTCAGGTCCGGAGCCGGTGCCAAGGCGACCAGGTCCACGGATACGCCTTCCAGCCGTTTGGCGATGGGAGCGATGTCGGCGGCGCTGCCGCCGTCCATGGCGATATCGATGAATGCCTTCACCAGCCGGATGGATTCGGGGTGGCGCATAATCAGGATGTCGGAGCCGGCCATCAGGTAGGTGACGGCACCCACGGCCTCCATGAGAATGCCGCGTCTTTCCGGATCGCCCAGGGTCGGGGCTTCGTCAACACCCTGTTTGGCTTCCTTGCACTTCCAGATTTCGTTGCCGAGATTGTTGATCAGGGGCATCTGGAGCTTGTCGTCGCCCTGGGCCATGGCGGCCATTCTCAGCCGCTCCATGACCGAGTAGCTGTATTCCAGGCCGTAACCCAGACCGCCGGTGGTGGGATCGATGATTACCCGATCCATGGGCATGCCCAGGTTCTCCAGCAGGATGTTGACCTGTTTGGCCAGGTTGACATCGATGGGGGATGAGCTGATGATGGCGTGGCCGTAGCCCATGGCGGCGGCGCCGATCCCCTTGTGGTTCTTGTCTTCCACCGGACCGAGGGTCAGCTGCACATCCTGGCAGTCTTCGGCGATTTGTTTGAAAACCGCCTCGTCTTTTTCGGGGTTGGCGATACCCCAGACCACCAGGGGAACGTCGATGGCGCCCATCACCTTTTTCACCGTGGCCGATGCATCCGCCGGGCTGGCATCGGTGCCGTTGGGATCGGTGCTTTTGAGCTGGAGCACGATAATCTCGGCGCCGTACTCATCGACACATTTTTTTGCCCATGCGGCCGGGTCCGAGACCACGTCCTTGAATGGTTCCATTGCCGCTGCCGGCCACTCTTCGGGTGCCATGTCCCAGATCTCCATGGCGACTCTCGGTTTGTGGGGCATTTCCCCCTCAAACTGATAGAATGGATAGCAGGTTTCGCCCCCGACGGTAACGGCCTTGTCGCCTTTACCGATGGAGATCGCCTTTATTGTACCTGCATAAGATTCCTTGTAGAATTCGAAACTCAAAGTTACCTCCTTATCAGCTACCGGTTAATGACTGAGGTGTGCTGTATTATTATTATCATCATGGTGCCACTGTTTTTATGGCCGGAGCGCAGATACTCGGCCGGAAAATGAAATGCTTAGGCCCCCTTTCATAATTTTTTTTATATATGTGATATCTACGAAGGTAGATAAGAAGCCAGGAAAGGATATGGGCGGGTAAAGGATTCCGCCGCGGTCGACGCGATGGTTATTCCCCGTGTTCAGGCAACGCAGCATCGTTAAAACAGTCCTTTGATGTGCAAATAATGACTTGTTTGTCCGTAGGAAGAACAGCTTGTAAAACAAGGCGAAAGGGCCGTGTCGGCCGGAATGGCGCTCCGCTTCCCAAAGGCGTAAAACGAACGATTATGTTTATATGTTGGACGGTTTATTTGTCAATAGATGAGTGTGATTAAATCCCAATTTCAAACTATATTGCCTTCATTCGACAATTTGCATTTGGCCTTTGACATCGATTCCGCTCACCGAATCAAGCCAAATCAGTATCGGTATATGGTTTCGAACGATTTTCCCTCAGGTGCCTTTTCGGCGCCGTTATTTCAGGACGCCTGCCGTCGCTGAGCCATGCGTTCTTCGAGACGGGGGAACTGGTTCATGTCCGTGTGGGGCAAAAACAGGGCCGCCACATAGTTGTCCATGTAGGATGGGGTTTCAGACAGCTCGAAATTGGTCATGCCGCGGGTGACCTCTACCACATCCTTGCGAATTCGGTTGGTCAGGCTGCTCATCTTGGCTCCCAGGAGGGAGCTGTTGCCGATGAAGGTCACCTTCTCCGGTTCGATTTCCGGCAGTAACCCGATGGTTATGGCTTTTTCCAGGTCCACGTAGCTGCCGAAACCGCCGGCCAGGATGATGCGGTCGATATCCTCCATGCCCATGCCCACCTCGGTTAAAAGGGTCATGCAACCGCTGAAGATGGCCCCCTTGGCCCGGATCAGATTTTCGATGTCGATTTCGGTAAGGGCGATCTCCCGGTCGATCTGGGTTTCACCGGCCCAGGCCAGGACGTATTCCCAAACCCCGTTGTCTTCGCGGATGCGATTGGTATCCAGATCCCGGTTGAATTTGCCCAGGTTGTTGATCAGGCCCAGCTCGAACATGAGCGCGGTCATGATGATCAGACCGGACCCGCAGATGCCTTTGGGGCGTACATTGTCGATGGTCACAAGCATGGGTTCCCAGGTCGCCGGGTCCAGAGAGAAGTCCTCGATGGCGCCTTTGGCCGCGCGCATGCCGAATTTGATGCCGCCGCCCTCGAAGGCCGGTCCGGCACTGCAGGCGGCGCAGGCCAGCCAGTCCCGGTTGCCGATGACGATCTCCGCATTGGTGCCGATATCCATGAACAGGGTCAGCCGTTCGTCCAGGTACATCCCCGACCCCATGACACCGGCCACGATATCCCCACCCACGTAGCTGGAGACGGCCGGATAGACGAGGGCGGTGACATGATCGCGCAGGTTCAGACCGATATCCACCGCACGAATGGGCGGGTAGAGGGTGGAGGCGGGTACGTAAGGTGAGCGCCGGATGTAGCGCGGGTTGATCTTGAGCAAGAGCTGGGTCATGGTGGTGTTGCCGGCCAGGGTGACGGCGGCGATATCGTCCGGGTCCACCTTGGCCCGGCGTACGATCTTGCCGATGATGGTGTTGATGGTTTCCGCGACCACCTTGTGCAGGCGCTCCAGCCCGCCCTCTTTTTCGGCAAACACGATTCGGCTGATCACGTCCTCACCGTAGCTGATCTGGCTGTTGAAATCGCCATGTTCGGACAACACCTCCCCACGCTTCAGATCGATCAGCTGCCCATAGATGGTGGTGGTGCCGATATCCATGGCGATGGCATAGTTGCGATCGGTGGTGTCTCCGGGCTGGACGTTGATGATTTCGGTCTTGCCGTCGTCCATGACCGGCCGGGCCAGGGTGGCGGTGACCCGGAACCCGTTTTCGCGCAGTACGTCGGGAATCTTGCGGATGACGGGCAGGCTGACGGTGAGGCGGTGTTCGTCGTGGTGGAGCTTCAGGTGGCTCACCAGCCGGGTGACGTCGGGCAGGTGGTCCTGGTTATCGGGTTCGGGCAGTTCGATGTAGACTTTTTCCACCGGCGGCAGGAACAGCCCCTGTTCCTTGAGGTCGTTGAGATCCCCTTGCCGGATGCGGGCCGTGCGTCGGGGAACGTATTGCCGGCGCAGGACGCCGGCATCCACGGCCGACTCCACTGGCACACGCACGACCACATCCTGGGTGATCGTCGACCGACAGGCCAGGCGGTATCCTTTTTCCCGGTCGGCCGGGCTCAACTGCTCGCTGAGGCCCCCCTCTACCTGGCCGGTTTCCACGATGACCCGGCATTTGCCGCAGACGCCCTCGCCGCCGCAGGAGGCATTGATATGAACGCCGGCCTCCATGGCCGCGCGGATCACGCTTTCGCCGTCATTCACCGTGATTTCCCGGTTGTGGGGCAGAAATGTTATCGTATGGGTCGTGGTCATGTAGTGTCCTTTATATTTCGTCTTAAAAAACCCGCTTCTTTAACTGAGCGTATATTCATAACCGGTTACCCGGCTTTTATCAAGCGAAAGTGGCAGGCAAGGGGCACACAAAGAGATAATTCTACAAAACGGCGGAAGCGGAGAAGGCCGACCACGACATCATTCAACCCAAGTTTCCTTTGGAGGGAGAGTCGGCTGATCCGTTGAGTGGATGACCGACATTCGACCGGTCGACCCGCCACCGGTTCCGGCGATAAGCCCGAACCGGTGGTTTTTTATCCTTCATCGGCGCCTCTGTTTGCGGCCCAGAAGCCGGTTGCTATCTCAAAGCGGCCGGTCAAAAGGGCCGCGCAGGCCAGCAGACGAATGCTTTCGGGGGTCTGCCGCAGGCCGTGCGCGCGCCGGGCATGGATGAACATCCGCCCGGCATCGCCGTCGGCAAAGGCCCGGCGGGCGGTATGCATGTGCCGGCGATGGTTGCGGATGATTTCAGACAGAGGGCCCAGGTCGGTTTTGCAGCGGCGGCAGCAAAGGGCCCTTTTCAGCGGCGCCCCGCAGGTGGGACACTTTTGGGGAAGGTCGGCGTCTTCGATGCGATCTCTCGGCATGGTTGGTCTACTCGAGATAGAAGAGAATGTCGTCTAAGGCCGCACGGGCGCCTTCGGCATCCGCCGGTCGATCATCGGTCAAGGCATTGCGGATGTCTTCCATTAAATTGATCATTTCGTCGCGGTCATCCTCATCGGCTTCGTCCAGAGCGGCATTGGCTCGTTGAAAGAGTTCCACATAGATCGGGGGCAGGTCGTCCGGCATGCGTTGAAGGGGCGTTTCGGCAGCATCGGGTGTATCTTTTGGCGCATCTTGATCCTGGTCATTGCCCCATAGGGCGACGATGCGTTGCCGGTTGTCTTCCAACTGTGCTCCGGAGGAATTCGCAAACGCGTTTTCAATCACCGCATCGATCGCCTTGCCGGTTTGCTTCTCCACGGCCTTGATTTTCAAAATGCCATTGAGATCCAGATCGTAGTGCAAAACGATCTCGGCCCCAGCCGGTGCGGGCGTCAGGTTGAACTGATAATTGCCCAGCCTGAAATTGTCCAGGGCATCCGGCGCCTCCCCCTGGTAAACCAATACATCAACGATCTGCTGTTGGTCCACCATCGTATAAAAGACCTCGCTTTTGCGGGCCGGAAGCTTGGTGTTGCGCCGGATCAAGGGAAAAAAATGGGTCCGGCAGAGCGTGCCGTCGAGTTCGCCGATGGTCGAGGTGCCGAAGGTATAGGGGGTGATGTCTACCAGCACGCCCGAGTCGCTGCGGCCCATCTCCCTGGACGCCTGCAAGCCGGCCCCCACAGCCACACACAGATCCGGATCGATTTCGCTGTGGGGTGCCCGTCGGAATTTTTCCTCGATTAACTCGGCGATCCGGGGAATGCGCGTGGAGCCACCCACCAAAATGATCTGCTCGATGGCCGAAGGTAGCATGCCGGCATCCTTGAGTGCCTGGTTGACCGCATCCATTGTCTTTTCCAGCATGGGCGAGATCATGGCTTCAAAATCCCGCCTGGCCAGTTCCAGTGAGAGGTGGATCTCCCGACCTCGGTGCTGCCCCACATGATCCTCTTCGACCATGGCAAATGGTGACTCGGACAGCTGGATCTTGGCCTTTTCGGCCGCCCGGCGCAAGCGCGCGGTTAACAGAACATCCCCCTTGGCCGCCAGCTGGTATTTATTGCTCAGATGATCAGCCAGATGCGCCACAATGCATTGATCGAAATCATCCCCGCCCAGGTGGTTGTCGCCGGTGCTTGCCAGCACCTCGACCACACCGGCTTCGATGCATACGATGGAGACATCGAAGGTGCCGCCGCCCAGATCGTAGATCAACACCCGGCGGTCCTCAGGATAAAGGCTCTCGTAGGCCAGGGCCGCGGCGGTGGGTTCGTTGATGATGCGCACCACCTCCAAGCCGGCCAGTTGGCCGGCCTCCCGGGTGGCCTGGCGCTGGGCATCCGTAAAATAGGCAGGTACCGTGATCACGGCTTTTCCCACGCTTTGTCCCAGCTTGGCTTCGGCGCGCTGCTTGAGGTGTTTGAGGATAAAAGCCGATATCTCCTGGGGGGTAAAGCGCTCATGTCCCAATGTGAATTGATGATCCGTACCCATGCTGCGCTTGACTGACAAGGCAGTGCGCTCAGGAGCCAAGATAGCCTGGTTGAGCGCCTTACGACCCACAATCAAGGCACCCTGGGGATCGAACCCCACGCATGATGGCACGATGCCATCGTCATTGTCGGTGATGATCTCGCATTGGCCGTCGAAAATGTAGGTTACTTCCGAATTGGTCGTTCCCAGATCGATGCCGATGATCGGTTCCATAGCGTGCTCCCGTGTTGCTTCAAGAGTAGATGGTTATGATGCGCTAAGGGCTGAAGCGCATGTGAGGATTAAGCTATTTATTTACCACCACCTGGGCGGTACGCAGCACCCGCCCGCCGCGCATAAATCCGCCGGCCTGTTCGGCCAGCACTGTGCCGCTGGGTTGGGTGAGGTCTTCATCCCGGGCCACCGCCTGCATGAGGGCTGCATCAAAGGGCTGTCCCTCCGTCTGGATGGGCGTCACGTCCACCTGGGCCAGGGCCTGGTCAAAGCGACGCAGGGCCATGGCATACCCCTGGGAGATGGTGTCCGCTCCTTTGGGCGCCCGCTGATACCAGTGCTTGCGGCGGGAAACCCGTCGGGCGGCCGCCAGTCCGCGCACCAGAGCATCGCGAACCTCCAAGAAGGGTATAACGCTTTTGACCCGGGCCGCTTCGACGAGCTGTCCTTGCAGCATTTCCAGACCGGCGGTGAGGCTTTCCACCAGCTCGTTGGTCGCCTGCAAATTGGTTCCCACGGCCTGCTGGGCGCGAATGACACTGTGTTGTTCGCGGTTCTGCAGGCGGATCTCCTGTCGCAGGGCGACAAATTCGGTCATCAGAGCAAACAGATCGCAGGCGTCAGGTGCGATTTTCTGATCTCCCGGTGGTTCTGGGGCCTGTTCCAACCAAATCGCAAAATCATCCAGTGCCTGTTGCTTCCAGCTTTGGGCATCGAATTCGGGGGCAGGGCCACTTCGGCGGCGCACAACGGCCGCACTTTTTTCCAGCAAGGTCCGGCCCCAGCGCAGGCTGAACCCCCGGCGCAATTTTAACGCCAGACGTGGCAAAACGCCCATCCAGCGCTCGATGGTTCGCCACCGGTCGACAAGGCGTTCTTGAAACTTCATCGCGGCGTTTCCGCCGATATGTGCGCCAACAATTCCCCCAATCCCGCCCGACGTCGGGCAGGCCGGCTGGCGTGGGCCAACCGTGTCAGCGCCTGTTCACTATCCTTGCATTCGAGAGGCACCAGGATGCGGTTGCCCACCCGTGCGCGGACATTTTTCAATTGTTCGAATGCCTCGCTAATTTCCTGGAACCGGCAGGGCTCTTTTTCCGGCGTGTAGCGTCTGACCAGTTCCAGATAGCGTTTGCGGATCTGCCGGTCACTGGCGGTAAGGGGCAGCCCGAGGATCAAATAGGCGGTCAGCATGCGATCAATCCTTTTCGATAAAGAAAAGCCTGGTTTTGGGCGACAGATGGTCAATGGTCTGCTGGTCAAGGTGTTGGTCGAACGAAAAAAGAAGGTCGCCGACGAAGTCATCGGATCGTCGGAGCTTATTGCGCAACATCCGCAGCACCGGGTTGGGTACAAGATCAAAGCCATTTTCAAGCACGAAATTATCCATGGCTTGCCTCAGCCGCTCCAGAAACGTTTCATCCATTTCCAAAATATCTTCCATAGGCATTTTTCTCAGGGTTTCCGCCAATGAAAGCAGGGAGATCATGGTCATGGAACCGTAGTCAAGATCATTCCCGTCCATCTCTTCGTCGTCATTGAACAAGCCGTCATCTTCCTCATCAAACAGGGAGAAGTCAGGCATGAAGTCCGAAAACGGATTGAAATTGAATGTGCCCAAGGCATGGTTCAACGGTCCGTTGGTGTGGCTGGACAACCTGCGGGCGGCCGCTCGCAGGAGTTCCATCCAGCTTTTGTCGGCACTGTCCACCACCGTGTGAAAGGGTGTCGGATCGAAGTGGCCGGGATGGGCGATCTGTTCGACGGCCACCTCGTAAAAAGCCAGCAGGCAGTTCAACCGGCTGTGTTGCTTTCCCCTTCGTCGGCGGATTTCGGCAAGCAGGGCGTCGAAACAGCGTGCGTCTACCAGAATATCCAACACCGCGACAATATCTTGGTCGTTCACACCGGATAGGAGCGTTTTGGCACAGGACAGATAATAGGGCGCCAGGTTGATGTGTCCGGTGAGGGGCTCAAACTCTCGGGGCGGCCGCTGCAGCAGGGCGACGAGCTGGCCGGAGGTCAACTGCTTGTACCGGCGTAGGTCCTTGCGCAGCAGCTTGTCAATCTCCCGGACTACTGCAGGGGGCCAGCGGTCCTTGCGTGCTTCACTGTCCATGACCAGATACCCAAGAACTTGTAAACGTTCGAAAAGGGGCAGGGGGGCCAGGGCCTGGTCCACCAGCCGACTGGTTTTTTTAGGGGTGATCCGGGGGGCACCGTCAAACAGGGAGAGCTGGCCCTGCTGTTCCAACCGAAACAGAAGTTGCTTTTCGATAATGATAAACCCCAGGGCGGCGGCAGGGTTTTGGGCTGCCTGGTCGAGGTCTTGTTTGGCCAGTTCCAGTTTGCCGCGTTTAAGCCGTTGGTGGGCTGAAATCAATAATGAAAGCACATGGCGTTCGATTACCTGCCGGTCATGGGGCGCCCTGCGCAGGGCCTCGGCCAATACTTTTTCCGCTTTGCGAAAGGCATTTTTGCTGTAGTACAAGGTGGCCAGCGCCAGGCAGGGAAACGGGTCTTCGGGAAAGCGGTCCACCATCTGCCGTAAACCGCGCTCCACCAAATTCTTGGATTGCCGAGAAACCGGGTGCCACTTGGCCAATTGTTCGTATCCAGCCCGGTTGTCCGGATCCAGTTCCAGGGCCTTGATATTGAGTTCGATTTTGAGATCGTACCGATCGTCGGCCTGCAACCCAAACACCCGGCGGAATTGATCGATATGAAACGGTTGGATCCAGGACGATTCGGACCCCGCGTCCAGCCGGCGCAAGGTTTCCAGGATGACCAGTGCCTGGGCCAAAGGGGTCTCCTTGGCCAGGGGAAACTCCCTTTCTATATGTGGATAATAGTGGGCCAGGTCAGACAGGGGCCACTGAAAATCGAAGAAGCCAAACTTGGCAAGCAATCCCCGGGCGGTCTCCCGATCCAGACTGCGGGTGACCAGTTTTTCCAGGCGATACCTGCTCAGCCGGCCGTTGAGGGTCATGGGATAAAGCAGCTCAAACAATTCCCGAAGCGCCTGTCGGGGGGCCTGGGGCAAAAGGGCCGCGGCGGCGGCGTGCAGCCAGCCAACGGTTTTTTTGACCGTGGCTGTTCCTATATGCTCTGCGAGCATCATGATCTGCCGTTCGGCTACCCGGGAGCCCTGCCACAGGGGCGAGATCGCGTCGGGCGCGCTGGCCAGTTTTCGTGCCAGGGGGAAGAGCGGCGAATTTTCGGTCAGCATGGCCAGGGCGCGCGTCATGGCCGTATCCTCGCCATCGTAAAAGGCGCACATGGCCCGGCAAAAAAGGCTGACCGGCGCGTAGGGGGATTTTCGGGGCAGGCCTTTGAAAGCCTCCAGGGCTTTTTCCCACTCGCCGCCGTGCATGGCTTCGGCGGCGGCAATGGCTTTTGGGGCCTCGTCCCTGAGTGGTATCCCACCGGGTAACTGGTCGAGCAGGGCCCACTGCCTGCCGATAATCAAGCGTCCGGCCACATGGCAGGCCACGTCGGTATCCGGTGGCTGGTGTTCCAGAAAATCCAGATAATGGGTGATCAGGGCGTCATCACCGAGGCCGGGGGCCAGGGCCAGCAGGGCCGTTGCCGACATGCTGGCGGCCGACGGCTGATATTTAATGGCCTGCCGGCGCACGGCGTCGGCCTCCGATGTCATCCCCTTGTTGCGCAGCTGGGTTTCCCGGGCCAAGTAAGCCTGAAATAGTTGCGGTTCCACCTCATCGGAGGGTGCTCCATTTTTCAGGGCCTGCTTGAGAAGCGAAATGGCCTCCCTGGGTTTGGTGTTTTCAAGCAACTGGGCGGCATGGGCCACGATGGTGGGCCAGGGGGCTTTGGTTTGGGTTTGCTGGTAGCTCTTTCTTCGTGCTTTTTTCTTCTTTTTCGATGCCATGTGAGGCCTTGGTGCATATGGGGGTCTGATTCAGAACAATAAAGGAGGCCGCCGGACCATGCAACCCCCACCGGTAAAGGATCGATTCAAGCCGAAATTTGCCAATCGGCGGACATATATTAAGGTGCTGCATACTATATTTTTGCCCATTTGGCCACCGATTTTCAGGGGTGAATTGAAGCTGCCCCGATCGGGGTGGTTTGAAAATGAATCTTTTTATGCTTATATGTCTGTGAGTGAGTTAACCCTGACCGAATAAATTTGATTACAGGATCTCAATCTAAACCCAATGATTGTTCCATCCAATAAAAACCAACGCCGGTTTCCTCGTCGTGCGGCTTTCATCATCGCCAAATACACCGTCAAAGAGGGCGCGTTCCGGGATATCATCAAAAATATCGGTGCCACGGGAATATTTGTGCGCACCTGGCGCAAGATTGCCTCGGGGCAGTCCATTGAACTCCAATTTCCGGTTTTCGAATTTGAAAACCAGCTCCGGGTCAGTGGGCAGGTGGTGCGCAGCACGCACAAGGGTTTTTCCGTGGTGTTCGACCGGCCCATTGAAGGGTTGATCTGCAAGGAGGGGCATTTCCCGGAAATTGTTCATGAAAGCAATCGCCGAACCCGGTCGACTCAGGACGATTCACCACCGAAATAAATTCATAATAAACATCGTCAACTGTTTTTTCGTGTCCAGACCTCCAACTGTGCGCGGGGGATAAGATCGAGCACCTGAATCGTTTTATCGGGCTCCCAGCGCAGCATTATCCGGTAGCTCCTGCCGACCCGAATCCGGTAGCATTCGGTAATCCGTTTAATCGGCCGGGCCACCCTCCAGATCGCCTCGTCCGCGGCGGCAAATGCCGCGATGGCCTTGATGGCTTTGGCGGCAATGGGGGGCGGAACGGTTTTGCAGGCCCGGAAAAAGGTTGCCGAATACTCGGGAACCAGAACGGTTTTAAATGACTTTGGCGTGGTGGGAAGCGGGCCTGCATCGCGTTGATCCGGTGGCGCTTGATTGATCTGTTCCTGTTTGAGAGATTTTGCCCTTTCGTTACGCAGTTTCGTTCTCAGATCGTGCCGACTTTGTTGTTGAGAGCCGCTTTCTCCCTTTAGCTTTTCGATCTTTTGCGTAAGATGGACGATCGTCTCGGCTTGCGGGGATGTCGGGCTGGTGTGATGGTCCATCCAGCCAGGGTCAGGCTGTGATGATTGGTTTTTTTTCTTTTCAAGCCTGGCAGAAAGCGCTTCGAGCGCGCTCTCTTTTTGCCGAAGCTCCTTTTCCTTGTCTCTGGCTTCTTTGCGAGTCGCTTCTACATCACGAATCAGTTGGTTGAGTTTTTCGGACTTGTTTTTCTCTTGGAACTCATCCAGATCCTTGCCGAAAGACCACTCCACATAATCTTCGATGGGGTCGTCCCAGGCTTCAATCCCGAATTCAGTCCGCGCCTTGCGAATGGTATCCAGCAGTGCATCATTGGCGGTGATACCGATCGGGATTGGCGATAATAAACGCTCTGGCAAAAACGATATTCAATGCGGGAAATGTTTTTTCAAATTTATAGCTTAAATCGATCAGCGGTGGATCCAAGAGATGGTCATCGGGCCGAGTCATCTCCCGCCGCAACAGAACGTCCAGTTTTTTCATGGTTTCGTTGTCCTGGAGCAGTTCGAATTGAAGCTGGGTCAGTTCCGGTTCGATCAAAATGTCAACCGGGATGTGCTGACGAATTTGTTCCGCCAACGCCATGTCGCCCGCCACCATGGTGGAATCCATCAAATCGACGAAATGCCCTTTGTCAAAATCATGATTATCCGGTCTTCGCTCCAGATCTTTGAGCATGTCAAAGGCAAGTTCTCTCAGTCCGAAACGTTCGCACCTGTGGTAGGCAGCGAAAAGCTGATCGATATTCAAGGCCGCCGGACCAGTTTCTTCAGCTCATAGGCGCGCANNACCCCGGCATAGGGAGAGGCGTCGCGCAGCAGTTCCCGTTCCTTTTCCAGACAACATTTTTTGTATTTTTTCCCACTACCGCAATCTGTCTTGTTGCAGCAGATGAACGAGGCCAAGACCCGTACGAGATAAAAGGGTTGTAATCCTTTTGGGTTTTGGTAGAAAAGGGCGCCACGAACACGATGATCGTAGACGAACAGGAAGAACCGTGATCGACAACCGCAAACAGATTGACCAGTTCAGAAAGCTGCTGAAAAAGGTTATGCACGGCGACGCCATCGCCCTGCGCCGTGAACTGGACCGGCTGGTGCGGCTCCGGAAAAAGCCGGCAGACGATGACGTAACCCGACGCCTGGCCAATCTGGCGCCGCGCATCCGTGACGCCGTTGCCAGAAGGCGTCGTCGCCGTGAAGGGGTGCCCCGTTTCCAGGACCTGACCCATCTGCCCATCACCGATGCGAAAGCGGCCATCGTCGATGCCATCCAAAAACACCCGGTGACAATCATCTCCGGCGAGACCGGTTCGGGCAAGACCACCCAGATTCCCAAATTCTGTCTGGCCGCCGGGCGCGGAATCGACGGCAAGATCGCCTGTACGCAACCACGACGAATTGCCGCCACCACGGTGGCCGACCGGATCGCCGAAGAACTGGGGGAGGGTCTCGGCCAATCGGTGGGCTACAAGATCCGTTTCCAGGACAAAACCGATCCCAAGGCCTACATCAAGGTGGTCACCGACGGCATTCTGCTGGCGGAAACCCAGGGAGACCCCTGGCTAAACGAATACGACACCATCATCATTGACGAGGCCCACGAGCGCAGCCTGAACATCGACTTCGTGCTGGGCATCCTGAAACAGCTGCTCCGTCGGCGCAAGAATCTCAAGCTGATCATCACTTCGGCCACCATTGACACCAAGAAGTTTTCCAAAGCCTTTGACGATGCGCCGGTGATCGAGGTGTCCGGGCGGCTTTACCCGGTAGAGACCCGTTATTTCTACCCTGATGCCGACCCGGAAGAGAAGGAAGACCGCACGGCCGTTGAGTTGGCGGTACTGGCCGTGGATCAGTTGGTGGCGCGCCACACCCGGGGTGACATCCTGGTCTTTATGCCTACCGAACAGGATATCCGCGAAACCTGCGAGACACTGGAAGGGCGCCGTTACCCGCGAACCATCATCCTGCCCCTGTTTGCCCGGCTCAGCGCCGGGGAGCAGCGCCGGGTCTTCGCCGCCACTGCGGCCCGCAAGATCATCGTGGCCACCAACGTGGCCGAGACTTCCATTACCATCCCCGGCATCCGTTACGTGGTGGACACGGGGTTGGCGCGCATCGCCCAGTATGTGCCCCGATCCCGAACCACATCCCTACCGGTGGTTCCCATATCGAAAAGCAGTGCCGACCAGCGCAAAGGGCGCTGTGGACGGGTGGAAAACGGGGTGTGTATCCGCCTCTATTCCGAGGAGGACTATCTAAACCGGCCCCTGTTCACCCAGCCGGAAATCCTCCGGTCCAATCTGGCCGAGGTCATCCTGCGGATGATTGCGCTCAAACTCGGAGAGATCTCCGATTTTCCATTCATTGACCGGCCGGCGGAAAGAAGCATTCGGGACGGATTCGATCTGCTGGTGGAACTGGGGGCCATCCGGCGCGTGAACGAAAAAGGGAAAGCCGCCGTGCGATATCAATTGACGGAAAACGGCCGCACCATGGCCCGGTTGCCTATCGATCCCCGGCTTTCCCGAATGCTCATCGAAGCGCAAAAGGAAGGTTGTCTCAGGCAAATCGTCATCATCGCCGCCGCCTTGAGCATCCAGGAGGTTCGGGAGCGGCCCCTGGAGAAAGAGGCCCTGGCCGACCAGGCCCACCGGCAATTTGTGGATCCCCTGTCCGACTTCATCACCATTCTCAACATCTGGCAGGCGGTCCATGACGGCGCCGACCGGCCGCGATCCATGAACGAGTTGAAAAAGTTCTGCCGGAAGCGCTTTCTTTCCTTCCGGCGAATCCGCGAATGGCGGGATATCAACGGCCAGATCATGGCAGCGCTGAAGGAGCAGCGGTTTGGCCCGCTGATGGCGACGGGCGCGGCGCTGACGAATACCGATGCACCCGGCCGGGTTGCCGACGGCGCCTTTCACCCGCTCTATGCCGCCATTCACCGTTCAATCCTCAGCGGGTTTCTCTCCAACATCGCGCTGAAAAAAGAGAAGATGTTCTTCAGGGCGGCCAAGGAGCGCGAAGTGATGCTTTTCCCCGGTTCGGGCCTGTTCAAGAATCCGGGTAACTGGATCGTGGCGGCGGAGATGGTGGAGACGTCCCGCCTGTTTGCCCGCAAGGCGGCGGTGGTGGATGTGGCCTGGCTGGAGCCGCTTGGGGGCGACCTGTGCCGAACCAGCTGGTCCGATCCCCACTGGGAGCGCAGCCGCGGAGAGGTGGTGGCCAAAGAGCAGGTGACCCTGTTCGGCCTGCCCATCGTCCATGATCGGCGTGTGGCCTTCGGCCGCATCGACCCGCCGCAGGCTTCGGACATCTTTATCCGCAGCGCCCTGGTGGAAGGGGACGTGAGACAGCCGCTTGGGTTCATGGACCACAATGCCGCCCTGGTGGAAACCGTGCGCAGCATGGAGAACCGGATCCGGCGACGGGATATTCTGGTGGACGACGAGGTGCTGGTGGCGTTCTACAAGAATCGGCTCTCCGGTGTATTCGATATCCGGACCTTGAAACACCGGATACGAAAACAGGGAAACGATCGTTTCCTGCGGTTGGACCGGAAGATGCTGATCCGCTACGCACCGGATCCGGAAGTGTTGGACCAGTTTCCCCGGCAGCTGGACCTGGGCCACCGGATCCTGGACTGTGATTATGCGTTCGAGCCTGGAACGGAGGCCGACGGCGTCACTGTGACCATCCCATCGGAAGCGACCGGTGACGTACCCCGGCAGCAGTTGGACTGGCTGGTGCCCGGGATGCTGACCGAGAAGATTACCGCCCTGATCAAGGGGTTGCCCAAAGCCCACCGGGTCAAGCTGGTTCCGGTGGCCGACACGGTGCAGACCATTATCCGCGAGATGCCCCGGGGCCGGGAAAGCCTGCCCACCTCCCTGAGCCGGTTTCTCTTTCAGCGCCTGAATGTGGATATTCCGGCGGCGGCCTGGCCTGTGGATGACCTGCCGGACCATTTGAAGATGCGCCTGGCCATCACCGATGCCAAGGGCCAGGTGGTGGCCAGCGGCCGGGACGAATCCCTGTTGGTCCGGGATTCGGGAGATCCGGCCATGCCGTCGGGGTTGAAAACCTTGAAACGGCAATGGGAGCAAAAGGGAATCACCCAATGGGATTTCGGAGACCTTTCGGAAGTGCTCACCGCCGACGACAATCGTGGTACACCGTGGCGCCTTTTTCCCAGGCTGGAGATTGACGGCAGTGAGATCCGGATCCGGCTGTTCAATGATTTGAGGGCGGCCGATGCGGCGCACGTCGAAGGCGTTTCGGCCCTGCTGACCCGCCATTTTGCCGAAGATCTCAAATTCCTGAAAAAGAATTTGAAGCTGCCGGCGCTGTTGAAACGTCAGGCCCATTATTTCGGTGGTATGGGAGCCATCGAGGGGCAGCTGTTCCAATGTGTCACCCGGGCGTTGTTTTCTCTGAACGCCCTCACTGCGGCGGACTACAACGCCCGATTGAACGAGCTGACTGCGCTGCGGGTGCACCGGTGCGGCCAGGAGATGCGGGATGCGGTCATCGCCGTGGTCGAGGCCCACCACGAGGCCCGGTGCCGGATCATGGACGTGGAGAAAAAGCGCATCCTCGCACCGGTGGTGGAGCAGTTTCTAAAGATCCTGAAGGACGAACTGACCCGCCTGGTCCCCGATAACTTCGTCCTTCTCTATGACCGGCAGCGCCTGTCGCACCTGGTTCGCTATCTGAGAGCCCTGTCCATCCGGGCCCAGCGTGGAACCACCGACCTGGAGAAAGACCGGACCCGGGAAACCATGCTGGCGCCGTTTGTCGATCACCTGAACCGCATGCTCCGGTCCATGGATGCGTCGACATC
>DEIP01000036.1:0-15673 GCA_002352605.1 Desulfobacteraceae bacterium UBA2771 | reverse complement strand
GGCAACCCCCTGTGGTTGCCCTGGATTTTCGGTGCGTTTGATCAGAGCAGATGCGGGGGATAAGGGCGAGGTTCAGGGATAAGAGTGAGGTTCGAGGTTGTATCCGGCTATTTTCTTTATGTCTGTTCCATGCCTATCCGGTTGCCTCCAAAAGCACCTATATGTGGTGTCGTCGGACTGGCAAATCCAAGGGTTCAATACCACGGGTGGTTGTGTTGGTCGTTAACCGGATAGGCATGGCCTGTTCTTACTTTGGTGTTTCGTTAAGTTGAATCATTGCGTCGAATATGGGCAGCCTTTGTCGGGTGTACTTGCCAATCCATTTGTCGTAAATTTCAAGTATCTTTTTTGATCTGCAAAGATCGGATATGGCGCGATCTGCAACCAGACGAAAGTTTGCATCATTTCTCCTTACAGCAAATGCAAACGGTTCAAATGAGTACACTTCAGACCTAACCACAAAGTTCATCGGATCCTGCGCGTTTGAGACGATGCCAATGAGTACAATCTGGTCAGAAGAAAAGGCATCGATCTCCTTTTTAGTTAAAGCATCGACGCCTTCTTTTGCTGAATTATATAAGATGATTTCAGCATCCGTTGATGTTTCTCGGATTAGTTTCTTCAATGCGGTTGCGGTTGTGGTTGCTTTCACGACGCCAAGTTTCTTTCCATTAAGACCTTCAGAATCAAGAGATTTATTGTCTCTTAAGGTCATGAGCGAAGCGCCTGTGACAAATGTGAGTTGTGTAAAATCCACGAGTTCACAGCGGGAAAGCGTTTTGGTCGTTGAGCCGCATAATATGTCTATCTTGTTATCACTCAGAGCCTTAAACCGCCCTTCGGCTGTTACGGGAACATATTCAACCTTTACATCCGCACCAATATTTTTTTCAACTTCGGTTACAATACCTTTACACAGATCAATAGAATACCCAGTCGGGTTGCCGTTTTCGTCAACAAAGGACATGGGTGGTTCAGACAACCGATAGCCGATTCTGATTTGTCCGGTTTTTTTAATCTGTTGAAGGGTGTCTGGGTGTTCTTGTGCTGCCAGCGGAATTGCGAAAAGAAGGAACGACAAAATAATTGCCAGCTTACCTTTCATAATAGTTTTCTCCTGATTCATGGTTATGTGAGGATTGTTTTAACTTTTTCATATTCGTCTCCCGAAGCGATCTCATCATATCCCACCACGAATGAATAGAACGCCTCGATGTTATCCGGGTCGTTAGTCCAAGCATCGGATGAATCAGGAAACCCCTGCGGCGGCAAAAACAGCGTTGACCATCTGTTGCGCCTCTTCCTGGATCAGGCGCAAATGCCCGGGGCCCTTGAAACTCTCGGTGTAGATCTTGTAAATCTCCTCGGTCCCCGAAGGCCGGGCGGCAAACCAGCCGTTTTCCGTGACCACCTTCAGGCCACCGATGGCTTCGCCGTTTCCGGGGGCACGGGTCAGTTTGGCCGTGATGGGGTCGCCGGCCAGGGTGTCAGCCTGCACCTGATCGGGGCTCAGTCTTTTTAGGACCGCTTTCTGGTCTCCGCTGGCCGGCGCGTCCAGGCGCTGATAAACCTGCTCTCCCAGGTCCCGGGTGAGCAGGCGGTAACGGTCGGCAGGGTCCTGGCCGCTGACGGCGGTCATTTCAGCCGCCAGAAGCCCCATGATGAGGCCGTCTTTTTCGGTGGTCCACACGCGGCCGTCCCGGCGCAGAAAGGAAGCCCCGGCACTTTCCTCGCCGCCAAAGGCACAGGCCCCTTCCAGCAGGAGATCCACAAACCACTTGAACCCCACGGGCACTTCGTAGACTTTCGTCCCCAGACGTGCCGCCACCCGGTCGATCATGCTGCTACTCACCAGGGTCTTTCCCACCATGGCCCCGGCCGGCCAGTCCTGACGGTGTTCAAACAGATAGTCAATGGCCGCACAGAGATAATGGTTGGGGTTCATCAGGCCGCCGGCAGGCGTCACGATGCCGTGACGGTCGCTATCAGGATCGTTGCCGAAAGCCACGTCGTAGCGGTCCTTCAGGGCAATCAAGCCGGCCATGGCAAAGGGCGAGGAACAGTCCATGCGAATTTTACCGTCGTGGTCCAGGGTCATGAAGGCAAAGGCGGGATCCACCCGCTCGTTGACCACCTCGATATTGATCTTGTAACGCTCACCCACCTGGGGCCAGTAATCCACCGCCGCCCCGCCCAGGGGGTCCACCCCGATGGTCAGATCGGCACGGGCGATGGCCTGCATATCGACCACCTCCGCCAGGGCGTCCACGTAAGGCGTGGTGTAATCGAATCGCCGGGTGGTGCCGGCCCGAAGCGCCTGCCTAAAAGCCACGCGTTTGACACCGCGGTTGCCGCCTTTTAACAGTTCGTTGGCGCGGTTTTCAATCTGTCCGGTCACCTGGCTTCCGGCCGGACCGCCGTGGGGGGGGTTGTACTTGATGCCGCCGTTGTCCGGCGGGTTGTGCGATGGGGTAATGATGACCCCGTCGGCCGTATGGGGTGCATGGTCACGGTTCCAGGCCAGGATGGAAAAGGAGATGACCGGCGTGGGCGTATATCCGCGCCGATGGTCGATCATGGCGGTAACGTCGTTTCCCGCCATAACCTCCAGCACGCCGGCAAACCCCGGCTCGGAAAGGGCATGGGTGTCCATTCCCACAAACAGGGGGCCGTCGATCCCCGCACCGGCCCGAAAATCACAGATGGCCTGGCAAATGGCCAGCACGTGCGCTTCGTTGAAACTGCCCGTCAAGGCGGAACCCCTATGGCCCGAGGTACCGAAGGAAACCGATTGGGCAGGGTTTCCGGGATCCGGCGAATCGGTGTAATAGGCACTGATCAACCGCGGGATGTTGGTCAGCGACGCAGGGAGCACCGGCTTTCCGGCCCGGGGGTGTTTCGGCATGTGTTTCTCCGTGGGTTGAGAGAATTGTAAGGAGTTCGTCAAGTGTTATCAGTTTCTCATACCATCAAAACAAGAACGGCGCAATCGGCTGCCACGCATAACCGGGGCCAGCATCTTTAGGTAGTCTATCCCGCTTGAACCCTTCTAATCCATATCCGCTTTCTCATACTTTACGGCTAATTCCGCATAGCCTTGCGCCTCGGCGATCCGTCCCCGCTTGCGGCAACCCTGGGCGTAGATGGTGCATTTGGTTTTCAGCATGGCGTTTGCGGCTTTTTTCTGGCTTGGGGAGAGACAGTCGCTGTCCAGCAGCCGGGCGATGGACCGGATCCGGTATTTGTCCAACTCGGGCATCCGGGAAAGTTGGTCACCGTGTCCGCCGCGCTTGACGATTAGCGGCCGGTCGATCAGGTGGATGGGGTGCTTCCAGGCGATGCGCAGCCACAGGTCGTAATCCTCGCAGGCGGGCAGGGTTTCGTCGAACAGCCCCACCTCGTCCAGGAGCGATTTTCGCATCATCACCGCCGATGGGCTTACCAGGCACAGGGCCAGGCTTCGTTCGAAGATCATGCCCGCTTGCTTGCGATGGCGCCTGCCCGGATTGACCCGCACGCCGTTGCGGATCCAGATCTCTTCGGTTTGGCAGATCCGGGCATCGGGGTGGGTGCCGAAAAAATCTACCTGGGCGGCCAGTTTTCCAGGCAGCCAGGTGTCGTCTGAGTCTATCAGGGCGATCAGCTCCCCGCCCGCAGCCCGGATTCCGGCGTTTCTGGCCGCGCTGACCCCCTGGTTCTGCTGCCGGATGACGGTGATGCGACCCTGGTAAGCTGAGAGCAGGTGAGGGGTCTCATCGGTGGAGCCGTCGTCCACCACGATCAGTTCGAAGTTTTCGTAATCCTGATCGAGTACCGAATCGATCGCTTCCCTGATCGTCCATCCTCGGTTGTAGGCGGGCAGGATAACACTGACGGTCGGCGCTGTTTTGTCGGGGCACATCTTTCTATCTCCCAGGCGACTCGATCATATCGTCCACGATGGATGAAATGATCAAATCGTTGCCTTTATTCAGCACCAAAAATTTCAAGGTTGATGAAATGACATATTTCCTTTATATTATTCTTGTTCCCTGTTCAAGTAGTCCGATGGTTAAGACGACACATAAATTAGTTTTAACGCACCCACCTTTTATCTAAGCATGCAGACGGCAATGGCCCTTTTATACATGGGGTTGGACAGGTTGTCCCGATAACAAGGGTTATCCATTGAGAACAGCTAACTATCGGGAAATACCAGTAACTGGGCGCTATAGCACGGTTGATTACCAAACGGTCACCATCATTGACCAAACTAAAGGAGGTTCGGATGAAAAAGTCATTACTTCTTGTCACGGCACTGTTTTTTGGCCTGTCACTTCTGGTCGGCTTCGGTCCTGCACCGGTACAGGCCAAAACCACCTTTGTCACCATCGGCACCGGCGGCATTACCGGTGTCTACTACCCCACCGGGGGGGCCATTGCCAAGATGGTCAACGCCAAACGCACGGAATACGGCATTCGGGCCACCGTCGAATCCACGGGCGGTTCGGTGTTCAATGTCAATGCAATAATGTCAGGGGACCTGGAATTCGGTGTCGTTCAATCCGACCGGCAGTTTCAAGCCATCAAGGGAATGGCGGAATGGGAGGGCAAACCCCAGAAGGATCTGCGAGCGGTTTTCAGTATCCATCCCGAGTCTGTGACCCTGTGTGCGTCCGTGGACTCCGGTATCAAGGACATCAAGGACCTGAAGGGCAAACGCGTCAATATCGGCAACCCGGGCTCCGGACAGCGCCAGAACTCCATCGACGCCCTCGAGGCCAATGGTATTGACTGGGAAGAGGATCTCAAAGCCGAACAGGTAAAGGCTGCCGAAGCGCCAGGATTGCTGCAGGACGGCAGACTGGATGCTTTTTTCTACACGGTTGGCCATCCCAGCGGTGCCTTCAAGGAAGCCTCCGCAGGGGCCACCAAAGTCCGTTTTGTATCTATCTCCAACGTGGACAAACTCATTGACAAATACCCCTACTACGCAAAATCATTCATACCTGTGGCCCAGTATCCTGGCGCCCGGAATGACAAGGATGTGCCCACCTTCGGCGTGAAAGCCACCTTCGTGACCTCTTCCAAGGTGCCCGATGAGGTGGTCTACGCCATCACCAAGGAGGTGTTCGAGAACTTCGATGCCTTCAAGAAACTCCATCCGGCCTATGCTGTCCTGACCAAAGAAGGCATGCTGGAAGGCCTCTCTGCACCGATTCATCCCGGCGCCATGAAGTATTTCAAGGAGGCCGGTCTGAAATAGTCTGTGGCCGAATGGGTAAACATGCGGGTCGGCAGGGGCTCATTTCAGCCTGCCGATTCCGCCAAGCGCCTGATCCTGGCCGCGGCTCGCCCCATCCGATTTGTGGAGTCGCGCATGTGTGTCGCCGCCGGCCGTTTTGTATTGATGGTGGATTTGCACAGGGATAAACCGTTTTTCAGATGATGGTGGGTGATACTGATGACTGACAAAACAGTGAACGGGCAAGATGACGGGCTGGCGACCGCCAGGCGCATGGCGGAAGAAGAAGAGGGGATGGGAAGACGGCCCAGAGGATGGTCAAAATGGGTGATCCCCGCCGTTGCCGTCTGCTGGAGCCTGTTTCAGCTTTCCATCGCCAGCTGGCTGATCATGGATTCCACCTTCATCCGGTCCATCCACCTGGGCTTTGCACTGTTTATGGTTTACTTGAACTACCCGCTGTTTAAAAAATCAAAATTCGGCGTCGATTATTTCTCCGCAACGGACCGGATTCCCCTTCTCGATTATGCCATCGGCATCATTGCCGCCGTTTCGGCACTGTATATCGCCCTGGACTATGACGGGCTCATTACCCGCTATGGTGCCCCGATCGTCAGGGATCTGATCATGGGGTCCGCCCTGGTGATCCTGCTGCTGGAAGCGGCCCGGCGCGTCATCGGCCCGGCGCTGCCCATCATTGCCCTGCTCTTCTGCAGTTACGCTTTTTTCGGTCCATACATGCCCGATCTCATCGCCTTCAAGGGTGTTTCCCTGAACCGGTTCATGGGTCAGATGACCATGTCCACGGAGGGGATTTACGGCATTCCGTTGGATGTATCGGCCACCATCGTATTTCTCTTCGTGCTGTTCGGCGCCATGCTTGACAAGGCCGGGGCCGGCCAGTACTTCATTCACCTGGCGCTGAGTCTTTTAGGTGGGTTCAAGGGGGGGCCGGCCAAGGCCGCCATCATGGGCAGCGGTCTCACCGGCCTGGTTTCCGGCTCCAGCATCGCCAACATCGTCACCACCGGTACATTCACCATCCCGCTGATGAAAAAGGTGGGGTATCCGGCCACCAAGGCCGCCGCCGTGGAAGTGGCCGCCAGCACCGATGGTCAGCTGGCTCCGCCCATCATGGGTGCAGCCGCCTTCATCATTGCCGAGTACGTCAACGTGCCCTACGTGGAGGTGATCAAGGCGGCCGCCGTGCCGGCCTTCGCCTCCTATGCGGCCCTGTTCTACATTACCCACATCGAAGCCTCCAAACTGGGGCTTCGTGGCATGTCCCGGGCCGAACTGCCGGTCTTCTTCAAAACCCTGATCAGCGGCATTCACTACCTGGTGCCCATCCTGATGCTGCTCTACGAACTGATCGTCGTGCGCCACTCCCCGGAGCTGGCTGCTTTCAACGCCATCTGGCTCATGGCCATCATCATGCTGCTGCAAAACCCGGTGAAAGCCTACCTGGCCAAAACGCCACTGGGGCCGGCCTTTAAGCAGGGCATCGTCGACATCTTTTCAGCACTGGCCTCGGGGGCCCGGAACATGGTCTCCGTGGCCCTCGCCACCGCCGCGGCCGGCATCATCGTGGGCGTGGTGGCCCTGGGGCTGGGCCAATTGATTACCGCCATCATCGATACCCTGTCCGGCGGCAATATTTTTCTGATGCTGGTCATCACCGCCTTCACCAGCCTGATCATCGGCATGGGGCTGCCCACCACAGCCACCTACATCGTCATGGCCTCGCTGACGGCCCCGGCCATCGTCGAGATCGGCGGATTCAACAATTTCATCGTACCGCTGATGTCGGCACACCTGTTCTGTTTCTACTTCGGCATCCTGGCTGACGACACCCCGCCGGTGGGCCTGGCGGCATATGCCGCCGCGGCCATTGCCAAGTCACCCCCCATTGCGACGGGGATTCAGGGCTTCATGTATGACATTCGTACGGCTATCCTGCCGTTTATGTTCATTTTCAACAGCGATCTGATTCTTCACAACGTCAACAGCTGGCCGCAGGGGATCCTGATTTTCCTCATGGCCTGTATCGGTAACTTCGCCTTTGCCTCGGCCACCCAGGGGTGGTTCGTGGCCCGCAACAAGATCTGGGAAGTGCCTTTTTTCTTGGCGGTGACCCTGAGTTTAATGCGGCCGGATTTGATCGCCTCCTTGATCAGGATTCCCCATGAGCAACGTTACTGGACCTATCTCATCGGGTTACTGCTTTTTGGTATGATGTATTTGGTGCAGCGCCCGCGGATGCCCAAGGAGGACACCGTTCCGGCAGCGGCCGCATAACCTTAATGTGGCGCACCCTCGTTGATTGAGGGATGTGCGGCTCTTCCAACCGGAGGAATTCGCGATGGAAAATATAAAAAAAGTACTCGTGGCAATCGCCTTTTCCGAGTATGCCCAAGGGACGTTTAATTTTGCGGCCCAATTCGCCCAGTGCGGCGGTGCCGAACTGGTCGTCGTCAGCGTGATCAATTCCCGTGATGTGGAGTCGGTGAAAACCATATCGGCCATGGGTTATGATGTGGACGGCAGTCATTACGTCCAGAAGATCAAGGATGAACGGCACCGCGCTCTGGATGAGATCATTTCCGCTGCCGGTTATCCTCGGGAAAAAGTCCGCTCCATATTTTTGACCGGCAATCCCATCGACGAACTGCTGAAACAGATCATGGCGGAGGAGGCCGATGTGATCGTTATGGGACCCAAAGGCCGCACCGATCTCGAGCACATTCTGGTGGGATCCGTGGCCGAGAAAATTTTCCGGCGCTCACCGGCGACGATCATCTCCTACCGCGGCGCCAAGGTGGCCGAGCGATTGAAAAAGCGGATCGAGCACATCTAAACACGGTCCTTGCGTCTCGGGTGCGTTTTATCGGTCGCGTGCGATCCCCGACCACCCGATCCGTCTTCCCAGTGCTTCTACCAACGGTTTCCGAAAAAAGGAGGACCCCATGGCCGGACGCCCTTTATTGAGCATTTTTTTCGCAATGGCCTTGTTGGTGCTGGCGAATTGTCAGGCCGCCCTTGCCGGCGAACGGTTTACCGACAACGGTGACGGCACCGTCACCGACAACGAATTGGGCCTGATGTGGGCCAAGACCGACAACCAGGGTGATATCAATTGGAAAGAAGCGCAACAATGGATCCAATTCACCTTTCCCTACAGCATTCCCACGACCTATGAAAACTGGCGGATGCCGACATTGAAGGAACTGCAGAGCCTGGCCGTAAAGGGCAAGGGTTACGAGACCGCATGTGGCCAATGGGTGAAAATCGTCCCGCAACTCCGGCTGAGCTGCGGTTGGATCTGGACGTCGGAAACCGGACAACTGGGGCCCACGGCTACGGTGTTCAACTACGATAACGTCTATTATTACTCCGTTCGAAAGGTCCACAAGCGTGCCTACCGCGCTCTGCCGGTGCGGAACCTCGATTAGAACGAACCCTATAAGGGTCGCTTTTCCGGAACATCGGGTTTTCGACCGGTCAATGCATCGAACAAGCAAACGCATTATGGTTTCTGCCGGTTCGTGCAATCGGTTTCGCTTCGCCCGGTCCGTGCTGGTCCCATCTTCGCCGACCTCCAATACGAAAGCGTGATATATGACAACCCTTCCCGGAAACCTGTTGACCACCGCCATGGCGGTGATGCCCCACACCGACGTTTCCAGGGCCCTTGAAATGGCCCTGTCGCTGGATGTGCCCTTCTGGCCGCAACTGCCCAACTATAGTTACTATGAAGACATGTATGTTCAGGCTGCCGAGCATTTTCCCGGCATTATTCTGAACGTCGGCGAGCGGACGCTGCGGTTTTCCATGGACCGGTTTGCCGAAGAACTCGAAGAGACCCTGGCACGATTCGACGATCCCGACTATTTCGACATCAGCGAGACCTATTCAGCCGTTTACCACCAGTTTCTGGCATTGGACCTGGCCGACCGGCCGGCCATCCGGGGGCAGTTGGAAGGCCCCATCAGTTTCGGATTCAACATTCTCGATCAGGACGAGCGGCCCATCCTGTTCGATGATACGGTCCGGCCCTTTATGCTGGAGTTCATGGCCAAGCGGCTGAACGTCCAACTGAGTCGTTTGAAACGGATGAACCCGAACGCGTTCATGTTTGTGGATGAACCGGGGCTCCAGTTTCTGTTTTCCGCACTGGCGGGATACGGTGATTTGAAGGCCAAGGGTGACCTCGACCTGTTCTTTTCCCAAGTGAATCGGCCGCGAGGCATTCATCTGTGCGGGAACCCAGACTGGGACTTCCTGCTGAACCTGGACCTGGATGTTCTGTCCATGGACATCTACACCAATGCGGAGATCTTTTCATCCTATGCCGTATCCATCCAGCGATTTCTGGACAAGGGCGGAATTATTGTCTGGGGGATCGTTCCCACCGGATTTGAGACATTTGCGCAAGAGGATCCGTCATCGCTGATCGGTCGGCTGGAAGCGGTTTGGGATTTATTGTCGAAAAGGGGCGTGGACAAGGATCTGTTGATCGCCCGCAGCATGCTGTCACCAGCCACCTGCTGCCTGGTCAACCCGGACAAGGAGAAGACCGTGGAGCGTGCGTTTGCATCGGTGAACCGGATGTCACGGGAACTGAGAGAGACCTATCGGCTGGGTTAGGGCCTACTCAACGATTTTCCAATAACCTTCCCGCTTGACGCATGAAACCCGGGACTCGGGTACCCAGGCCCTCTTCTCAAAAATCCTGTTCGTAACGCCAGTGGTCACCCATTTATCTCCCCACAGACATTCCCGGTCAGAAAAAGTGGGTCTGCCCATGACCCAGCTCGATCCAGCGTGATAAAAGCCTTTTTTCATCAAGCGCTTGTCTCAAGTCTGCGGGGGGAAAGTGAACCGGTTCGTCGCCCAGTTGGAAGGTGCCCCAGTGGGCGATCATCAGTTGCCTGGCCTTGATCTCCTGAAACGCCTGGACCGTTTCCGCCGGGTTCATGTGGCTGGGCGCCATGAGCCATCGCGGTGCATAGGCGCCCAAGTTGAAGATGGCCAGGTCGATATTATAATCGTTGGCCAGTTGTTCGAATCCATCAAAGTAGGCGCTGTCTCCCGAAATGTAGATCGACGGCCCGCCGGCGGTTTTGATCATGTAGCCGCCCCAAAGGGAGCGGTTGGGGCCGATGATGGGGTTGCGCATGGTCCAGTGGTTGGCGGGCAGCAAGGTGATCTCCCGGTCGCCATCGCTGTAGTATTCATACCAGTCCAACCGGGTGCGGTTGGATATGCCTGCCGCTTTGAATTCGCTGTCGTACCCCAAGGGGCTGATCACGTGGGTGCCCTGATCCAGGAGTCCCAGGGACTGGTGATCCAGGTGGTCGTAGTGGCCGTGGGTGATCAGTACATGGTCCGGCCGTGGCATTTCATTCAGATTGAAAGCCAGGGGCGTAAAGTCCTTGATGAACCAGAAGATGTCGTTGAATACCGGATCGATCAGCAGGACACGGTCCACATCCTTGATCAGCAGGGTCGAATGTTTGATGAAGGTGATCGACACGCCCCGGTGTGCCTTGACTGGCTCCCAGTCGATGGTAACAGGTAAAAGCGGCTGGTCGTCAAGAAAATCACCGTAGGCGTTTTTGTGAAACAGCTTCCAGGAGAGCACCTGCCGGAATCGCTTGTTGCGCGGGATACCCATGGGATTCAAAAAGATGTCCGGACCATGGTGCATCTTGCGTCGGGCCATCTCCCGCAGGACGTCGCCGGTGAGCGGGCGATAGTGAAGCGCCGCAGCCGTGCCGCCGGTGTCTGCGGCAGCCCGCACCATCTGGGGCAGAAACTGGGCCGCCAGCACGACCTTGAATGCTGTCGAGATTTTGCCAATGAACCGTCTCCTGGACATGCGCTGTTTGGGTTGAATCATATTCATGGTGGCCAAAAAACTAACCATAATTACCGGAAGATGCAACTTTACGAAGACCGCCTATCGTATCCGGATACAGATATACCCGCCGCTGCCGTACCCGTATGCTTCAAACACATGATGGTAGTCGGAAGACAGGCTCTTGTAGAACGTGTCGAAAGTCACCTGATAGGGCTTTTCCTGTTCGGGATCCACATCGAGCAGGGTGACCCGATCGGCGATTGTATCATAAGCGCCCACGGGCGATATGTGGGGGATATTCAAGGTGGGAACGAGGGTGCCCTGATCGAAATGGGCGATGACCAGGTCGCCGCCAAGGCGATCAAAATTGCGCAGTCGCTTTTTCAGCATTTTCCGGATGGGCGATCTCCTGGGTGCGTTTTTGGGTATCTGAACGACATCCACGCTTCCAACCTTCAGTTGGTAAGCCGCGATGCTGTCCTTGACCACCTGGCCAAGAAGTGGCAGCGGCAGCCCGCGGCGTCCGCGGTATCCGCCGTCACTCATCCGTTTTTTCCAGTGGCCGGTGGTCACCCGATCGAGGATGTCGGCCTGGCTGATGGGACGGGCCTTGCCGTTTCCCAGGGAACTGATGGCATTGATGCATGATACCACGCTGGCCACGGAACATGAGGATTCATGAAACTGCTTGACGTGGTATTTCCATAAGGCCTGTTTGAGGGGATTCCATTGGGGCTGAGCGAGAGCATGGTCGATTCGAACCCGGTCGTTTCCAAACGCGCCGGTGCCTGTCACGCGATGAAAGCCATAGCGGGCGTAAAGGTACGGGCTGATCAGGTTTCGCCGCAGGCTCATTTCCACCCCCCAACTGAAAAAAGATGATCCAAAATCGGGTCATTGGTCGGATTCATTCAAGCATTTTGATAGCAGCGCCTGTTTTTGTCAAATATTTGTCGTATCTAAGCCGTCTCATCGGTCTTGATCCTTGTTGCATAAAAAGATGTGAATACCCGGTCGCTCCCGCCTTGACTCGAATGGGCAATCCCTTTATGATGGCTTCGTTTGATGGTTAAATCGCTCAATCAACACCTTTAAAGCCAACAGGCATTGCTTCCATGACCGACAACATTCCGCTGCCGGCACGATTGGCCGCCATCCTCGTATACAGTCGCCCTGTTTTGATTTTTGGCGGCATGATCTGCGCCCTGGCGATCATGTGGGGCAGAAACCCGGTGGTTTACATCGTCGGGGTTTCATTTCTGCTCACCTCCATGATTTTCGATCTGGTGGATGGCTGGTTTTCGGCCCGGTTCCGGCCCAACGCCCCGCTGGCGCAACTGGCGGACCGGCTTATGGACAAGCTGGTTTATTCCATTATCTTTCCGGTCATCGCCGCCGGTATGATGTGGCGTCTGCTGGTGTCGGCCTCCGACCCCACCCGCGGCCAGCTACTGCATGCGATTTTGGTGCTGGCGCTTTGTGTAACGGTGCTGGTGCGGGACAGCTTTGCGTCCTTCATGCGCGGATTTGCCATCCGTCAGGGCGTGGAGCCTGAAAGCAGCGAATACAACCGCATGCGCACCATCGTGGCCGCTCCGGTCAGTGCCCTGCTCTACGCTTACGCCTTCTATATTCCCCAAGGTCCGGAATCGTGGATCTATTTTCGCATCTCCTACTTAGGGAACCTCTCCCTGAGAATCCTGTTTTTTGTGGAGATCCTGTTTTTTATTATCAACCTGGGGTCCATTGCCGGCTACTGCCGCAAATACGGCACTGCCTGCCTGGACGAATTGTGTTTCGGGAATCAGATGCTCCGGCGAAAAATCCTGTCGGTGTTTCCCAATGCCCTGACGGTGATGAACGCCCTGATGGGACTGATTGCCGTGTTTTTTGCCTATCAAGGCCGCATGCGGGAATCCTATTTGATGTTGATCGGGGCCGCCACCTTTGACAAGCTGGATGGGGCACTGGCCCGCCGCCTGGGCCTTACGGAACCCCTTTCCGCGGAACTGCCCAAGAAGAAAATCAACATGGGCAGCATCATGGACGATCTGGCCGATGCAATCAGCTTTTGCATCGTACCGGCCTGGATCTTCTACGTCACCATGAGCCAGTTTGGCGAAGGCCGTTTTGCGCACCTGCACGTGGGCTGGATCGCTGTGTTCTACGCGGTGGCGGGAATGGGCCGACTGGTTTACTTTACCCTGGATAAAAACCCGATCCCCGGATTTTTCAAAGGCTTGCCCACGCCTGCAGCGGCCATGCTGGTCATGTCCCCGCTGGTGATTTTCGATCATGCCCTGGCCCTGTCGTCGCAGCGGATTCTTTTCTGGGGGGGGTTTTCAGCAGGTATCATGGGGTTTGCCGGTGTCATCATGAACATTTACCCCATCCGTTATATCCACCTGGGACGGACGATGAGCCGCCATCCCTGGTTCGGTCGCGCCAACCTGATTCTATTGACAGTCAGCATGTTTACTCCCATCTTTGGACAAATTTGTTTGGGATACGCTTTTCTCTACCTTCTGTCGCCCCTGTTTACCTGGCGTATCCAGCCGGAAGATGCCGCCCGGGAAAGTCGTAGGAACCCTTTGCCTGAAGGCTGATATGTAAAAAGATGTGCGCACAAAAACCCAATACCTGGAGCAACACGATGGAACTTTGTCCCTGTGGAAGTCAAAAGGAGTTTGCCGATTGTTGTCAACCGCTGCTTGATGGCGCGCGGACGGCCGATACCGCCGAAGCGCTGATGCGTTCCCGGTTCACGGCCCATGCCAAAAAGGCGTTTGACTATATCTTTGAGACCACACACCCGGCCGGTCGTAAGGACGATGACCGCAAAGGGACGGCGGCCTGGTCCAAAAAGCTGGATTGGCAGCGACTGGAGATTCGGAATGTCGAGAAGGGCGGCCCGGATGACACGGCGGGGACGGTTGAGTTTGTGGCCCGCTACCGTAAAGACAGCAAGGCGTTTGATCACCATGAAATTGCCGAATTTGTCCACGAAGACGGCCGTTGGTACTTCAAGGAAGGCCAACCGCCACCGCCGGTTCAAGTCGTTCGCCAGGGCCCGAAAATCGGAAGGAACGATCCGTGCGCTTGCGGAAGCGGTAAGAAGTATAAGAAATGCTGCGCAAGATGACTGATGTAGGAAGCGAGAAGACGGTAAACCGGGATCTGAAGATTGAAGACAATGCGCTGTCACGATTGGCGCGTCGTGTCGGAGGGTAAAATATGTTTATTGACCTGCTGAGATCGCGGCGAAGTGTTCGTCAATTTCAGAAACAACGGATCGAGCCGGCGAAGGTGGATCTGCTGGTGGAAGCCGCCTTGCGTTCGCCCTCCTCCAGGGGGTTTAATCCCTGGGAATTCGTCGTGGTTAAGGATTCGGAAATTATCGACCGCCTGGCCAAGGCCAAACCCCACGGCGCTTCTTTTTTAGCCAACGCGCCTTTGGCCATCGCGGTTTGTGCGGACCCCGAAAAATCGGATGTGTGGGTGGAAGACGTCTCCATTGCCGCCATTATCCTGCATCTGGCCGCCACCGACATGGGGCTGGGCAGCTGCTGGATCCAGCTTCGCAAGCGCTACCATGATGAAACACAAACCGCCGGTGACTATGCGGCCGAGGTGCTGGGGCTGCCGTCGGGGCTGGTGGTGTCGTCCATCATGGCCATCGGCTATCCGGCCCGGCAGCCCTCCGCCCACCCGGACGCATCCCTTCAGCGCGACAAGGTGAGCATCAATCGTTACGGCAGTAAGCAATAATTTGCGGTTTTCCAAGACTGACGGTTGCCGGAGGGCCGACAACCGTCAGTCAGCACTCTTGATGGCCGGGGCTCAGGTGGGCCCGAAGGAAGCGTCGAAGGGATCGCAGATGGCTTTTTTGCCGTCGGCGGTGAGATTCCGGGTGCCCGTGCCGGGCACTGGTTCAGTTGAATAGGCACTGTATATGGCTGAAAACACAAATAAAACTGGACACAGCTAACTAAAAGGTGTACGGTAATCTACCCCAACTAATATTTAAAGGAGTAGATTATGCCTCTGTTTACATGTAAATGCCCCAATTGCTCGTCTGAAAATACCCGAATTGATTATGAATACAAAACAATTTCAAATGGTTTCAGAAAAATGTTTCTTTGTCGAGACTGTGGGCTTTCATTTTCAGAAACAAAAAACACCTTCCTGCAAGGTTTCAGAACGCCTGTCAGTACGATTTGGAAAGTCTTAAAGGCCCGCACTGAGGGGACGTCATTCAATGCTACCTGCAGGGTTTTTGATATCGCTAAAAACACCCTCCTTTCCTGGGAACGAAAATTTTCTACTTTGCATCACACGCTACTCATCTATTCAATGGCACATAGGTTTATCCAATTGGTCATCGAAGGTGATGAATTTTATACGAAAGTTAATAAAAATGTTCCTGCTGAGGACTCTTCCGGATGGACTATCGTCCTCATGGATAGAGCCAGCCGATTCATTTGGGAACTGAGTTGCGGTAAAATGGTCAGATCCCTTTTCGAAAAAGCTATAAAGACGCTGGCAGAACTTATCGACCAAACGCAAGACATAACCCTGCTGACAGA
>DEIP01000106.1 GCA_002352605.1 Desulfobacteraceae bacterium UBA2771 | reverse complement strand
ACGGTTTCCACCCGTTCAATGCCCAAGGTCCGAATGTGCTCTTTTTTCAATAATTGGCGCATCTCCTGGGCTACCCGTTCGATGGTGTTTTCGACGGCCTTGTCCGCATCCACCTCCAGCACCAGGTGCATGCCGCCCTGAAGGTCGAGGCCCAGGTTGATTTTTTTATGGGGCCAGACACCGGGTTGAAATGTCGGAATCACATAAATCACTGCGGTTACGATGACCGCCGCAATTACGATGAGTCTCCACGAAAGATTTTTCAACGCTTCGTTCCTTTCATGATCTGCACGCCAAAGCCCCAGCCGCCGTGCCGGACCCGTGTCGAATGCAGACGAAACTGCGCTCGAAGGGGATCAGTATGCCGGCGACAATGGGGCTTTTTGGGAGAAAACAATTTGAATTCAGGATTTGTCTTTCTTATCCTTTTTGGGTGCGGCCGGGGGGGAGGCTACCTGCATGATTGCAGATACACTGGCCCGGTTTACTTTAACCCGCACTTTTTCAGCAATCTCCACCGTCAGGACGCTCTCCTGGACGCCGGTGATGCGACCGTGAAGGCCGCCGCCGGTGACAATTCGGTCTCCGGTTTTCAGGTTGTCGATCATCAGCCGGTGTTCTTTGGTTTTCTTCTGTTGGGGACGGATCAGCAGAAAATAAAAGATCACGAACATGAGAATCAGCGGAACAAATGATGTAAAACCTCCTGCGCCACCCGAGGCGGCGCCTCCCTGTCCCATTGCGTAAGCGATATTCATCGGTGTTGAAACCTCCTGTCGGTTAATGCCCTATTTTCCGGATGGGCGGCATTCATATCATTTCAGGCGCCGGTGCCCTCGCCCATCGGGGTCACAGCCGTCCTGTATGTCGGGCGATGGTTCAAAGTGGCGCTGATATACTGCAAATCACCCTTCTCGTCAATTGGTTCTTGTGGACGGTTTTTCCGCCGTGACCGGAAAAATGTGTGTGAGGCCTATGCGGATGGATTCTCCGCGGTTTTATTTTTTTTCCCGTAAACGATCTCCATCTGGCCGGGGGTCAGGTCCTCCCGGACGATGATGGTGATGCCGATGGCCTGTTTGTCTTCCAGGTCACTCAGTTCCTTGCGTTTGCGGTTAAGCAGGTAGGTAGCCACCGGTGCCGGCAATTGGGCGGTCACCTGCAAGATATCCCCTTTCAGCGTGTCCAGCTTCAGCTTCCTTAAAAATCGTAGCCCCAGTGTTTCGGCGGATGGCACCTGGCCTTTTCCGCCGCAGTGCGAACAGGTTTCCATACTGCCAAAGTCGATGGATGGTCGCAGGCGCTGTCGGGAGAGCTCCAGTAGACCGAATTTGGATATCTTGCCGATTTTAACCCGGGCTCGGTCCTCTTTCATGCCGGCGCGTAGCGTTTTTTCCACCTGATTGCGGTGTTTTTGCTCGCGCATATCGATGAAATCAACCACAATGAGCCCACCCAGATCACGGATCCTGAGTTGACGGGCGATTTCCGGTGCTGCTTCCAGGTTGGTCATAAGGGCGGTCTCTTCGATGTTTTTTTTCTGGGTGCCCTTTCCGGAGTTGACGTCTATGGCCACCAATGCTTCGGTACGTTCGAGCACCACCGACCCGCCCGACTTTAAGGCCACCCGGTTGTCGAAAATGGCGGCGATCTGATCTTCCAGTTGGAACCGGGTGAAAATAGGTTTGTCCGATTTGTGCAGCTTGACGATGTTTGTCTGTTTGGGTGCGATGATTTGAACGAAACTTTTCACCTCCTGGAGGACCGCCTCATCGTCGATGAGAATTTCCTTGATGTCCGGTGTGAAGTGGTCGCGGATGGAACGAACGGCCAGATTTCGATCTTTGTAAAGGGCTGACGGCGCCGGGGATTTTACGGCCAGGGCGGTGATGTTCTTCCACAGGCGCAGCAGATACTGAACATCTTTGGCCAGCATGGTCTTGGTACACCCCTGGCCGGCAGTGCGGATAATGATGCCGAAACCGTCGGGCAGATTCAGTTTTTCAACGACCTCTTTGAGGCGGTTGCGTTCGGTTTCGTCTTCAATTTTTCTTGAAATACCGCGACTGTCACTTCCCGGCATCAACACCGCGTGGCGGCCCGGCAGAGAAATGAAGGTGGTGAGCATGGCCCCTTTTTTCATGATGGGATCTTTGGTCACCTGCACCATCAGCTCCTGGCCGCGTTTCACCAGGTTCTGGATGGTGTTGCCGTTGACCGGCGGCCCCTGGAAATAGTCACTGTGGATCTCCTGTTTTTGCAAAAAACCGTGACGGTCGACACCGAAGTCCACGAACACCGCCTGAAGGCTGGGCTCAATGCGGGTGATCACACCCTTGTAGATACTGCTGTGGAGGATCTCCTTGGCCGCGCTTTCGATGTGGAACTCTTCAAGACGGCTGTCCTTGACAATCGCGAGCCGAACCTCTTCAGGGTCCACTGCATTGATGAGAATTTTGCTGGTCATTCGCAGACGATTATATCCATTTTGTATTGTTATCGTAGACTAAATTTGAATAGGTAAAGAATTCTTATCGGCAAGTCAACGGAATTTTAGGGGGGAATCGATAAAAAAGGGTGATCGGCTTGTAGGGCAGATCACGTCAATCGGGGTCGACGTTATTTAAAAACGGCAGAATTCCTTCTACCTTAAAAACCTTCCGCCTTCAACCGATCCACCTATCCCTTCTTGATCTTTAGCGGTCTTTATGGCATGAGGGTTCACTCGGACCTAACAAAATCGATAATATTCGCAAGAAGATAGGAAGATTCATGGACACACGGTATCATCCTCGGCCAATCGAAGCCAAGTGGCAGAAACGCTGGCAAAGCGACCGGTTATTTAATGTCGGCGAGGTGCCCGACCAAAAAAAATACTACCTGCTGGAAATGTTTCCCTATCCGTCGGGCAAGATCCATATGGGACATGTGAGAAATTACACCATCGGGGACGTGGTGGCTCGCTACAAGCGCATGCGCGGGTTTAATGTTCTGCACCCCATGGGCTGGGATGCCTTCGGCATGCCGGCGGAAAATGCGGCGATTGCCAATAACACCCACCCGGCCAGGTGGACCGACGAGAATATCGATGCCATGCGGGCTCAACTCAAACGGTTGGGATTTTCCTACGACTGGGATCGGGAAATTGCCACCTGCCGTCCCGAATACTACCGCTGGGAGCAATGGCTGTTTCTCAAGATGGTCCAAAAAGGTATGGCCTATCGTAAAGAATCCTATGTGAACTGGTGCGAACCCTGCCAGACGGTGCTGGCCAACGAACAGGTCGAAGCGGGCATGTGCTGGCGCTGCGGAAAACCGGTCCGTCAAAAGAAGTTATGGCAGTGGTTTTTCAGGATTACCGATTTTGCCGATGACCTGCTGGTGCACTGCGACATGCTTCCCGGTTGGCCGGACAAGGTGATCACCATGCAGCGCAACTGGATCGGCAAAAGCCTCGGTGCGGAGATTCGGTTCCCCGTGGAAGGCAGCCGGTCGGTGATCAGCGTGTTCACCACCCGTCAGGATACGATTTTCGGTGCCACCTTCATGTGCCTGGCACCCGAACATCCCCTGGTGCCCAAATTGGCGGCCGGCACTGACCAGGCGGCGGCCGTGGCGGCCTTTGTCGAGCGCATCTCCCTTCAGGAGCGCTCCAGCAAGGCCATCGAAAATTATGAAAAAGAAGGCGTGTTTACCGGCGCCTATTGCATCAATCCCATGAACAGCCGGCGCATGCCCATTTATACGGCCAACTTCGCCCTTATGGAGTATGGCACCGGCGCTGTCATGTCGGTGCCGGCCCACGACCAGCGGGATTTCGATTTTGCCAGAAAATACGACCTGCCCATTGTCGTGGTGGTAAGCCCTGAGGACCAGGACCTGGACGGCCAGTCCATGGCGGCTGCCTATACCGGCGAAGGCAGCATGGTCAATTCCGGGGATTTCAACGGCCTGGGCAACCGGGCGGCCATGGCGGCCATCGCCGCATTTATGGAGAAAAACGACATCGGTAAAAAAACCGTCGGCTTCCGACTGCGCGACTGGGGCATCTCCCGGCAGCGATACTGGGGCACCCCCATTCCCATGATTCACTGTGATAGCTGCGGCATCGTTCCTGTTCCCGAGGCGGACCTGCCCATCGTGCTTCCCGAAGCGGTTGACCTGCTGGAAGGTGGCCGATCGCCGCTATCCGGCCTGGATGCGTTTACCAAAACCCGCTGCCCCCAATGCGGGCGAGAGGATGCCCGTCGCGAAACCGACACCATGGACACCTTCGTGGAATCATCATGGTATTTCGAGCGTTACTGCAGCCCCCGGTGCGACACGGCCATGTTCGACAAAGATGCGGTCGACTACTGGATGCCGGTGGATCAGTACATCGGCGGGGTGGAGCATGCCATACTGCATCTGCTCTATTCACGCTATTTTACCCGGGTGCTCGCGTCGCTGGGGCTGGTCGCATTCAAGGAACCCTTTACCCGGCTGCTCACCCAGGGCATGGTGTGCAAGGAGACCACTGCCTGCCCGGAACACGGTTTCCTTTTCCCCGAACAGGTCGCCGAAGAGAGCGATACCCGGCGGACCTGCCGACAATGCGGCCGGCCGGTAACCGTCGGACGGGTGGAAAAGATGTCCAAATCGAAAAAGAACGTCATCGATCCCAATATCTTGCTCGACCAATACGGGGCCGACACCACCCGTCTGTTTTGTCTGTTCGCCGCACCGCCTGAACGGGATCTGGAGTGGAGCGAGCAGGGGGTGGAGGGCAGCTTCCGGTTCATGCAACGGGTCTGGCGGCTGGCCGAACGCTGGCTGCCGCTGCTGATGGAACCGATGTCCGGTCCCATCAACATCAAGACGTTGCGTCCGTCCTTCCGGGAACTTCACCGCAAAACCCATGCGACCATCAAGCGGGTCACTCAGGATATCGAAGCACGGTTTCATTTTAACACGGCCATCAGCGCCGTCATGGAGCTGCTCAACACCATGCAGGCCATTGACGAAACCGGCTTGGACAGCGCGGCCCGCCGGACCATGCGTTTCGCCCTGGAGGCGACCGTTTTGCTCCTGTCTCCCATCGTTCCTCATTTCTGCGAAGAACTCTGGGAGGCCCTGGGCCACGAAGAGAGCGTTTTGCTGACCCCATGGCCGACCTTCGACGACGCGGCCACGGTGAAAAATGAAGTGGAGGTGGTTGTCCAGGTCAACGGCAAACTGCGCAGCCGTTTCACCGCCACCCTGGATGATGACGAAAAAACCATGAAACAAACGGCCCTGGCCGACGAACGAATCGTGCGCTTTATCGACGGAAAACCGATCAAGAAGGTGATTGTGGTTAAGAAGAAGTTGGTGAATATTGTAATTTAGGATCGTGAACTTTATAAA
>DEIP01000175.1:4611-6139 GCA_002352605.1 Desulfobacteraceae bacterium UBA2771 | reverse complement strand
CAACAAATGATCGGTAATTCCTTAGGGCTCGCGCAAAAATAACTTCACATTTTCGCAGCTCACCTTCAGCCCATCTTTGGCTGACACCTCACTCTCAAAAGCCTCGAAATAGCTCGCTATTCCTGTGGTTTTTCTCTCTCGGATCAGCCAAACCCGGACCAAATCTGACCGCCAATTCTGCGAAGTTATTTTTTCGCGAACCCTAACCTATGATGACTCCTATTCCCAGCTTCCACCCATCGACTACTGGCTCCAATAATGTCTGAATTATACGCCTTGGGCATTCACCGGATTTGCGTCCCAATTTCAGGAAAAACACCAATTTTGATGGTGATTCAACTGCTCAAATGGTGTGTTTTAATTTTTTGGAAATAGCCCCCTTTGCCAATGAATGCCGGCTAATAAAACCATACAACATCCTGTATCAGCATGGTTATTAACACACAACGCCATTTTTGCCATACTTTTGCCCACAAAAGAAAATTCCTTATTCCTTCTTTGACACTTTCATTCCTTTCAGATTAGCGCTTTACGCTATTAGGTCCTTGTTTCTGGATAGACACGGCTTAGCCGCCCAGATAGGCCTTCTTGACCTCAGGATCATTGATCAGGGTCTTGGAATCACCTTCCAGCACGAGGTTACCGTTTTCCAGAACATAGCCCTTTTGGGAAAACTTCAGGGCCAGCCGAGCATTCTGCTCCACCAGCAAAATAGCAGTGCCCTCCTGCCGATTGATCTCCTTAAGGGCCTGGAACACATTCACCATGAGCAGCGGCGACAATCCCATTGAAGGCTCGTCCAGCAGCATCAGCCGGCGGCCGCTCATAAACGCACGGCCGATAGCCACCATCTGCTGTTCGCCGCCGCTCAGGGTTCCCGAAGCCTGGGATTTGCGCTCGTCAAGCCGGGGGAAAATTTCAAACACACGTCGCAGGTCTTTTTTTACATTGTCGAGATCCTTGCGGGCAAAAGTGGCTAACTGAAGGTTTTCCAGCACCGTCAGGTTTCCGAACAACCGACGCCCTTCGGGCACGTGAGTAATGCCCAGCTGGCTGACCACTTTTTCGGGTGGGAATTTGAACAGGTCTTTTCCCATGCAGGTCATGGCCGACCCTGCCTCAACCGGCACCATTCGGGAAATCGCCCGTAGTGTGGTGCTTTTTCCGGCTCCGTTGGCGCCGATGATGGTAACGATTTCACCGGCGTCGATGGTGAAGCTGACCCCGTGCAGGGCCTTGATCTTTCCGTATGACACCCGGAGGTTTTCCACCTTGAGTAGCATTAGAATTCTATCTCCTGATCACCGATGTAGGCTTCGATAACTTTGGGATGGTTCTGGACCTCGTCCGGTTTGCCTTCCACCAGGACCTGACCGAACACCAGGGCTTGCACATGCTGGCATAGTTCTTGGACCACACGCAGTCGGTGTTCGATGAGAAAAATAGCCAGGTTGAAGCGCTCGTGGGCTTTTCGGACCACCTCGATCATGGCCATCATCTCGTCCGGTGTCATACCCACCGTGGGTTC
>DEIP01000175.1:1080-4567 GCA_002352605.1 Desulfobacteraceae bacterium UBA2771 | reverse complement strand
AACTGGTCGGCAAACTGGTCCACGGCAAACATCTTCAGGTATTCCATGGCCAGGTCCGTGGTCTTACGCTCTTCCCGCCGGCGTTTGGGCGTATCCAGAAAGGCCCCCATGAAGCCGTATGATAACTTGGAGTAGCGGGCCATCTTAACGTGTTCCAGTACGGTCATATGCCGCCAGAGCTTCATCTCCTGAAAGGTGCGGGCCAGGCCCATGGCGGAGGTCTCGTTGGCCTTTTTTCCGACGATCTCCTCACCGTCAAAGCGTACGGACCCTTTGGTGGGCCGGTAGATGCCGGTAATCAGGTTGAAAATAGTAGTCTTACCGGCACCATTGGGGCCGATGAGCCCGGTGATCTGACCCGGGTCCAGGTTAAGGTTGTATCCGGAAACGGCCTGCAGGCCGCCGAAATTGTGGCTCATATCAGTGACGTGAAGAAGCGGCATCTCAATCCACCTCCTTGGGTCCGAACACCTGGCGAACATCAAATTCCTTGAAGGCGATGAGCCCGGTGGGCCGGTAGATCATCACCAGAATAAGCAGCAGCGGGATAACGATCCACTTGAGAATCTCCAGGGGACGCAGGGCCTCCCCCAGCAGGCTGATGGAGACCGCACCGACGATGGATCCGTAAACGGAGTTCAAACCACCGAAATAAACCATGGCCAGCACTTCCGCCAGTTTCTGGATGCCGAACATGGCCGGATTCACATAGCGCAGCACATGGGCCAGCAGGCCACCGGCCACACCGGCCCAGAAGGCACCGAACAGGAAAGCGGACATCTTGGTCTTACGGGTGTTCACAGTCATGGCTTCAGCCGCCGTCTCGTCGTCGCGTACCGCATTGAGAGCTTTACCCATGGTGGAGGTGACGAAGTTGTTGATAGTCCAGATGCCAAAAGCCACGGTGATGAAAATCACCGGTAACGCGGCCCAGTCCGGTTGTCCGGCAATACCCCTGGATCCGCCCAAGGCCTGCACGTTTTCAAAAAAGCTCTTCACGATGAAAAGAAAGGCCAGGCTGATGATCGCCAGGTAATCCCCCCGGGTCTTGAAAGAGGGAATGGCGACGATCAATGCGCCCAGAGCGGCCATCATCCCGCCAAAGAGCAGCGCCAAGGGGAAGGAGAGGTAGGCAACAGAAAAGGTGAACACTGCATCTCCCAGCACCCTATCACTGGAAAAGAGTCCCACCGTAAAAAGGCTGGACATGTAAGCGCCGATGGCCATGAAACCGGGGTGTGAGCATGAAAATTCGCCCATGTACCCGTTGATGATATTCAGGCTCAGGGTTAATAAAATGGCAATCAGGGTCAACTTGAGTGTAATCAGTCGATAATCGCTCATCTCAGCCCAAATATGCAGCACCGTATACATCAGTCCCAACTGCACCAACGCGGTGATGACAAGGGGAAAGCCCTGAAGGTAGCGGGCCAGTGAATTGGCCGGCTTTACGGCAGTCCGGGCGACAACACCGAGCGGAATCAGGTAAATGACGGTCAGGTACGCCAGGACGGAGGGGATATGCACCAAGGAGGCCCAGTTGAACACATCCCCTTTGATGAGCAGATTCACCATCCCAGCCACGACTTTGAAGATGGTGAGCAGACCGAAAAGCACCGGTATCTTGGGTAGTCCCAATAACGATGCCAACCCTTCTCCGGCCAACTGTTCCAAGAGCACACAGGCCAAAAACCCGAGAAGATATCCCAACAGGGGCACCGGTTTAAAAAACAGGCCGATCCGGTAAAAAATACCGCCGATCTGTTGCGGTGCGTGTGTTTCGTCCATGTTAGCGTTTCCTTGTTCGCAGAGAAGATCCCCGATGAGGATTAGAGTCGCAGTTTCGCGCTGTATGGCTGCCCGAACAGTCCGTGTGGCCTGAAAATGAGGATCAGCAGGACGATGGAATAGGCGATGAGATCACGCAGGTTGGACCCGATGTTCAATGAGAGCAGTCTATTGATGATCTGAATCGCGGGCACAATCATGATTTCAATAAAGCCCAGCATGAAACCGGCGAGGCAGGCCCCCATAATGGATCCCCGTCCACCCAGAATGGCTGCCACGAAAGCTTTCCACCCGAGGCTGACACCCATGTACGGGTCCAGCACCGGATAGGCCAGACCGAAGAGAATTCCGGCAACGGCAGCAAGGGCCGAACCGATGGCAAAGGTCATGGCGGCAATGGTGTTCATGGGAACACCCACCAACGGCACCACCACGTAATCGTAGGCCATGGCCCGCATGGCCATGCCCCACTTGGTGTGGCTGATAAACTGGTGCAGGGCCAGCATCAGCCCAAGAGAGACCAGCACGATCATTATTTTCTTGTTGGTCACGTATACGCCGCCGATGTTGTAGGTCACCGATTCGATGAGTTGGGGAAACTTGAGCCGCGATCCGCCTAAAAACAGGATGTTGCCGGTCTCGAGGATAATGCCGATCATCAACCCGGTAATGGCGGCGGATGCGCGAGGCGCCTCTCGCAGCGGACGGTATCCTACCCGCTCCACGATGATGCCCACGAATGCCGTGAGAAACATCGAAATTAAAATGGTAAGCACCAGCAGGAACCAGCCGGGCAGAATAGCGGCCGCCCCGGTACCAAATAGGGACAACAGCCCCAGGGACACACCCAGTCCGATGTAGGCCCCCACCATAAAGATGTCCCCATGAGCGAAGTTGAACAGCATGAGAATGCTGTACACCATGGAGTACCCCATGGCGATCAGGGCATAAAAGCTGCCCCACTGCAAGGCATTAACCAGGTTCTGCATGAAAAAAGTGATGGTCATGGACAACGGCTCCCGTCAAAAGGAAAGGGAAACAGGCATGCCCGCTCCCTTTCTTGTTGGCCCGGCCGCCCCGCCCAAAAGAGAAGCGGCCGGTGCATCACAACAGTTTGTTTTAGGATCTATTTAGGGCAGACAGACTTGTGGAAAACAAATTTACCCTCGTCGTTGATCTTGACCACCACGGCGCATTTTTTTGGATCACCGTCGGGAGTGTAAGTCATGCCACCGGTGATACCGGGGTAGTTCTTGATGGCTGCCAGGGAATCTTTGACCTTGGTGCGGTCGGCTTTGACGTCACCGGAAAGACCACCGGTGTCTTTGATGGCCTGGATCATCAGCCCCAATGAGTCCCAGGTCAGGGCAGCTACGTCGTCAGGAGTTTTTCCGTAAGCGGCGGTGTATTCATCGATAAAGGCCTTGGTATCTCCCTTGGCGCCTGCGGCGGCATAGTGGGTGGAGAAGTAGTAGCCCTTGCAGTCGTCACCACACAGGCCCATCAGGTCGCCCCCTCCCCAGGAGTCAGATCCCATGATCGGCTTGGTCCAGCCCATCTCCTTGGCGGCGCGGATAATCAGCGGTACCTCACTGTAGTACTGGGGGGTAAACAACACATCGGCACTGGAACTCCTGATGGTGGTCATCTGAGCGGAAAAATCTTTATCACCGGTGGTAAAACTTTCAAACGCCACCAC
>DEIP01000175.1:0-919 GCA_002352605.1 Desulfobacteraceae bacterium UBA2771 | reverse complement strand
GTGGCGTAGTTGTTGGCCACTTCTCCGGCCGGTACGGCCTGGCTGGAGGACTGGGGACCGATGATGCCCAGGACTTCCTCTTCGGTGATCAGTTTGGTGCTGACCTTGACGGCCGATTCGGCCTTGTATTCGTTGTCGTCGTAGAAAAACTTGAGGACGTAGGATTTACCACCCACCTCGACCTTCGGGTTTTTCTTCAGGTACATTTCCGCCGCATTTTTCGATGAAGCACCCACGTCCGGATTATCGCCGGTCAGGGGGATGTTGAAACCGATCTTAAGGGTATTCGCTGCACCGGCGTCCACAGCCGCGAATGTAAAAGCAATTACAGCAACCAGAGACAATAAGAAACCAATTGAAAATTTACGCATGTCACTCCTCCTTTACTGCCGATTAGGTGGGTTAGTTGGGGGGGATAAAAGCCCCGAAGTGAATAGCCTTCCTAATTAACACGGATACACGTGTTTTTCAACGTAATTTTCCCATGCACACAAGCCTGAAGACGAGCTGTGCAGTTAGTTAATTCTTATAAAATCAAGCAGCTAACTTAAATGATAGCTCTTTTTTTCTCAACCAAGTGTGATCTTCTCCATTAAGCTTGGCCGCAGTTAGTGCAGCCAATGCAAGTGAGCCGTTCTTCGACCAACTCATGCCATTATGCTTCTGACGATTGGAAACGATCAGATCGTTCATTTTCTCACCAATAGCGCTTGAATTGCATAACCCAAGTTTCTTGCGTAGCGCATAACAAGGGATCATTTCATTGTTTCTCTCAAGGTAGGCGATGAGCTTGGCCAATTTTTCATTATTCTTTATTTTTTCGGGTTCGATTTGCTTTAGCAGCTCAATTGCTTGGTTTGTGAGTCCATGCCATAAAAGAGGCATAACATCTTTTAAAATCTCGTTGCGGATTAATCTT